>NZ_JBEPOP010000007.1:0-262955 GCF_040546855.1 Paenarthrobacter sp. 4246
CTCGGAGCAGACGGCTTCGGCTTCTCCGACACCCGCCAAGCCGCACGCCGCTACTTCAAAAACGACACCCACTCCATCGTCGCCAAAACCCTGCAGTTGCTGGCGGCGAGGGGCGAGGTCGAGGAGGGCACGCCGTCGTACGCCATTGACCGTTACAAACTGCTGGACGTAAACGCCGGCACTACAGGCGGCGCAGGCGGCGACGCCTAACCTCCCGCACCAACAAAGTTGGCGGCTGTGTTCGTAAAGAACACCGCCGCCAACTTTTTGTGTCGCTGGTTTCTTTGGACCGGATCTAGGTCCCCAGGTTCCGTCGGTCCACCACAAAGCCGGTTGCCGCATTTTCGCGGACGGCGTTGATGCCGGCCACCACGGCCTTCAGGTTTGGAAATTGTGGCGACACTGCCACAATCGTGCCGTCCTCGGCGGTGAGCCTGAACCGGAATGAGTTGGATCCTGCTTTCAGAATTTCGAAAGTGCCAGCCATTTTCCCCTGATCTTTCACGCGTCGTTGCGTCTTCGAGCTGACTTCATAACTCCCCCATAGACGATATCGGCCATTTCAGACGGCCAAAAGCCCTACTGATGGGTAATTTACAACCGATATCGGTAGATCTCTTCGAAAGCATCCAAGGAGCTAGAGACCGCATGCACCCCCGCGCGTATCGTGAGGATATGACTGACTCCGGCATGGGCCCCACCACGGGCGTGCTCCTCGCTGCAGGGGCCGGCACCCGCTTGGGCCGCGGCCCGAAGGCGCTGCTCCCATTCCGCGGCCGGACGTTGGTGGAGGTTCTGGCCAACACCCTGTTCGACGGCGGTTGCCGCGAGGTTGTGGTGGTACTCGGCGCCGAGGCCGACCGCGTCAGAAGCGTCACGGATCTGGGCCGCTACGTAGTGGTGGAGAACGAGCAGTGGGGCAAAGGCATGGCAGGCTCTTTCCGCGCCGGAATCGACGCCGCCACCCCTGGCAACAGCATCATGGTGGCGCTGGTAGACCAGCCCGGATTAACTCCGACGGCGGTGAGCAGGCTGCTGGGCAGCCACCGTCCCGGCCGGGTCACCGCAGCCGCGTACCCTGATGAGTCGGGACACCTGAAGCGCAGGCACCCGGTGATTTTCGACGTCGGACTCCGCGCGGAAGCCGCTGCGGCGGCTCATGGCGACACTGGAGCGCGATCGTTCCTCAAGGCGCATCCGGGCCTGGTGGACTTGGTGGACTGTAGCGACCTTTGCTCCGGCGAGGACCTGGACACGAAGGACCAGCTGCACTTGCTGGAGATGTAAGTATTGGTGCCTGGGTCAAGGGCCCGGGTAACTTTGAACGCATGATCCGCATCGACCTTGACGATCCCGCACGCCCCGATGTCCATCAACTCCTCAGCGAGCACCTGGCCGATATGTTCGCCACGTCGCCCGCCGAGAGCGTGCACGCTCTGGACCACTCGGCGTTGTCGCACGAGTCCATCACCTTCTGGACGGCACGCGAAGATGGGGTGTTGCTGGGCTGCGGTGCGTTGAAGACACTCTCCACCGGGCAGGCCGAGATCAAGTCCATGCGCACTACGGCCAGCGCGCGGGGACGCGGAGTGGCCACCTTGATGCTGGAGCACATCGTGGCCGAAGCCCGCGGGCGGGGGTTCAAGCGCGTGAGCCTGGAAACGGGAACCGAGGATTATTTTGCTCCGGCCCGCCGGTTGTACGCCCGGCACGGATTTACCGAGTGCCCTCCGTTCGGGGATTACACCCTGGACCCGAACAGCGTGTTCATGGAACTCGCCGTCTCACCCAAGTGAGTAACAGCAAACGTCGCACTGAGGGCTCATACCGACGTTTGCTGTTACTCAGCTGGGTCGGATCAGTTGGAGATCAGGGTGCGATCGCGGAGGGCCAGGTAGATCTTGTCCCGCGCGATGGGCAGTTCGCCGAAGCGGATCCCCGTGGCGTTGCGGATCGCGTTGGCCAGGGCCGGAGCCACGGGGTTGAACGGGCTCTCGCTCATGGACTTGGCGCCCAGCGGGCCAGTGGAGTCGTTGGTGGTGGCGAAGTACACCTCGCTCCGGGGCACGTCCGCGAACGACGGGATGTGGTACTGCCGCAGGATGTCCGTGGTGACCCGTCCGGCGTCGTCCACTTTCACTTCCTCGTACAGCACAGCTCCGAGCGCCTGCGCAATGCCGCCCTCGATCTGCCCACGGCATTGCCGCGGATTCACCACAACACCGGCGTCGGCGGCCTGGACACTCTGCAGGATCCGAAGCTCACCGGTTCCCGTATTAACAGCCACCCGGAAGCCATGGACGTTGAACGCGACAGATCGCGGCGTCCCACCCCAGTTGCCGTCGGTGGTGAGTCGAACGCCCTGCAGCAGGGCGGCGTCGACGATTTCCGTCAGCGTCACCGTGCGGTCGCCACACTCGACGGCGCCATCCACCAGGCGGCAATCCGTCAGGGCCGCTCCGGTCAGCGAAGCGGCCACCGTCTGGATCCGGGTGGCAAGTTCCAGCGCCGCGCCGAGCGTCGCTTTGCCGGCCACCACGGTTCCGGCCGAGCCGAACGCTCCGGTGTCGTGTTCCACGAGGTCGGTATCGGACTGCCGTACGGTCACTTTTGTCGCTGCGGTCGCCAGCGCCGTGGCGGCCAGCTGCGCGTGAACAGTTGTGGTGCCGTTCCCGAATTCGGCAGTACCGACGTCGACGGCGAACCTTCCGTCCGCTTCCAGGCTTACCCGGGTGTGGGCGAAATGGCCGCGCGGCGGAACGGTGTCGATCATGGACAGGGCTGAGCCCTCCCCCACCACCCAGTCCGGACCGAGGTCATCCAGGCCAGCGGCCCGGTAGCGCTCCTTGCCACGATCCAGGGCGTCCCGCACCAAAGCCACGCACTGATCCAGGCCGTAGCTTCCATAGTGGACGTCTTCCTCGGGCTCGGGCGTGGTGGAGAGCATGTGATCGCCCGGGCGGACCATGTTCTTGAGCCGGAACTCCAGCGGATCCATACCGATGCCAATGGCGAGCTCATCAATGGCCGACTCGATCGCGAAGATCATCTGGCTCAGCCCATAGCCGCGGAAAGCACCCGCAGGGACGGTGTTGGTGTACACCGCGTGGGCGTCCACTTTCTTGTTCACGCACTTGTACACGGCCAAGGACTCGCCGCAGCCGTGGAACATCACACCGGGAGCGTGGTTTCCGTAGGCACCGGTGTTGGTGAGGACATTCAGCTGTAGCGCAGTGAGCGAACCGTCACGGCTGGCGCCCGCCTTGAGGTGAATGGTGAAGGGGTGGCGCGTAGTAGTTGCCGTGAACTGCTCGGTGCGTGTGAACTCCAACTGCACGGGCCTGCGGAGCGCCAGCGCCGCAAGAGCCACCAGGTCCTCGGTGAGGACTTCCTGCTTTCCACCGAATCCGCCGCCAACCCGCCCGGCCACCACACGGATGGTCTCCGGCGCCAGGTTGAACACGCGGCTCAAGGTCCGCTTCACCAAGAAGGGAACCTGTGTGGAGGAACGGATCATCAAGCGACCCTCCTCATCCAGCCAGGCAATGGAAGCATGCGTTTCCATGGCCACGTGCTGCACGCGTTGGGTTTGGTACGTGTGCTCGTGGATGAAGTCCGCAGCCGCGAACCCATCAGCAACACTCCCAAGTTCGGCATGAACCTCGGCCACCACATTCTGGAGCGGACGGGAAATGCGGGAGAAGACTCCGTCCTTTTCTCCGTGAATCGCCGGGGCTCCGGGAAGGATGGCCTCCTGGGGAGTGAAGACCGGTTCCAGCAGTTCGTACTGAACGGCCAAAGCACGGGCGCCGGCCTCTGCCGCCCCAACGGACTCGGCGACGACGGCCGCAACCCGCTGCCCGATGAACCGCACCACGTTGTCCAATACACGGGTGTCATCGGGATCATCTGTGTAATTCTCATGCTGGGCCGTGGAGAACAGCAGCTGGGGTGCGTCCTCATGCGTGAACACCGCCACGACGCCGGGAACCGCCAGCGCCGGGGCCTTGTTGATGGACACAATCCGGGCATGTGGATGCGGCGAACGCAAGAGCTTCATGTGCAGGAGGCCCGGAAGTTGCCCGGCCGGGACATCAAGGGTGTAGCGGGCGGTTCCGGTGACCACAGCAGGACCGGCGGGTGCGGGAACGTTATCACCGAGCTGGCCGGGCGTGGCTTCAACGACGGCGGCAGCTTGCGCCCCCGAAACGTCAGCTCCGGCGTCGTGCTGGTGGTCGTTGCCGTGACCGCATACAGCGTCCGCGATGGAACGGTACCCCGTGCAGCGGCACAGGTTTCCCTTGAGGTTGCGGGGCAGGTTGGCGCGTTGCTCGTCGTCGAACGTTGCAGCGGTCATCATCATGCCGGCGGTGCAGAATCCGCACTGGAAACCCTGGGCTTCCAGGAATTGCTCCTGCACAGGATGCAGGCCTACTGCGGTGCCCAGCCCCTCGATGGTGGTGACTGCTTTGCCCTCTGCACGGACGGCCGGGTAGATGCAGCTGTGGACGGGTGCACCGTCAACGTGGACGGTGCAGGCTCCGCAGTCGCCGCCGTCGCAGCCCTTCTTTACGCCAAAGTTGCCCTCTTCACGGAGGAACGTGCGGAGGCACTGCCCGGGGCGGGGCGTGGCCTGCGAGGCAGTTCCGTTGATCTCAATTGCCATTCGGGGCCTCCTTCTGCTGGGTGGTGGATGGTGAGGGCTGCGTGGACGGCTGGGGCGAGGTGTTGTGTGGCGGCCAGAAATCGCCGGACACGGTCATGGACTCGCCCAGCAACTCGGCGCGGATTTCTTCGGCCAGCTTGAACGTCATGTCGCGGCGCCAGGCCGGGAGCCCGTGGATGTCGTCGTGGTAGAGCGGCCAGGGAATGGAATCGCCGACGGCGTCAGCCAGCGTCCCGGCGTCGGGAACCTGCCCGGCGGGGAACCTCAGTTGTACAGGCCTTTTGGTTGACGCGGTCACGGTGATGACCAGGCCGCCGTCGGAGTCGAGCCTTCCGATCAGCAGCACGCCTGAACGCCCGAGGTTGCTAAGGGACAAACGCCGGAAAGCAACCCTCGCGGAGAGTGCTGTGGCGGGGAGGTGGATGCTGCGCAGCAGCTCCCCCGGCTCAAGGGCAGTCTGCATATCGCCCGTCACGACGTCGGCCACCGGCACGTTACGACTGGCGCCGTCCGGGCTGAGGATGGTGGCGACGCCGTCCAGTCCGGCACACAACGACGTCATGGGCCCTGCCGGCAGGCCGGTACAAATATTGCCGCCCACCGTGGACATGTTCCAAATCTTGAACGAGGCCACGAACGAGTCGCAGCAAGGGCGGATCAGGGCCAAGCCAGGCCATTCACGACTGGCTGTTTCGGCGGTTTGCGGCAAGGCGTACAGCTCCGCAACGGTGCAGGTGGCGGCAAGTTCGATGCCCTTGTCCGTCACTGTCACGGCTGGCCAGCCGGACTCGCCAAGGTCAAGGAGCCGTTTGAGGACGGTGCTTCCGTAGGAGAAAAGGACCGTGCCACCGGCGAGCCAGGCATCGCCGTCGCGCCATTGTGCGGGGTCCGTGGTGGGGACCACGGCCTCGATGGTGTTCATGTCCATGGGTCCTCCTGAGTGAGGTGTTGAGGTGCTGGGTGGATCGGAGCCGGGTGGATCGGGCCGGTGCTGTCCTTGAGCGAAGGGAAGCCGGTGGTCTTTCGGGCCGCACTGCCCCCGTGCTCCAAGGCGGCCGCCCCGCGTTCCGCCACGATTTCCGCCACGATGGCTACCGCCACTTCCGCGGGAGTCACGGCGCCAAGGTCCAGTCCGATGGGCGAATGCAGCCGTTCCAAGGACTCCGGCGGCGTGCCTGCCTCGAGCAAGGCGTCGACCCGTTGCTGATGGCTTCTGCGGGATCCCATCGCCCCGACGTACGCCAGGTTGAACCGGAGTGCGGTCTCCAGCAGGGGAATATCAAACTTGGGGTCGTGGGTCAGGACGCACACCACGGTCCGGTTATCGATGCGGCGGGCCGCTGCTTCGGCTTCCAGATAGCGGTGCGGCCAGTCAGTGACAACTTGGTCTGCGCCTGCGAAGCGGCTTTGCTGGGCGAAGGCAGGCCTGGCGTCGCAGAGGGTGACGTTGTAGCCGAGGAGTTGTCCGGCGGGGAGCAACGCGGCGCCAAAGTCGTTGGCACCAAAGATCAGCATCCGCGCGGCCGGCAAGCGGCTTTCAACGAATAGTGTGATGGGCTCGGGCTGGGTTTCCTCTTCCTGGTGCTCAGCTGCCCACCTGTCCGTGGTGACCCAACCATCGATGCAGCCCTCCGGCGGAGCGAGCCGGACCAATCCGGCACGTCCGCCCTGGAGCAGCGGCTCCACCTGCGCGGCGGCCGCGAAGAGTGTGGAGGGATGGTCTCCCACCAGCTTGGCCAGTTCCTCCGATTCCATCGCGCGGAACCTCACAGGATCATCGACCACCATGACTCCGCCGTGGGCATCGAGCCGGCGGATCAGGGCTGCAGGACGCTGGGCTTCAGTGAAAACGGAAAGTTCCGGAGAGCCTGCTCCGAGCGGCTGGATGTGGACTTCCAGTTCTCCTCCACAGGTGAGCCCTGCAGCGAAGGCGTCCTCGGAACTGTAGCCGAACGACTCAAGGCGGGGGCCGCCGTCGCGCATTGCTTCCAAGGCCGCTTCCACCACGGCACCTTCCACGCAGCCTCCGGACAGGCTGCCCAGTATTTCGCCATGTTCGGAGACCATCATGGAGGTCCCCATGGGCCGCGGCACGGAGCCGCCTGTCCCTACGATCGTGGCCACAGCACATCGCTGGCCGGAGACCGCAGGCCGCCAGCTGCCCAGTGAAGGCATCAGATCCAGCATGGCAACACGTCCTTTTTCCAGGTGTCCCGGCCGGGTGGCCCGGCCGGAGCAGTGCGCGATCTTGCCTCATATTCTCATTTCCAGAGGTTGTTGAGGGGAAGTCGCGGCTAAGTCAGTAAGAGTTCAGTCAGTCAGAGTTCATAGGAACGGGGGCAAGGGCTTCATCTCCCTGCCCCCGTTCCTTGACGGAGCGTCGGCCGCCCAGCCGCCGCCCGCCGTCGTGCCTGTATTAAGGGGACGACGACGGCGGACGCCTATTCGTGCGGTGGGTACCGACGGACCGCCGATCAGAGTGCCGGATTGACCGCCGGCGCGGGGTGCGGCTCCGGGTCAGACGCCCATCAGGGCGTTGATGGGGCCGCGGGCGAAGTAGATGATGAAGCCTGCCGTGACCACCCACATGAGCGGGTGGACTTTCTTGGCCTTGCCCGATGCTGCGCTGATCACGGCGAAGGAGATGAATCCGACGCCGATGCCGTTGGCGATCGAGTAGGTCAGCGGCATGGTCACGATGGTCAGGAACGCAGGGAGTGCGATGGAAAACTTGGTGAACTTGATCTCGCGGATCTGCGCCATCATCATTGCACCCACTACCACCAGGGCTGCTGCTGCAACTTCCAGCGGCACCACCGAGGTGAGCGGCGTGAAGAACATCGACCCCAGGAACAACAGGCCGGTGACCACGGAGGCCAAGCCGGTACGGGCACCTTCGCCGATGCCGGCAGCGGAGTCGATGTACACGGTGTTGGAAGAACCGGATGTTGCGCCACCCACCACAGCGCCCATGCCTTCAACAATGAAGGCCGATTTCAGCTTGGGGAACGTGCCGTCCTTGTGTGCCACGCCTGCGCTCTTGGCCAGGCCGGTCATGGTGCCCATGGCGTCGAAGAAGTTGGTGAACACCAGAGTGAAAACCAACATGGTTGCCGCCAATCCGCCGATCCTGGCGAAGGAGCCGAAGAGATCGAACTGGCCCACCAGGCTAAGGTCCGGGACTGACACCAACTGGCTGGACAGGATGGGTACATTGAGGTGCCAGCCGCCGGGGTTGTCGGCGCTGCCTGGACCAATGCGGAACACGGCCTCGGCAACAGCGGCGAGGACAGTGGTGGCGACGATGCCGATCAGGAGGCCGCCTTGGATTTTGCGTGCCACGAGGATGCCCATGGTCAGCAGTCCGATGATAAAGACAAGGGTGGGGATGGAGGTGATGGAGCCGTTGTCGCCGAGCTGGACCGGTGGGCCGCCCGTGGTGGCGCGGACAAAGCCGGAGTCGACAAAGCCGATGAAGGCAATGAACAAGCCGATGCCAACGGTGATGGCGGCCTTGAGCTCCTTGGGAACTGCCTTGAAGATTGCCGTCCGGGCGCCGGTGGCACCGAAGATGACAATCAGGATGCCGTTGATGACCACCAGTCCCATGGCTTCAGGCCACGTGACTTCCTGGATCACCGCGACGGCCAGGAAGGAGTTAATGCCCAGGCCCGCCGCGAGGCCGAAGGGCAGGTTGGCGACGAGACCGAAAATAATGGTCATGACGCCGGCGGTCAGGCCAGTGACGGCTCCAACCTGTGCAGCTGAGAGCCAGCCGCCGGCGACGTCGGTGGGAGCGTTTTCGGCCGAGAAGCCGCCAAGGATCAGCGGGTTCAGGATGACGATGTACGCCATGGTGAAGAACGTGACCAGGCCGCCGCGGAATTCGCGGGCCAGCGTGGATCCACGCTTGGAGATCTGGAAGAACTTGTCCAGGAAGGAGTTCGACACCGGGGGCTTCTTGTTGCCACCTGCCAGGCCGGTTGCCGTGTGCTTTGCCGCTGTGGGCTCTGCGCTGTCTCCCTGGGGAAAGAGCGCAGCCTGCTTCTCAGCTGCTGTCTGCTTCTCAGCGGAATTATCCAGGATTGTCATGTCAGCCACCGGGCCCTAGTAGTCAATCCTGGAATCAAGCGTGTTCCAGGTGTTGAACGGCTGGAGGGCCGCCGGGGCCTGGGGGTCGCCCAGTTCCAGCTTGGCTACCGGCATCAGCGCGTCCCGGTTGTCGTTCTCGAAGTACTCGTAGAAGACAGCGTCATCGAAGCCGACGGATGCGGCGTCGTGACGGTCTGCGGCAAAGAACACGCGGTCAACGCGTGCCCAGAGTGCGGAGGCCAGGCACATGGGGCATGGCTCGCAGCTGGTGTAGAGGGTTGCTCCGCTGAGATCAAAGGTTCCCAGTTCGCGGCAGGCGTTACGGATGGCCGTGACTTCTGCGTGGGCGGTGGGATCGTTCGTGGCGGTGACGCGGTTGACGCCTTCGAAGGCTCGTCCGTCCGCGGTGACAATGACGGCGCCGAAAGGGCCCCCACTGTTAAGGACATTGGCTGTTGCCAGCTCAATGGAGGTGGCCAGGAATTGCTCGGCCGTGACGGTTGTACTCATGTTGCGACTTCCTTAGTGCTGAGGAAGCCAGGTGACCTGTTTGGGGGCGCTACAGAGATGAGCTCCAGTTAGCTTGGTTACCAGGCTTCAGCATGTGCGATGAAGGTTAAGTTGCGCCTGGTAGATAGCTTCCCGAAGTCCGGGTGCCCGCCTTTGGCAGTTAGAGCGTAACACCAGGTTTGTGAGCCGCGCCATAGTTTTTTGAAAACTTAATTTCGTCATGCGAAATTACTGATGGGGCAAGGCTGGTGCCCGAATGTGACCGGAACCCGCCCGCAAGCGTTGACTGCCGCCGTCGTGCATTCTACGCTTTTTGGACTGGACCGCATTCTGACGGTCCGGCAACCTGGATCAGCAGACAGGGCCTAACTGAGCTGGAACGCGTACACGCCGACCAGACAAGGAACCTGTTATGACCCCTCTTTGGATCAAGAATCCGCTGGGAATTTTCACCGCAAACGACTTCGATGCCGGCGGCGGCCTGGTGGTGTCCGACGGAAAAATCATTGAGCTGGTGCCTTCGGGCGGGCAGCCTTCTTCTCCGGCAGACGTCTTTGACGCCTCCTCCCACGTGGTCCTGCCCGGCCTCATCAACACCCACCACCACTTCTACCAAACGCTCACCCGCGCGTGGGGTCCCGTGGCCAACGCTCCCTTGTTCCCGTGGCTCCAGAACCTGTATCCGGTGTGGGCGCGGTTGACGCCCCGAAGCCTTGAGCTTGCCGTACAGGTTGCGCTGGCTGAGCTGCTGCTGTCCGGCTGCACCACCGCCGCCGACCACCACTACCTCTTCCCCGACGGCATGGAAGACGCCATCGACATTGAGGTCGCAGCCGTGCGTTCCATGGGCATGCGGGCCACGTTGACCCGCGGGTCCATGACTCTGGGAGAGGACGACGGCGGGCTGCCGCCCAGGACCACGGTCCAGTCACCTGAGGCGATCCTTGCGGACAGCGAACGGCTGATTCGTCAGTATCACGAGACCGGAGACGGAGCCGTTGTGCAGATCGCACTGGCCCCCTGCTCGCCCTTCTCCGTGACCAAGGAAATCATGGCCGAGAGTGCCGCCATGGCCGAACGATTCGATGTCCGGCTTCACACGCACCTTGCCGAAACCATCGATGAAGAAGACTTCTGCCGGTCCATGTTTGGACTGCGGACCGTGGACTACCTGGAGTCCGTGGGTTGGTTGGGATCCCGCACCTGGCTGGGACACGGCATCCACTTCAACGACGAGGAGATCGCCAGGCTGGGAGCCGCGGGCACCGCCGTCGCGCACTGCCCCACGTCCAACATGCGGCTGGCCTCCGGAACCGCGCGCGTCCTGGAACTCGAGGCAGCCGGAGTTCCCGTGGGGCTGGGAGTGGACGGATCGGCGTCGAACGATGCCTCCAACATGATCCTCGAAGCCCGGCAGGCCCTGTATTTGCAGCGGCTCCGCTACGGCGCCTCGGTGCCCGTGGAACGTGCGCTCGGCTGGGCCACCCGCGGATCGGCTGCTGTGTTGGGTCGCTCCGATATTGGGCAGCTGGCCCCGGGGTTGCAGGCGGACTTGGCCCTCTTCAAGCCCGACGAGCTGCGCTTCTCCGGGAGCCACGACCCCGTCGCTGCATTGCTGCTCTGCGGGGCGGACCGTGCCGACCGGGTGATGGTGGGCGGTCAGTGGCGTGTGGTTGACGGCGCGATTCCAGGGCTGGACGTCGCCGGGCTGATCGCTGAGCACTCGGCGGCGGCGCGGAAGTTGGTGGCTGGGTAGGTTCCTTCCCCCTGTCCTAGATCGTGATCTTGTAGACGTGATGCGTGTACTCGTTGGCGAACGAGTCCGTGAACTTTCCGTTTTGGACAGGGATGGTGCGGTTTTCGCCCACAACCTCCACCTGAGTACCGGTGATCCCGGCCGGAAGAGTGAACGTCTTCGCGCCGGTGGCACCATTCACACCGATGCCCGCGAAGAGGTAAGCGCTGCCGTCCTTGGCCTTGAGCATGGTGTCCGTTCCAGCAACCCCGGCATCCCACACATAGCTCTGGGTGTTGAGGACAGGTGCCAGCGCCTGGATCCGGGCCAAGGCAGCTTGGATCTTCGCTTTGCGGTCAGCAGGGATGTCCACCAGCGAGTAGTTTCCGTACGCCGGATCATTGTTGTGCTGGAAGATACTGATTCCCCGGGCTTCATGGATGATGCCGGACCACATGGCGCCTTCCATCTGCTCAGGGGTAATGGTCGTGGCGTTCGACTCGGTCAAATAGGGCCGGGCTGATTCCACGAACACCCAGTTCGGCTTAGCCCCAGGGGTTGCCTGGAAAGACCGCATCCGATCAACCTGCCACCCGTACGCTGCACTCACGCCGGGGTTCGCTCCCGCAGGCCAGGCCGGAGATGCCTTGATCGCATCTCCCACAGACGGGCTGGTATAGGCGTAGTTGTCAGCGGATGCGAAGTCGACAGTCGCCATAAAGTCATCCATGGTCCCGTTGGCCCACCACGTTCCCAGGATGCCCTTGCCATAGTTGGCGTTGATGGGGCGGCCATCTCCGTAGGCGCGGATCTTCGCCACAAGAGTGTTCATCTGCTGCAGGTTCTCCTCGGTAGTGCTCCCGATGCAGCCAAGGCCCATGTCGCACTCGTCGTAGGTGGCCCACCCCACAACGCCGGGATTGGAGCCCACCTCGGCCCGCGTCCACTCCTGGCCTGCAATGACCAGCATCCCGGTATCCGTGATGGACGTCAGCGTGGAGCCATCGTGTTCAGCTTCCTGATAGACATTCACGCCGATGTCCTTTAACTGTGCAGCGTGCTCCGGTTTTCCAAAGTAGACACTCACCGGGAAGAGGTTGGGGTTGTTCAGCTTCGCCGCACCGGGGAACTTCGACCAATATGCCGGTCCACCGTCCCAAGGAACACGGGCCAGGTTTGCGAGGCTAGCCGTGGGCGCTGTCGCGGTGGGCGTCGCCGTCGGGCTTGCACTCGTCGCACTCGGCGTCGGGGTCGGTGTCGGGCTTGCGGACGTGGCCGTCGGCGTCGGGCTTGCGGACGTTGGAGTGGGAGTCGGGGTTGCGGTGGTCGCACTCGGTGTCGGAGTCGCCGTCGGGGTGGGCGTGGGGGTCGGTGTGGGGCTTGCGGACGTGGCCGTCGGCGTCGGAGTCGGGGTTGCGGTGGTCGCACTCGGTGTCGGAGTCGCCGTCGGGGTGGGCGTGGGGGTCGGTGTCGGGCTTGCGGACGTGGCCGTCGGCGTCGGAGTCGGGGTTGCAGTGGTCGCGGGAGGCGACGACGTAGGTGCCGTGACGGTTGTCGTCGGTGTCGGCGTCGGTGTCGTGCACCCGGCGAGGGCCAACGCAATCACCGCCCCAAGCATTGAGACCTTGAGTTTCATGACATGTTCCTTTGGGGTAGCAGCCACACATAGGCTGCTGCGGCGCCGGATCCCCACGCCCGGCTCGTCTGTCTCCTGCCAAGGCAGGGATCTTAGCCAGGGTGAACGTCCTGGCATAGCTCGATGACGAGCATCAGTTTTACTCGACATGCTGCGGTGCGACGCGTGCGGGCCATATGTCCGGCGCCATCGAGCGAGCAAGCGCAACCCGTCAGTCAGGGCTGCAACGACCTTGAAGACCCAAAAGGGTGGCCGTCAGCCCAGCTTACGTGAAGCCCTAGCACCCCGCCGATTGTTACGCAGATCACATTCCACTATTTCGATGCTTCGCTGCGCACCAGACGGTAGGAGTCATCTAATGCGCAGGGAGTCATCTATCCGGCTGCGCGAAGGGCCCGCAGCACGCGAATCTTAAACTCCTGCTCCTGGAACAAGTCCCGCCACTTGATGCGAATGAACGTCCACCCGTCCTCCATTAGCGCCTTTTCGCGCTGCCGTTCCCGAAAATGACCTCTTCCGTTGGCGCGTAATCGAAGTACTTCACCCTGCCGTCGAACTCCATGGCCAATTTCTTGTCGCGCCACGCGAAGTCCAAGCGATGCTTTCCTTCGGTTGTTCGAACTTCCACCTGAAGTTCTGGTGGCTCAATGCGGAGTCGCACGAGAAGTTCCCGACTTAGAGTCTCGCCCGGAGACTCGGAGCGGGCATCGGCATTCTTCACAGCGCGTCGCAGCGAAAGCACTCCGTTTCTGCCCGACAGAGCTGCGCATAATTCCGCCAGCTTCGTCGCATCCGCACCAATTCGGAGGGCATGGTCCATCAAGACAAGGCTCTGCCGGTAGTCCAACATCAGGCAACAGTCCACCACTGTCCGCTCCAGCGAAGTACACGGCAGCCCGTCCACGAGGACCACCTCGCCCTCCCCAAGCACTCTGGAATGGGCCACCACATCGCGGCCATGCGAATTAGGCGCCGGCGTCTTCTTCTGCGTGATGTGTACACGGTCGTCAACACCCCACAGGAACAGGCGATGGAGGCGAGCAGCGGATGTATGGCTGTAGACCAAGCCACCACCCGACGTCGTGAGTGTCCCGTGGGCGTGCGCGGCGATCAGTTGCCGGCTTCGAACCCATGGTTTCTGCGCCGCCCAGGTGCGTTCACGGATGTAGCACCCCCGGCGAAGCCTCACCAGTACGCCCCTTCGCACCAGGGCAGAGATGGCCCGGGCATTGAAGCCGGCATCATTGAGCTGGCTCGTCCGCCACAAGTCCATGCCGGATGGAAGCTCCCTGGGAGCGGAATTTGTCATGAGCCAAGCTTCGCCACGCCCGCGAGCCCGGGAAAGGCGTGCACCGTCCTATGTGGAGAAGTCCATTTCGATGGCTTCCTGCCGGCTAGATGACTCCTACCGTCTAATCTGCAGCGAGGCATCGAAACGGGGGCCACAGCAAACTGGCAGGGCAGCGGAAAGGCGGGCGACACCTCCCCAGGTATCGCCCGCCTCGTTGGCTCTGTTGCGCAGAGTCCGCGCCCCTTTGATGCAGGGTCTCAGGGGCGCTGCCGGCCGAACACCGGGAGCGCGCGCAACCAACGGGAGAACCCGCCAGCCTTGCGGTCACAGTCGGCCGGAATGTAGAAGTCCGGATCTGTTGCACCGAAGGGCAGGTACAGTTCCTGACCCGGTGCAGGGAATTCCACGACGTTGTTCGTATCCTTCGAGTCCATCTGTTCCTCCTCTTTCCAGTGCATCAAGTTTCCGCTCTTCGGAAATCTTTTATTGTTATATGGAAAGTGTAGGCAGTTGTGAAACAACCCGTCAAGACCCCCTGCGGAGCAAATCGAGTTGCCCCGGTCACATTTGGATGGTTCATAACGATCCTTCGGAACCCATATACACAAGTCGAAATCATGCGCTACTCTCGAATGAGTTCGTGGCGTAGGTCACGTAACCTGAGAGCAGCAGGCAGGGTCGTAATGAGCTGGCATCAATGGATGTCGGCTCTTTTTTGTTGGGTCGGCTCCACCAGAAACGCGGTGGAAACACGCGCTTAATTTCATTGATGGAACGTAGGTTCCACCTCACAGAAGTTGGGATATGACCATGAGCAACAACATCGTCCTCGGCGAAAACCAGTACGGCAAAGCAGAAGTCCGCGTCGTCAAAGTCACTCGGGATACGGACCGCCACCACATCGAAGACCTGAACGTCACCTCGCAGCTGCGCGGCGATTTCCAGGCCGCCCACCTCGAAGGCGACAACGGCCACGTCGTCGCCACCGACACCCAGAAGAACACCGTTTACGCGTTCGCCCGTGAAGGCATCGGCTCCCCCGAGTCCTTCCTCCTCCGCCTTGCAGACCACTTCACCGGCGGATTCGACTGGGTTACCGGCGGACGCTGGGAAGCCGAGGCCTACAGCTGGGATCGCATCCAGGCCCACGGGGAGGGACACGACCACAGCTTCGTCCGCAACGGACAAGAGGTGCGCACCGCCGTCGTCGTCCGCGATGGCGCAACCACGCACCTGATTTCCGGCCTCAAGGACCTGACCGTCCTCAAGACCACGCAGTCCGGTTTTGTCGGCTACCCGCGCGACAAGTACACCACCCTGCCGGAAACCACCGACCGAATCCTGGCCACCGATGTATCCGCCCGCTGGCGCTACAACACCAACCTGGACTTTGCCGGCACGGACTTCAACAAGAGCTACGAGGACATCAAGGCCCTCCTGCTTGAAGGCTTCACGGAAAACTACTCCCACGCCCTGCAGCAGACACTGTTCGACATGGGCAAGAAGGTCCTGGAAGCACACAGCGAAGTGGACGAGATCAAGTTCTCCATGCCCAACAAGCACCACTTCCTGGTTGACCTGAGCCCGTTCGGCCTGGACAACCCCAACGAAGTCTTCTTCGCCGCGGACCGTCCGTACGGCCTGATCGAAGCAACCGTCCAGCGCGAGAACATCGACGCTGCGCCGGTTGCCTGGAGCGGCATCGCCGGCTTCTGCTAAACCTGCGATCAACGAGCAATAAAGACCCGCACCATCCAAGGATTTGTGTGCAGGTCCCGCCAACGGCGCCCCCGTCAGGCCGGACCTGCACACAAAACCAACCCCAAAACCCCGAGATTTTGTTAGCCAGACACAGTTAGCCAGACGAAGACGTCTGCCATGAACCCAGAAAGTCTGCCATGAACATCAAAAAGAAGTCCCGCCCTGCGAATACCACCTCTTCGCGGAAGCATCAGCCGGAACGCCCCGAGGACAAGCGCCTGTCAATTGGCAGCACCTTCGCTTACGGCTTCCAGCACGTCCTCACCATGTACGGCGGAATCATTGCCCCACCGCTCATCATCGGTGCAGCCGCCGGCATGTCCTCGCAGGACATCGGCCTGCTCATCGCCGCTTGCTTGTTCGTTGGCGGCCTGGCCACCATCCTTCAGACGGTAGGCATTCCGTTCTTCGGCTCCCAACTGCCGCTGGTGCAGGGCGTGTCCTTCGCTGGTGTTTCCACCATGGTGGCGATCGTCCAAGGCGGTGGCGGGATCCAGGCCGTGTTCGGCTCGGTCATTGTGGCGTCGCTGATTGGCTTGGCGATCACTCCCCTGTTCTCCAAGATCATCAAATTCTTCCCGCCAGTGGTCACGGGCACAGTGATCACCACTATCGGCCTGACGCTGATGCCGGTGGCCGCGAACTGGGCCATGGGCGGCAACGCCAAGGCTGACAACTACGGCAGCATGGCCAACATCGGCCTCGCTGCAGCCACCATGGGCGTCGTCCTTCTCCTGAGCAAGGTCGGCAACGCAGCTATTTCCCGGCTCTCCATCCTGCTGGCCATGGTCATCGGCACCATCATCGCGTTCGTGGCAGGCATGGCCGACTTCTCCAAGGTCGGCCAGGGAGACATCGTCGCATTCCCCACACCGTTCGCCTTCGGCGCTCCGACCTTTGAAATCGCCGCCATCATCTCCATGCTCATCGTCATCCTTGTCACCCTGACAGAGACCTCGGCCGACATCATCGCAGTGGGCGAGATCGTGGACACCAAAGTGGACTCCCGCCGCATCGGCGACGGCCTTCGCGCAGACATGCTCTCCAGCGCCATCTCCCCGCTGTTCAACTCCTTCACGCAGAGCGCCTTCGCCCAGAACGTGGGCCTGGTGGCCATCACGGGCATCAAGAGCCGTTTCGTGGTCAGCGCCGGCGGTCTTATCCTGGTGATCCTCGGCCTCCTGCCGATCCTGGGCCGCGTTGTCGCAGCGGTTCCGACGCCCGTCCTGGGCGGCGCCGGCGTCGTGCTGTTCGGTACGGTGGCAGCCAGCGGTATCCGCACCTTGGCCAAGGTCGAGTACAAGAACAACATGAACCTGATCATCGTGGCTGCATCCATCGGCTTCGGTATGATCCCCATCGCCGCACCGTCCTTCTACGACGCCTTCCCGTCCTGGTTCTCCACGATCTTCCACTCCGGCATCAGCTCGGCAGCCGTCATGGCCATCCTGTTGAACATCCTCTTCAACCACTTCAAAGCCGGCAATTCAGACAACCAGTCGGTGTTCGTCGCCGGTACGGACCGGATTGTCAGCGAAGAGGACATCAAATGCCTCAGCGAAGGCGACCGCTTCGAAAACGGCAAGCTCATCGACGCTGATGGCAAGGAAGTCCCACTCAAGACCTCCAGCGCGTCGGAGCACTAGCTTCCACCCCGCGCAAATGACATCAGGCGGCAGTGTTTCCTTGGGGGACACTGCCGCCTTTTGTCGCCTCGCGGGGTATGTCGCCTCGCAGGGCATGTCGCCTCGCAGGGCATGCGGCCAGGCAAAGAATGTACGACGCCGGCACTCGCTCACGCGGCACCCTCGCCACTGCGGGCGCTCACTTCCCACACGCCACACCGTAGGATCAGCCCATGACCGAACAGGCTCCCTGCTTCCACTCATTGGCCTTCCGCGAGATCCCGACGCCGGACTACGCGGATGTCTGTCTGGCGGTCCTTCCAAAAGGGGCCAGCACGGACCCCACGGAATGGGCGGAGCGGCTGTTCTCCCTAAATTCCATGCCCCGCTGGGTTGCCGGCGCCATGGGTTTGCGCCAGGCACTGGTCCCCTTGATCGGCGTTCCCAAGGCACCGCGGGACACCTTCAACGTGACGGACCAGGCGGGCGAGGAAGCGCTGATTTTCGTCCGGGACAAACACCTGAACTTTGCCGCGGCCGTCGGGGTGGATCCGGTGAGTCAGCTGATCCGGGTGACTACCGCCGTCGAGCTTAAAGGGTGGCGCGGGAAGCTGTACTTTGCCGTGGTGCGGCCGGTCCACCCGATTGTGGTTAACGCGATGCTGAAGAAGGCCACGCACTCAAAGCCCGCGCAGAGGTAACAGAAACGCCCATGTCGTAGGACATGGGCGTTAAGTGCCAACCAGGCGAAAAGCGACCGGAGAAGCTAGTTCTGATTCAGCTCCGCGGAGATCGCCATGGCAGCCTCGCGCAGCATGGGTACGGCGCGGTCGGCGAAGCTCTGGTCCACGCGGGTGATCGGTCCGGAGACGGAGATCGCGGTGGGAGTGGGCGCATTGGGCACGGCCATGGCGAAGCAGCGGACGCCGAGCTCCTGCTCTTCCTCGTCAATGGAGTAGCCGCGTTCCCGGATGAGCTTGAGGTCAGCAAGCAGGGAGTCGATGTCGCCGATGCTCTTGGCCGTAGGCGTGGGCATGCCGGTGCGGGCCACGATGCCGCGGACAACCTCGTCGTCCAACTGGGCGAGGATGGCTTTGCCAACGCCGGTATCGTGCGTGTGGGCGCGGCGGCCGACCTCGGTAAACATCCGCATGGAGTGCATGGACGGCACCTGGGCCACGTAGATGACCATGTCGGAATCCAGGACGGCCATGTTGGAGGTTTCGCCGAGCCGTTCCACAAGGGTCTTGAGCTGCGGGCGAGCCACGGCGCCGAGCTGCTTGCTGGCACCTTCGCCGAGCCGGATGAGCCGGGGGCCCAGGGCGTAGCGGCGGTTGGGCAACTGGCGGATGTAGCCCAGGGATACCAGCGTGCGAAGCAGCCGATGGATGGTGGGCAAGGGCAGGTCAGTGGACGACGACAGCTCACTCAGCGTAACGTCGCCGCCCGCGTCCGTGATCAGTTCCAGCAGTTCAAAGACGCGCTCAACGGACTGCACGCCTCCGGAGGCTTTTTCAGCCATTCCCTTGTCTCCCATGACTCAGATTCCGACAACTCTTATCCGCATCGTGAAAAGAATTGCTTAGAACACCCAACATACAGCACAGCGCGCAGCTACGCGATGACACCGAACATGACCAAGCAAGGGGTTGTGTTTCCACTTTGTAGATAATAATATCCATAATACGAAAACATTTAGTTTGGAACGGCGGCCCGGGAACGGGCCTTACAGGAGGAATTTCAATGGCGAATCCGAGCCCCGGAAACTCGATCACCCTGCGCGTCGCCGCACCGTCGAGCTTCACCGCTACCAGCGAACTGGCAGCAGCCGTCGGCGCAGCCGGTGCAGCAATCACCGCGCTGGACGTCACGGAATCCCACCACGAGACGATCGTTGTTGACGTCACCTGCAACACCACCGACGACGACCACGCAGCCCGCGTCAAGGACGCCCTGAACGCCCTCGACGGCGTCACCGTCCAGCACGTCTCGGACCGCACCTTCCTCATGCACCTCGGCGGCAAGCTGGAGGTCGTCCCCAAGGTAGCCCTGCGCAACCGTGACGATCTTTCACGCGCCTACACTCCCGGCGTCGCCCGTGTCTGCATGGCCATCGCCGAAGACCCGGCCGCAGCCCGCAACCTGACCGTCAAGCGCAACACCATCGCCGTCCTGACTGACGGTTCAGCCGTACTGGGCCTGGGCAACATCGGCCCCGCCGCTGCCCTTCCCGTAATGGAGGGCAAGGCTGCGCTCTTCAAGCAGTTCGCCAACGTTGATGCCTGGCCGGTCTGCCTGGACACCCAGGACACCGAAGAAATCATCATGATCGCCAAGGCCATGGCCCCGGTTTACGGCGGCATCAACCTCGAAGACATTGCCGCGCCGCGCTGCTTCGAAATCGAGAACCGCCTCCGCGAAGAACTGGACATCCCCGTCTTCCACGATGACCAGCACGGCACCGCGATCGTCACGCTCGCTGCCTTGGTCAACGCCCTCCGCGTTGTGGACAAGAAGCTCTCCGAGGTCAAGATCGTGGTTTCGGGCGTCGGCGCTGCCGGCTCGGCCATCATCCAGCTCCTCAAGGCCCAGGGCGCGCAGCACATCATCGCCGCCGGCCGCTCCGGCGCGATCCACTCCGGCGAAGAGTACGGCGATGAGCACCGCAGCTGGATTGCCGCGAACACCAACGAAGAAGGCTTCTCCGGCACCTTGCACGACGCCCTCAAGGGAGCAGACGTCTTCATCGGCGTCTCCGCCCCGCACGTGATCGGCGAAGAGCAGGTTGCTTCCATGGCTGAGAACGCGATCGTGTTCGCCATGGCAAACCCCACTCCGGAAATCGATCCCGTTGTAGCGTCCAAGCATGCAGCCGTGGTTGCCACCGGCCGCAGTGACTTCCCCAACCAGATCAACAACGTGCTGGCCTTCCCGGGCTTCTTCCGGGGCTTGCTGGACGCCGGAGCATCGGACATTACGCCGAACATGCTCGTGGCCGCCGCCGAGGCAATTGCCAACCGGGTGGCTGACGATGAGCTCAACGCGAGTTACATTATCCCCAGCGTCTTCGATCCCCATGTTGCCGCCGACGTAGCGACCGCCGTAGCCAATGCTGCGCACGCCAACGCCGCCAGCGCCCTCTAGAACAAAGGAATCCGCTCACATGGCTATCACAGTCACTGATCCCCGGCCGATCGATCGCGCCGAGGAAATCCTTAGCCCCAAGGCACTGGCCTTCGTCGAGGAGCTGCACAAGCGCTTCGCCGGCACCCGCAACGAACTGCTGGAGGCGCGTCAGGTCAAGCGCCAGAAGGTTGCCGACACGTCCCGTCTGGACTTCCTTCCGGAGACCCAGGACATCCGCGACGGCGACTGGAAGGTCGCTGAGGCACCGGCAGCTTTGCAGGACCGCCGCGTTGAGATGACCGGCCCGGCAACCCCGGCCAAGATGGCCATCAACGCCCTGAACTCCGGCGCCAAAGTATGGCTTGCGGACCTCGAAGATGCCAGCACACCCACGTGGCCCAACGTTATTGACGCCATCCTGAACCTTCGTGACGCCGCCCAGGGAACCCTGAGCTACACCTCGCCCGAAGGCAAGGAATACCGACTTCGCACGGATGCTCCCCTGGCCGTCGTAGTGGCCCGCCCCCGTGGCTGGCACATGGAGGAACGGCACCTGCTGATCGACGGCGAACCCGCCGTGGGTGCGTTGGTGGACTTCGGCCTGCACTTCTTCCACATCGCCAAGCAGCTGCTCCTCAACGGCCACGGCCCGTACTACTACCTGCCCAAGATGGAGAGCCATCTGGAGGCGCGCCTCTGGAACGACGTCTTCGTGTTCGCCCAGGACTTCCTCGGCATCCCGCAGGGCAGCGTCCGGGCCACGGTGCTCATCGAGACCATCCCGGCAGCGTTCGAGATGGACGAGATCCTTTACGAACTGCGCGACCACGCCTCCGGCCTGAACGCCGGCCGCTGGGATTACCTCTTCAGCATCATCAAGTACTTCCGTGATGCCGGCGAAGAGTTCGTCCTCCCGGACCGCGCCACCGTTGCCATGACGGCTCCGTTCATGCGGGCCTACACCGAACTCCTGGTCAAGACCTGCCACAAGCGCGGCGCCTTCGCCATGGGTGGCATGGCCGCCGTCATCCCCAACCGCAAGCAGCCCGACGTCACCGCCGCAGCCTTCGACAAGGTCCGTGCCGACAAGACCCGCGAGGCGAACGATGGCTTCGACGGCTCCTGGGTTGCCCACCCGGACCTGGTTCCCACGTGCCGCGAAGTGTTCGATTCCGTGCTGGGCGACCGTCCCAACCAGCTGGACAAGCAGCGGCCCGAGGTGAACGTCACGGCCGAACAGCTGATCGACGTCGCGTCCGCCGAAGGCCACGTCACTGAAGCCGGACTTCGCCTGAACCTCTACGTAGCCGTCGCCTACACGGGCGTCTGGATCTCCGGCAGCGGTGCCGTTGCCATCCACAACCTCATGGAAGATGCCGCCACGGCGGAGATCTCCCGCTCGCAGGTGTGGCAGCAGATCCGCAACAAGTCCGTCCTCGCGGACACCGGCAACACGGTGACCCGCGAACTGGTGACCCGGATCCTGGGCGAAGAAACCGAGCGCCTGCGCATCGAATTCGGCGACGAGAACTTCAAGAAGTACTACGAGCCTGCGTCCAAGCTGATCGAGGACATCTGTTTGTCCGACGATTACACGGACTTCCTCACCACTCCCGCGTATGAGCTGGTGGGCTGAGATGGGTTCATTCTCTTCATCTGATCTGGCTCACATCGAATCCCAGCTTGCGGCGACGGACCAGTTGCTGGACCGCAACTACCCCGGCGACGACGGCTCACGCCAGCCCATCCACACCGTCTACATTCCCGCCGACCGCTTCACGCCTTCCCTTGCAGCAGAGTGGGGCGCACAGGCGCTGGCGACGGCGGAGGCTCACGGTGGGCTCGAAAAGCTCGGTCAGCTGCTGGGCCAGGAGGCTCACCTGGCTGCCGCCGTGGCATCCCGGGTGGCGGAAAAGCTTACCGCCGAACCGATCGAAGACCTCCGCTTGGACTTCGAAGACGGCTACGGCGACCGTGGCGATGAGGCAGAAGACGCCGACGCCGTTGCTGCCGCCAAGGCTGTTGCCACTGCGGTTGCGGCCGGGACCGCTCCCCCGTTCATCGGCATCCGCTTCAAGTGCTTCGAAGCCCCCACCCGGGCGCGAGGCCTGAAAACCCTGGACCGGTTCGTCTCAACGTTGGCTGAGGCCGGCGAGCTCCCCGCTGGACTGATCCTCACCCTGCCCAAGGTCACCACGGTGGCCCAGGTGCAGGCCATGGACTTCGCAGTGTCCCGCTTGGAGGAAGTCCACGGGCTCCCCGCCGGCCGGCTCCGCTTCGAGGTCCAGGTGGAAACACCGCAGCTCATCATCGGCGCTGACGGAACCTCGCCTGTGGCACAACTCCCCCACGTAGTTCCGGGCCGCATCAGCGCCCTGCACTACGGGACCTACGACTACAGCGCCTCCCTGGGGATCTCCGCGGAATACCAGTCCATGGAGCACCCGGTGGCCGACTTCGCCAAGGAAGTCATGCAACTTGCTGTCGCCGGTACGGGTATCCGCCTCTCCGACGGTTCCACCAACATCATCCCCGTCGGCGATGGCGTGGAGGACGCTTGGAAGCTGCACGGCCGCTTGGTTCGTCGCTCCCTGGAAAACGGCTACTACCAGGGTTGGGATCTCCACGCAGCCCAACTGCCCAGCCGCTTCTCGGCGTCGTACGCTTTCTACCGCGAAGGCCTGCCCGCAGCGGCGCTGCGCCTCCGCAACTACGTGGAGCGCACCGAAGGCGGCGTCATGGACGAGCCTGCCACGGCCCGCGCGCTTGCCGGTTTCGTCCTCCGCGGCGTCCAGTGCGGGGCAGTGGGGACCGACGAGGTCAAGGCGCTTGCCGGCGTCGAACTTTCACAGCTGACCGCACTGGCGCACCCGCGGCTCGCACAACCAACTTCGCACTGATAGGAGCATCTCGCATGGGAAAGTACTACTACCCGCAGGGCGGCCTGCCGCCGCAGACCCAGCTGACCACCGAACGGGCCATCGTCACCGAGGCTTACACGGTGATCCCCAAGGGCGTCATGACGGACATCGTCACCAGCAACCTGCCGGGATTCTCCAACACGCGCTCGTGGATCATTGCACGGCCGATCTCCGGCTTTGCCACCACGTTCTCCCAGCTGATCGTCGAGATCGCACCGGGCGGCGGGGCGCCCAAGGCCGAGTTCGAGTCCGGCGTTGAAGGCGTCATCTTCGTCACCAAGGGCCAGGTCAACCTGACCCTCGACGGCGAACTGCACCACCTCGAAGAGGGCGGCTACGCCTACCTCGCTGCCGGTGCAGAGTGGGGCTTGGAGAACGTTTCCGACGACATCGTGTCCTTCCACTGGATTCGCAAGGCCTACGAACGCCTGGAAGGTTTTGAAGCCAAGTCCTTCGTCACCAACGAGAAGGACGTGGAGCCCACCTCCATGCCGGACACGGACGACGTCTGGAAGACCACGCGCTTCACGGACTCCAGCGACCTCGCGCACGACATGCAGGTCAACATCGTGACCTTCCAGCCCGGCGGCGTGATCCCCTTCCCGGAGACCCACGTCATGGAGCATGGCCTGTACGTGCTTGAGGGCAAGGCCATGTACCTGCTCAACAACGACTGGGTTGAGGTGGAGGCCGGCGACTTCATGTGGCTGCGCGCGTTCTGCCCCCAGGCTTGCTACGCGGGTGGTCCGGGCGAGTTCCGTTACCTGCTGTACAAGGACATGAACCGCCAGGTGAAGCTCACCTAGGTTTTGCGCGTTACACCGAGATCGCCGGAAAGCTGCCAGTTCGCAGGGAGCTTTCCGGCGATTTCGTCGTTTTCCAGCGAACTCAGCGGCGACGCCCCACGGCCAGCCCCGCCCAGAACGCGAGGACCAGCAGGCCAACCCCCGCCACGGCCAAGCCGAGCTGCGTCCCCTTACTCACGAATGAGCCGTTATCCCCCAGGAAGACCGTGTCACTCAGGGGAGCATAGGCAAACCACCCGACGTTCGTCTCAAGGTTGCTCCATGCCACGACCACGCCCACAATCACCGCAATCAGTCCCAGCAAAGGCACGACGACGGCTACCAGTTTGCGGGCAGGCTGCGGTGTGTTCTGTTCCCCACGTTTGTGTTCCCCCATGCGGCCGAGTCTAACCTGCGTGCGCGTGCACCCAACCGGGTAACTGCACATGTTCTGCTGAGCGCTCCATGGGACGTTTTAGTTGGGCTTGCGCGGGCCGCCGGCGATTCTGTACGACTCCTGCAGCAGCTCGTCGAGCTCCTCCACGTCGATATTTTCCAGCCGGATCAGCATCAGGTTCGAGGACTGCTCGTGATGCGGGGTCCAGAAGAAGGTATCGGGATTCATGGCCGCGAGCGCTTCGCGTTCCTCGGTTTTGACCGTGCCGACGCCTTCTTCCCACATACGTGCCATGAGCGACTTGGCGAACCACGCGGGCTGCCCCCAACTCGGCCGCTCAGTCACACCGGGCATGCCAAGGCAGATGCGGCGAACATCGTCTTCTGTGGCCATGGTTCACTGTGGCATTTGTTTTTGTCCCACGACAAGGGATCCGGACGCGGGCTAGGCTGGGCGGATGTTGAGCATCGGCAGCACCGTACTGGGCGTCAACGACATCGGCCGCGCCACCCGGTTCTGGCATGAAGCGGTGGGCTACGTCCCCCGAGAGCCCGGCGATGACACCTGGGTGATCCTGGTGCCGGCGTCAGGCCCCGGGCCCCAACTCGCCCTCATGCTGAGCGAAACCCCTGTGCAGGAGCATCCTCGCACCCACCTCGATCTCTACGCGGATGACCAGGCAGCCGAGATTGAACGGCTCATCGGGCTCGGCGCCCAACGTGTGGACTGGGACCTGTACCCCGAGGATCCGGACTTCGTGGTTCTTGCAGATCCTGACGGCAACCGCTTCTGCGTGATCGACAAAAGTCCGCGGTAGCAACGCCGTCGGGGGCTATTTGCCCATCCCGAGCGTCAGTCCCTCCGTCAACCGCCGGCCCAACCATACATAGATGATGAGCATCGGCAGGACCACGATCACGAGGCCTGCAAACAGTCCGCCCCAGTCGGCTCCTGAGTAGGTCTGCTGCTGCACGAAGGAAATCAGAGCCACGGGGAGCGTGTATTTCTCGGTGGATTGAAGCAGGGTCAAGGCCAGCAGGGTTTCATTCCAGTGCGAGATGACTTGGAGGATGAAGGCGGTCAGGATTCCTCCCTTCGCCAATGGCAACGTGATCCGCCAGAACGTCCCGAAGGCCGTAGTCCCATCCAGTGCCGCTGCCTCTTCCATTTCCAAGGGCAGGGAACGGAAGAACGCGGTCAGCAGGAAGACTGTGAACGGCATGGAAACCCCGATATAGACAAGGTTCAAGCCGATAATGCTGTCCGTCAGGTACACCTTGTTCAGCATCACGAACAGCGGAATCAGGATGACCTGCGCCGGGATACCGAGGCCCAGGATGAAGTACAGACTCAGTCCACGGGTGAGCTTGTTGTCCACCCGGCTCAGGTAATAGGCGCAAGGTGCGGCTATGGCGACAGTCAGGACCGAAGACACCACGGTGGTCAGCAGGCTGTTCCAGGTGGCCACGGCGAAGTCTCCCACGGTCCAGGCCCGGACGAAGTTCCCGAAGTCCAGGGAGGAAGGCGCACCCCAAGGGTCATCGAGGATGGCCCGGGTATCCCGGAATGCCTGCGCCACCATCCACACCAGGGCTGCGATGCTGATCGCCACCACCATCCACAGCAGCGCCACGCCGACGCCCCGGACCACGCTGCGCTCCCCTCGCAAGGCAGGACTGACGCCCCGTCGTCCCCGCCTGCGGGTGGTCACGGGTGCCAGCAGTTTGTATTCGCTCATGTCATTTCCTTTAGAACTCGACGGCGTCGCGACGCATCGCGCGGCGCAGCAGGACAACCAGGACGGAGATCAGCGCAAGCGACAACACGGCGGAGGCAGTTGCGGCTCCATAGGCTGGCGTTGACTGTCCGGAGAAGGCGTTCACGTAGGTGTAGACGGCGGCCGTCCAGCTTTGGGTCGGCGGCACCCCGGCCCCGGAGCTGCCGCCGAAGACCCACACGATCTCGAAAATCTTCACCGACGAGATGGTCCACAGCACGGCACAGGTTCCGAACACATCCCAGGTCAGCGGGAGGATCACATACCGCAGCCGCTGGAACGCGGTGGCTCCTGCCAGGGCACAGTCCTCGTAGTAGTAGGGCGGAATACGGTCGACGCCGGCCATCAGGATGGTGGTGAAGTAGCCGGTGGTGGTGCACACCAGGGTGACCATGATGAGCGGGAAGATGTTGTCCTGTGCCAGCCACTTGGGCGGGTCTGTTACCCCAAGGGGTGCCAGGAGGCTGTTCACCATGCCGCCAGGGTTGAAGATGAATCCTGCCAGGACGCCGAACACGAGCGCGTTGATGAGGTGCGGGAAGAAGATGACGTTACGGACCACCTTCTTCCCTGCCATGTCCCGGAGGACCAGCGTCATGGCAAAGGCGAGGACGAAGATTGCAGTTCCCACCACGAACAGCAACAGCAGGGTGTTGCCGAACGATGACAGGAACAGCGGGTCCCGGAAGATTCGGCCGTAATTATCCAGGCCCACGAATTTCATGGGTCCGGAGCCGGCCCACTTGTGGAGGCTGATCCACACTGCACCCAAGGCGGGAACAATGAACAGGACTGTGTAGAGGACGAACGCCGGACCCACAAACGGAATCAGCAGCTTCTTGCGCTGCACGTCGATGGAACTTCCCGGCTTGCGGCCTTGAGCGGGCGCCTTCCTGGTGGCCGGTCTCCGGGCCGCCGGCTTCTGCAGTGACGCCTTGCTGGCGCGCGGTTCTTTCAGACCCAGTGACATCAGCCGTTGTCCTTCCAGTACTGGATCTGGGCTTCCTTCATCTTGGCCACGAATTCCGCGGCTGTGGCCTTTCCAAGAAACAGTTCATCGCTTCTGGGGAAAAAGACCTTCTCCGTGAAACCGGGGAACGTCACGCCGTCGTTCTGCAGGTGCGTGGCTGGAGCGGCGTCAATGGCGGCCTTGACGCTTGCGACGGCGGGATCCACCGGGGCGTCCGGCCTCACCGGCAGCACTTTGGCGTCCGTTCCGAGGGCATCCTGGTACTTGCCGCCCAACAGGTACGCAGCAAATCGCTGCGCAGGGACCTGGTTCTTCGACTTCGCCGGTACTGCGAAGCCGATGAAGTCCACGCGGGCACTTGCCGGCTTGCCGTCGATGGCCGGGAACTGGAAGGACGAGTACTCGAAGCCAGGTGCGGCGTACGAGCCGGTTTCGGTGGGCGTCCACGAGCCGTTGAGGATCAGGGCAGCGTCGCCGTTTGCCCAGAGCTGCTGTTGCGCCGGGAATTTACTGGCGTTATAGCCACTGTCCAGGTATCCGCCCTTGACCAGGGTCTCCACTTTTTCGGCTGCTTCAAGGGCGGCGGGGTCGTCCCATGCCGCACCGGACCTGTCTTCAGCGAGGGCCTTGAAACTGCCTGCGCCCTTGAGCCGGAGCAGCGCGGTGACGAACCACGTGGAGTTGTAGCCGGCAATGTCACCGTCGGCAGCGATGGGAGCCGTCCCAGCGGCCTTCAGCTTGTCCAGGACCGCAATGAATTCATCCCAGGTGGCGGGCGGCTTCGCCTTGAGCTCCGGGTGCTTGGCGGCATCGAACCAGATGCCGTCGGAGCTGATGCTGTAGGGCACCATCCAGGGCTGTCCGTCTTCTCCCTTGAAGACGCCGTTGCTGGTGAACTTCTCCGGGATCAGCGAACTGACTGCTTTGCCGTCTACCTCGTAGGAGTACACGGAAGTCAGAGGGCTCGCCTGCCCGGTTTCACCAATCACCGGAGCGAGCTTGGCGAACGTTCCGTCCACCAGGTCCGGAACGTTGTTGGTGTTCAGCGCAGGGACCAGCTTTTCGGTGTTGCTGCGGCCCTGCCATTGGACGCTGACTTTGGCTCCGGTTTCCTTTTCGAAGTCCGCAATGGCAGTGGCTATGACCTTTTGTTGGGGCTCGCCGTCCTTCCACATGGACCAGTAGTTGATGGTCTGGCCCGAAATGGACCCGGAAATATCCACTGCATCGGCGGCTGGGGAGGCATCGGTGGCTCCGCCGCAGGCAGTGGTGGACAAGGCAAGCGCTGCACCCAACAGGGCGGCCAGCGGGCGAAGATGACGGGCTGTTTTGCCCATGGGAATCACCTTTCAAGTGAGGGGGGAACCAGCCGGATGCGGTTCAGTGAGACGACTCTCACAGCCTCCGAAAGCAGGATTCAATGAGTATTTTGGAAAGTTTCAACGACCGCTGGGCACCGGCTGGCCGGTTCCGCACAATTAGGCATTTATTCCTCTTTTCGGACTACCCAACAATCGAGGAGACCTGCGCGGCGTTCCGGTTGAATGAGCCCGCGCTCCGGCTCCTAGCTAAAGAGGGAAATTGATACGACTTGGAATCATTGGCGCCGGCGCCGTGGCACACTTCCATGCAGCATCCGCAGCGCGGATCAGCAACGTGGAGTTGGCCGCCGTCTGCGACCTGCGGCCTGAAGCCGCAGAGAGGGTCGCATCGCCATGGGGGGCTTCCGTCTACGGGGACTACCTGGCCATGTTTCGTGAGGCCGGCCTGAACGCAGTCATCATCAATACCCCGCATGCCCTGCACCTGGAGATGGTGCTGGCCGCCGCAGACCACGGATTGCACGTTCTGGTGGAGAAGCCTATGGCCACCACCGTGGCCGACTGTGATCAAATGATCCGGGCGTGCCAGGAGGCCGGAGTGTCATTGGTGATCGGGCAGATCCAGCATTTCCTGCCGGAGAAGCTGGCAGCCGAGGATGTACTGGCCAGCGGTGAACTTGGCCAAGTCCTGATGATCCGCGACTACAGGACCACCGACTATCGTCCGGGAACCCGTCCGGACTGGTTCTTCAGCCAAGCCATGGCCGGCGGGGGTGCACTGATGAACATCGGCGGCCATTGCCTTGACCGCTCCATCTGGTTCGGTGGCGCACCCGTTGAATCCGTAAGTGCCTCCACCCTCAAACGTTTCGGCGTTCCCGTGGAAACCGACGGTGCCATCGCACTGACCCTCAGGAACGGGGTCCACGTCAGCATTTCTGTGGTGTCCGATGCTGCCCAACGCCTGGACGAGATCCTCATCGTGGGTGAGTTCGGCACCCTGTCCTGCAGCCCGCACCATGGAACATTGATCCGCCGCGACGGCGTGACACGCACGGTATGGGAACCGCGACCCGAGGACATTCAGGAAGGCTTCTTCCTGCAGCTGCAGGACTTCATTACGGTGCTCGACGGCGGCGCACCCAAAGTCAGTGTTGAGCACGCCCGCCACATTGTGGAGGTGGTTCTGGCGTCCTATGAGGCCGACAGGACCGGCAGGCCCGTGCAGCCCGGAGCAACAGGCGAAGAAGTGAGCACCGGACGCGCCTTGACCCAAGTCGGCTAGTAAGACCCTCCGGCTGCGTCCGTGCCGTCCCAATTGGGTGGGGTGAAAGCCCCCAAAGGATCGTCCAGCACGGACGCAGTCTGGCCCGCCCCCGCCACCGGAAGCCAGCTTCCGTCGAACTCAGGGACAGAGTGCCGCTGGAACCACTCTTGCAGCTGGGAACGCATGCCGGACACCCTTGCCGCGTGCGCCGGCTGGTCCACAAGGTTGACTCCCTCATCCGGGTCGGCCACAAGATCGTAGAGTTCATGCGGACCGTGGGGATACCGGTGCACGTACTTCCAGCCCGTGCTGCGGATCATCCGGACGGGGCCGTACTCGTCAAAAACCACGACGGCGCGGTCCCCTGCCGCCGGAGGCAGCCCGCCTAGCAGCTCCGCGAAAGACTGTCCCGGCCCGTCTTCGAAGCACCGGTGGTCCAGGCCCGCGAGCTCCAGTACTGTGGCGGCAAGGTCGTAGGCGGACAACAATTCCGTCAGTACCACGCCCTGCCGAATCCTGCCCGGGAGCGCGAAGATCGCCGGTACCTTGACGGAGGAATCGTAGACGTTTTGCGGAAACGTCCCGTTGCCCTTCCCCCAAATGCCGTGGTGGCCGCAATTGAAGCCATTGTCACTGCTGAAGACCACCAAGGTGTTTTCCTGCATTCCGAGCTCCTCCAGCCGGCCAAGGACCATACCGATCCCGGCGTCCATGGCACTGACGGCGGCAAAGTACCCCACCAGCGCAGCGCGGACGTCCGCCTCGCCGCCAATCGGCACACCGTCCACGGTGGGAGTCCAAGGGTGCATGGCTTCCTGCGGACAGCTGGAAAACCCACAGTCGCGGTAGAGTCCCTCGTACTCGGGCGGGTGCTGCCCCTTCCATGGCTTGTGGGGAGCTGTGTAATTGAGGGCCAGGAAGAAGGGTTCAGCCTCTTGCGACGCTTCGTTGATGAAGTCCAGCGCATCGCCGGTGATTGCGTCCGTCAAGTATTCGGTGACCGGCTCCCGGCGGCTGGTGCCGCCGTCGAACCTGTACATCACCGAGCTGTCATACGGACTGCCGCCTCCCTCCAACGCGAACCAGTGGCTGAAGCCCTTCCGGGGAGCATCGTTGGCGCCCAAGTGCCACTTTCCGGACAGGCCCAAACGGTACCCGGCAGCGGCGAGGTCATCCGTGAACAGCCGCTGCCCGTGCAGGTAATCCGTGGCCTCCGGTCCGGTTTCGACGCCCGCCAGGTAGTCGTGGACGCCGTGGCGCGAAGGTACGTTCCCGGTCATCAGGCTGGCCCGTGCCGGGGAGCAGACAGGTGAGGCGCAGAAAAAGTTCTCCAACCGCGCGCCGCGGGCAGCGAGGCCGTCCAGATGGGGGGTACGGATCTCGGTGTTTCCGGCGCAACCTAGCGCCCAGGCACCTTGGTCGTCGCTGAGAATGAAAAGGATGTTTGGCTTCTTGTTGGACACCTTTCCATTGCTACTGGGCCTGGAAGCGAGGAATCAATAAGCATTCCCCGTTGCCACGGAATACTCGCAGTCCGGCAGCAATTACTACCTGAATACTCTCTAAATCGTGGTGCATGATAGGAGAAATTGTCTGTCCACAGGTGGAGATGGATCATGCCAACGAGGAAACAGGAACCGGACTCCGGCGGCGGGGCACTTCGCGACACCGCCAAAGCCAATTTGAAGTTCCAGGACTTGAGTGACGACCTCCGGAGGGACATCCTCGCCGGGACTTGGGCCGTGGGGACCAAGCTCCCCACCGAGCAGCAGCTCGCGGCAGAGACTGGCCTCTCCCTGACGACGGTGCGGAGGGCCTTCGAGGATCTTGTGGCCAAAGGGCTGGTGGTCAGGCGGCAGGGCGCCGGCAGCTTCGTTGCTGCACCCCAGCGTGCGCAAAAGCGCTCCCGGTTTGTCATCGGCGTCCTCCTCCCGGACACGCAGCTGTATTACCCGCGCGTCCTTCAGGGGATCGAGGAACACCTTTCCGCCCGGGGTGCGAGCCTGCAACTGTCCACGTACCACTACGACTTCACGCGCGAGAATGCCAGCATCCAATTCCTCCTGGATGCCGGAGTGGACGGCCTCATCCTGGTGCCAACGCTGACGGGTCTGGAAAACCCCCAACAGCGCGTCGCTGAACTCATGGCCCTGCCCGTGCCGGTTGTCCTCCTGGAACGGAGCCTGGACGACCTGGGGCCGGGAGACCTCACAGAGCATGTCTGCTCGGATCACCAAGGCGGAGCGTACGACGCCGTCATGCACCTCCACCGCTTGGGTCACCGGAAGATCGGGCTGCTCACGCGCGCGAACGAGGCCGCACGCAGCAGCAATCCAACGCAGGCTGCGGTCATTGCGGGGTATGCGGCTGCCATCGCGGCGTTGGGACTGGATACCGACGGGCACCGCACCATGGCGTTCAGCGCAACGAAGCCTGAGTGGGAAGCCGACCAGGCCGAGCATATGTTTGAGCTGCTGGCGGGTAGTGGCGCCACAGCGGCATTGGTCTTCGGGGACAGGGAAGCCGCTCTGTTGGAAGGCGCCGCGTCCAGGCACGGGGTTCGGGTGCCGGAGGATCTGGCGCTCATCTCTTATGACGATGAGATGGCTGACCTCGCCCGGATACCGCTCACGGCGGTTTCGCCCGCCAAACACCGGCTGGGTGTCATGGCTGCCGATGTCCTGCTGCGTCGGCTAACCGAAGGTGACGCATGCCCGCTGTACCAAATCCGACTGCGGCCGCGCATTGTTATCCGTGATTCATGTGGGGCCAGGAACGCCGGGATACCCCAGCTTTCCCGCGCCTTGTGAGGCCTGCTCCGCTCCCCCTAAAGCGCAGAACAGGCCTCACAGGAATGGTCTAGCGGCGGAGCTTCACCACCTGCGTCTGCCCACTGAGTCCCGTGGTGTCCAGCGTGAAGGTGCTCCGTCCATCGGCGTCTGTCCCCAGCGTGCCAGCTCCTTCCAGCACGCCGGACCACGTTCCCTCCGGCAGAGTCAGCGTGAGGCTGGCGGCCTCCTGCGTTGGCTCGCTGACGGCCAGGCTCAACTCATTTCCGTGCCTGGAGAACACCACGCAGGCAGCTCCCGAGGCTCCAAGTTCCCCTGCCATCCCGGCCTTCCAGAATGTGGCGGCGGTGGTCTTGGCGGTCTGGAATTCCACGGACTGGGCCGTCGCATCGTTGCGGATCACCCTGTACTTGTTTCCCTGCACCAATGTCCGGGTCACGTTCACTGATGCCCCCGGCGCCACCACGTACGCATAGCTGCCGGCGACAGGTCCGGCACCGTGGTCCAGGTAAAGTGTGGCGAAGTTGCGCTGATGGACCGTGGCGCTGCCGTTGATGTTGACCCCGGACCAGCTGCCCGACCGGGTTTCCCGCAGGACGTGAAGAGGGGAATCATCCAACAGGGCATAGCCTCCGAAACCCTCCAAATGAACCCATCGCCCGTCGCTGAGTACCTCAGCGTTTCCGGCTGATCCGGCGATGGTGCCTGCCGCCGTCGTGAGCGCATTGCTGCCTTGGCGGAGGTTGCGGTGGTCGACGATGGTTTCCACCCTGGCGCCGGAAGCAGTGCTGATCTCCGCGCCGAGGCAAACTATGACGTCGCCGCTGACGAACCAGGATTTCCGTGCGGTCAAGCCCGTGCGGCCCGGTCCCACCAGATGCTGTCCGACGGCGGCAACCTCGCCCAGCGCCGTGGCGCCGCTCCACTCATTCGCGGGGACGGCGGCGCCCCATTCACCCTCCACTTTGTCCGGCAACGGCGTGGTGTCCACCGTGGTGCCGGGCAATCGGTTGTAGTTGGCCGTGGCCCAGAACGCGTCGTCGTATTGCCCAAGGTCAGAGGTGTAGATGTAGGTCATGCCGGAGCCCGTGTGATAGCCGCGGTTATTTTCGCCGTTGCCGCATTCGTACCACGCAATGCGGTTGCTGGACATGGAGAGCGACAATGCCCAGCCAGGTCCCCGGTGCATGGTGCGGTCCATGGCCGGGAAAAGCTTGTGGCCTGCCGGCTCTGTCACGGGGGCGACGCCAGTGGCGTGGAGCTCCTTCACCAGTGCCGTCCTGGGCACGCTGGCACTGTTAAGGATCGGGCGGTACGTATTGCGCGCAATCCAGCCCGCGCACAAGCCCCTCCATCGAGCGGCAACAGCTGGATCCATGGCCCGGGCCAGGAGCAGGATGGCCTCGATCGCCGACGCCCCGAGGTCATATCCTGTGTTGGCCTCGCGGCTGATGCTCCTTCCCCGAACAGAATCGGCCATGGCTCCGTTGATCATGACGGGCGCAAACGAACCCTCCACGGCGTCGAAGAAGATGCTGCGGGAAGGGTCGGAAACTTCAAACGCCGTGCCCCCAAGCAAGGAAAACAACTTGGACAGTCCGGTGAGCAGGACAACCCCGTAGGAACCGGTGTACGGGGTGGTGCTGTGTTGGATGAACGAACCATCGCGGAAAATTCCGTCTCCACTGGTCACGTACTGCCACACCTGGCTGAGTCCAGCGACTGCATGGTTGAGTTTGGCCGGGTCTTCTCCGGCCAAGGAGCGGATGATGATTCCCTGGCACAGGTCCACCCGGTTGGCACCGACGGAGGTGATCTTGCCCCGTTTGGGCGGGAACTGCAGCCAGGGATCCGGCACAAAATGGTCAATCGCAGCGCAATATGCGGTGCGCTCCCCAACGGACAATTCAGCGTGCAGGAGCACCATTGCGTCCGCGAGTGCCCGAGGTACACCGATCTCCCAGGACCACCAGTTACCTGCCTCTTCCTTCCTGTCGTTGTAGCAGAGCGTATTGGCATCGGCGAGGCCAGCCTTGATATCCGCCAGCACACCGGCGTCTCCAAACACCGCCGCTGTAGGTGTTGCCCAGGCCGTGGCGAGCTGGGACAAGCGTGTGTAGGTAGTGACCATTTCCGCGTCCTTGGCGAAGGACAAGTCCGTGAACACCGAGGTTCGGCCTGGAGACTTGTTGAGTTTTGCCAGGGAGTCAGCGGCTTTGTTGTTCAGGGCTGTGACGGCCTTGGCGAAATCCGGATCGCCCTCTTGGATGACGTTACGGCCCGTGATCTGGTCCACCCAGCGGTTCCGCAACGCTGCGAACTCCGCTGCGCCCGGTTCCGCATCGGCCCAGGCATTCTGAGCGAACATCGAGCTGACCATTGCCGCCAGGGATAGTGCTCCTGCACCCTGGAGCAGGGTCCTGCGGGGAAATTGAAGTGACAAGGAGTTGCTCCTAACACTCGTGGCTGGACAGGGTCCGGCGTCCTTCGCCGGGTCCGCCACTGGCTTGGGTTGAAGTCAACGCGACGGGGAAGGGAGGAATAAAGCAGTACCTGGTCACGTCCACCGCTTCGCCGGAAACGTGCGAGACCGCCGGAACTCTCCGGCGAAGCCGCACTGTTCCCACGAACTCGGTGTCGCGGCCCTGCATCGGCGCGAGCGCCCTTGGGTAGAGTGCTCCCCATGGATGACAAAGCGATGTTGCTCGGGTATCTGCGGCTCCGGAGGGCGGACCTGCTCGGCAAGGTGGAGAACCTCAGTGAGTACGACGCCAGGCGGCCCTTGACCCCCACTGGCACGAATTTGCTGGGTTTGGTGAAGCACGTGGCCAGCGTGGAGCTGGACTACTTCGGAGTGACATTCGGACGTCCCAGCGGCAGGGAGATGCCGTGGCTGGCGGAGGACGCCGAAGCGGATTCCGATATGTGGGTCCCTGCAACTGAGAGCCGTGAAGAAATCCTGGAACTGCACCACTTTTCCGCGAAGCACAGCGATGAAACCATTGAGTCCCTCCCGTTGGATGCCCCGGGTGTGGTGCCGTGGTGGTCGGAGGAGAAGAAGAACGTGACACTCCACCAGATCCTGGTCCACATGTGCGTGGAAACCGCCAGGCACGTGGGGCACGCAGACATCATTCGCGAGCTCATCGACGGCTCCGCGGGCCAGCGACCGGGCGACCCCAACATCCCTAGCCGCAACTCCGAGGAATGGGCAGCCCACCGGTACCGGATTGAAGAAGCAGCGCGGGAAGCTGACCGTCGCCACTGGTGAACCTTCACAGCCCACGCATATGTTGGGCAAACCTCCGGCTTAGCCTCGCTCTGTGGAAGCGAGGCATGACTCCTGCAAGCCTCCCCCACAAACTTGATGCGAACTTGAGCCAAACGAAAAGGTTCCTTGATCTAGCGGCGCCACGCTGGAATCAGTCGGAACACCAATACCGAGGGGTTTCGGCAACGAATCTCAAGTATGAAAGACATCGATGTGGGGGACGCAATGGAGCAGTCATCAGCACTCAGTGAGGTAGTTGCCGTCAAGGGCATCATCCAGGACCAACACCCCGTGGATTTCTACGCGCTGGGCGTCGCTGGATGCATTGACCGGCTCGCCGCGCCGCTCCGCCGCACCGGCGTCACCGTGCACTGGCACACCCCGCATCATGGCATCGAGATCTCGTCGAAGGCCGCCGCCCTCCTCTATCACGTGGCGCAGGAGACCTTCAGCAACACCCTCAATTACGCCGATGCCAGCGAGCTCACCGTCCGCCTCAACGCCGTCTACCACGGCATCCAGCTGACCATCACGGACGACGGCGCCGGTTTTGAAATCCACGCCTCGCCCAGCGGCCGGCGGCACGGTTTTGGCTTGTTGCTGATGTCCATCGCAGTGCACGACGCCGGCGGGACAGTGAACATCGACTCTGCACTTGGGCGGGGCACCAGCGTGAGGGTAACGCTGCCGCTGGATTGAGTCCGATTTGGGACCTTATTTGGGCTCCCAGCCATGGCCCAACCGCGTTGCCGGACGTATTCTGTAGCTACTTTTCAGCCTGACATCCCGACGGAATGGCACGAAAATGGCGCGCAACAAGGGTTCAAAACCCGGTCTCGGCAAGGTCCTCCTGAGGGTCTTCGGGTACTTCCTGGTGAGTATCCTCTGCGGCGTGTTGATCTCCGGGCTGGTGGTTCCCGTGGTGGCGTTCACCAGCACCACCGTGGGCGGGTCGATCGGGTTCTATGAGGACCTGCCCAGCGAACTGAACGTCGATTCCCCCTCCCTTTCCAGCACCGTGGTCTCCGCGGACGGCCAACACATCGCCACGTTCTACGCGGAAAACCGGGTCAAGGTTCCCCTGGAGGAGATGTCGCCGTTCATCCGGGAAGCCATCGTAGCGATCGAAGACAGCCGCTTTTACGATCACGCCGGCGTAGACGCGCAAGGCATCATCCGGGCGTTGACCTCCAACCTGACAAAAGGCACACGGCAAGGGGCATCCACGCTGACCCAGCAATACGTCACCAACGTACTCAACGAGTCGCGGCTGTCCGAGGGGCGTCCTGAAGACGTGGTGCTCAGCGGCCAGAAAACCATGGGAGACAAGCTCCGTGAGGTCAAACTCGCCCTCGAGTTGGAGAAGCGGTTCAACAAGGAACAGATCCTTGAGGGGTACCTGAACATCGTGTTCTTCAACCGGGACGCCTACGGCATTGAAGCCGCATCGCGATACTTCTTCAGCACCTCCGCGAAAGACCTGACCTTGCCACAGGCCGCGCTCCTTGCCGGCCTGGTCAACGGGCCCAGCATTTACGACCCCACCGTGGACCCGGATGCGGCGTTGAGCCGGCGCAACCTCGTCCTGGACCGGATGCTGGAACAAGGCATGATCACGGCAGTAGACCACGGCGTGGCAGTGGCAACACCCATAGAGCTGAACATCACGCCTTCCCGGCAGGGGTGCGCGGGGGCAGCTATTGCCACCTACTTCTGTGACTATGTCTCCCACCTGATCCTCAACGATGAGACCTATGGTTCCACTGTCAACGAGCGCGAGCGCCTGCTCTACCGAGGTGGCCTCACCATCACCACCACGTTGGACAGCAGGCTCCAAGCAATTGCCCAGGCCCAAGTGGACGCCTCGGCCGGGGACAACCCGGACAAGTGGGGCGCGGCCATGACCACGGTGCAGCCCGGCACCGGCAAGATCCTGTCAATGGCACAGAACACGGTCTTCGTGCCGCAGGAAGGAAAATACGATACCCAGTTGAACTTCAACGTGGACGCCAAGGACGAGAACGGTTATGACCTCAATGGTGCCGGTGGTTTCCAGCCGGGATCCACCATGAAACCGTTCATCTACGCCGAGTGGCTCAACCAAGGCAAGCACCCCACCGCCGTGGTTGACGCCTCACGCAGGGTCTACCCCGTGGGGTTCCCGTGGCGTTCCAGCTGCGGCAAGGTGCTGGGTGGCTACAGCTCCGCCCAGAAGGCACAGAACCTGGGCGCCGACGACGACCTGCAAAACAACGATGCCGGCTACTACCGCGCCATGCCTATCAACTACGGCCTCTACAACTCCATCAACACGGCTACATTCGCCACCGCAGCCCAGTTGGACTTCTGCGGCATCCAGAAAATGGTGGATACCGTTGGCCTGCACAGCGGGCTCGACAACGCCCCAGTGAACATGCACCAGATCGGCAATCTGCTGGGCTCCATCGGCGTGGCGCCACTGGTACTGGCGAGCGCCTACGCAACCTTCGCCAACGACGGAACGTACTGCGCTCCCATCGCGATTACTGAGATCAGCGATGCCCAGGGCCGCCAGTTCGAAGCCCAAACACCCCAATGCCGGGAGGCCGTGAAACCGTCGGTGGCCCGTGGCGTTAACGCCGTCCTGCAGGATGTACTCAAGATGGGCTCAGGTGTATGGATCGAGCCCAAGGTCCACACCAAGGTTCCCGTGGCTGCCAAGACCGGCACGTCCAACAACAACGGGGCCACGTGGGTGGCCGGCTACACCACCTCTCTTGCCACTGCATCGTTTTTTGGGGATACGACGGCGGGACAGCAGCGAGCCGGACAGAACGTCACCATCAACGGAAAGTTCTACAAATCCCTGGACGGCTACATGATCGCTGGACCGCAGTGGGCCAACTACATGGTGGAAGCCACTGCCCTCTACCCCAGCGGACCCTTCGCCGCACCTGCTCCCCCACCCGCGCCGGCACCTGTCACCACGGTGCCCGCGGTTCCGCGACTGACGGGACGGTAGCGGGAGCCCTGCGTTGCGGGGCCCGCTCTGCGCGCTTCCCACCCGAAATGGGGCGCAGAGCAGGCCCCACAACGAACCCGCCGGGCAGCTCCGGGCTAGAGAACGATCTCCGCGTCAGCGCGCGTACCGTCGTCCTCGTAGTTGTCCACGCCGGCGAGGTGGCGGCCCGCGATGTACCCGAACGTCAGCGCAGGGCCCAGGTTGATGCCGCCCGCCGGGTAGTGCCCGCCCATGACGTTGGCTTGGTCGTTGCCGGCGACGTACAGGCCCTCGATGGGGACGCCGTCGTCATTGAGCGCCCGTGACCGGCCATCCGTGTCAACGCCCGCAAAGGTTCCGAAGCTGCCCGGCACCACCCTCACCGCGTAGAACGGCCCCTTCTCGAGGGCCCCCAATGACGGGTTCGGCTGGTTGCTGGGATCGCCGCCGTAGCGGTTGAAGGCTGTCCCACCGCGTCCAAACCCGGGGTCGACGCCGTCGCGTGCGTTGGCGTTGAACCTCGCCACAGTGCGGCACAACTCCGCGGGGTCGATGCCGCATTTCGTGGCAAGTTCTTCCAGCGTCCGGCCCTTGATGAGGTATCCGGAACGCAAGTAGGGGAACAGCGGGACGGGCAGCGGTTTGGCCATTCCCAGCGGGAATTTACGCACAAACCGGCTGTCCGCGATCTGCCACGACTCCACGGTCTCCCCTTCCGGCGTCGCTGCGATGAGTGCCTCAACGTAGTCGTAGTAACCGTTGGCCTCGTTCACGAACCGCTTCCCATCCGAACGGACACCGATGCTGCCGGGCTTGGCCCGGTCCATGATGTGCGGAAACACCCCGGTGCGGCCGTTGCGGTACGGCACCAGCGATACCGGGCACCACGCAGCGGGCGACTTCACGTCGGTCCTGAAACGGGCTCCCACTGATTCGGCCAGGTTGATGCCATCGCCAGCGGTCTCGCGTGGGGAAAGCGTCCAGTGCTCCCGACCCGTGGGCGTCTTGGGAAACAACTCCTTGCGACGCTGAACATCGTTGGGGAAGCCTCCGGTGGCCAGCACGACGCCGCGGCCGGCGTTGATCTGCAGCTCGCCTTCCGGAGAACGCACGACGGCGCCGGTCACCTTGCCGTTGTCGTCGCTGAGCAACGCTGTGGCAGGGGTGGAGACGCGGATGTCGACGCCCAGGTCATCCGCGGACTTCATAAGCCTGCCGGTGAGGGCTGTGCCGTTGACCAACTGCATGTTGCGGCGGTGGGTCAGCAGGTCCAGGAGGTGGAAGCCGAAACGCCACCCCGCGTGGAGGATCCCTTTGAGGTTTCCCTGTGCTGCTGAGAGGAACTTGCTGAGGTCCGGCCCTGCCATGATGCCCATGCCGAGGAAGGACGTCTCGTACAGCTGATGACGCATCTTGGCGCGAAGGGCCGGCTTGATGGTCCGGGCATTAAGGGGTTTGGGCCCTACAGAGCGGTTGCCCTTGCCAGCGCCTGGGAGCTTGCCGTAGATGTCGTTGATCCTGCTGCCCGGGACGAACTGCAGTGACGTCTTTTCCTGGAAGAAGCCCACCATGTGTGGGGCAGCCTCGAGGAATGCCTCTACGTTCTGCTCCCGGTAGTCGTCGCCGAGGACGGCGCGGAGGTAGGTCCGGAATGTCTCCTTGTCTTCGTTGAAGCCCTCGGCTTTCGCCAGTGGGTTTCCAGGGGCCCACGCCCAGCCGCCGGACCACGAGGTTGCACCGCCGCAGACTCCTGACTTTTCCACGACGACGACTTTCAGCCCGTGGTAGGCCGCTGTCACTGCCGCAGCGAGGCCTCCGGCTCCTGAGCCGATGACGAGGACATCGCAGTCAAGGGTGCGGAGGGATGGGGTGTTGTTCACGTGGTGCTCCAGGTAAATGCGGGGGTGACAAGGACTGAGTTGGCTGCTGTTTTCAGCTTTTTGGCCCAAGCGAGTTCGCCGGTGGCGCCCACGCTGCTTTCGGAAGGGGTTTCGACGCTGACCGGGATGTCGGCGGGGAACGACGCGAGCATGGCTGGAAGGTCGAATTCGCCTTCCCCCGGCACACCCCGTTCCGAGCGTGACTCAAGGATCAGTCCTTCCCTGCTGGGCGGCGGGATGGCCGGTCCGTCGCAGAGCTGGATCATGGGGACCAGGCCTGCGGCTTCTTCGAGTTGGGCCCACGTGCCGCCGAAGCGGTTGACGTGGAGTGCATCCACCACGATCTTGCAGTCTGCCCGGTTCGCGAGTTCAACAGCCTGCGGGATCGATCGGACGGTCTGATATGCGATGGGTTCCAGCGTGGGGACGATCCCGTATGCCTTGCCGTCCTGCGTCATCTGCGCCAGATGATCCCCGAAACGGTCCAGGTCCGGATCCGCGCAGGCAACTGTCAGCGTGGACGCTCCGAGAGCTTGGCCCGCCTCCATCATCCGCAGCCAGGCGTCGCGTTGATCGGCGCCATTCTGCAGGCCGGTTCCGTCCAGAAGCAGGAACTCGATGTCTTCAACGGTGACTCCCGTGCCGGCCATTCGAGCCAGGGTTTCGCGAAGCATGGGTGAGCCGGGCTGGAGGTTGTACGGTCGCTCAGTGGGTGTCACTGGACGCACGCGTACGCCGATGAAGTCGAACCCGGCCTCAGCGGCGATGGTCACCAGGTCCGGGGGTGCGGTTCCCACAAGCGAGAGCTGCGCCAGTCCGAGTCGGCGCAGTGGGGTGCCGCGGGGTGGAATGGCAACAGGCTCAGAGGCATTGGGAGCAGCGGGATCGCCGGTCCGCTGCGAGATCGCCGTAAGGCTACGGCGAACCGGCGCGTTTCCAGCGAGCTCGGCACCATCAGTGTCAGCACTGCCAGCCAAAGCAGCAGCAATCCGCTGAGCGGCGTCGTACCCGCTCTTGACCGCGTTGGACACAATGGCCGCTGCAGTATCGACGACGGTTCCGGCCATCGCGACTGGAATGGACGCTGACCGGCTGAGCTCCGCTTCGCGTTGCTCCACCGTGAGAGGTCCGCCCAACGGCAGCACGGAGCGGGAAACAAGCAGTTCCCCTGGGGCGTCGATCCACTGGTCGTTCTTGCCGGAGCGGCGGACGCGAACCCGGCCGCGGTCGAACTCCTCGATGGTGCTGGACAGGAAGATCCGCACTCGCGGGTTGGCTTCAAGACGCGGCACGGCCAGGATCTTGGCGCGACGACCAGACTCCGGGGCCAGCGCTTCCTGTGGTCCGATGATCAGCACAGCGGTCCCCTGCGAAGCGAGGGTGTCGGCAACGCTCATGGCCACGGAATCAGCGCCCCAAATGGTCACAGCCTCCGGTGCCCGCGAACCATCGTCGAGAATCTCCGGGTGTGCCGCAAGCCAGTCCCGAATATCGGTAACACGGGGTGAATCACTGCCAACAAACCCAGCCGTCGGCCGACCACCACCAGTAGCGATGACAACTGCGTCGGCGCCGAAATCGCGGGCCAACGCGCCGGCGTCGGACGTGTCAGCGTGGGTACCCAAGCGGACGTCCACGTCGAGGCGCTCGTTCTCCCAGACTGACCAGTCGGCGAAGCGGTGGAAGTCCGGCGTGGACCTCATGCGCTCGGCGAGGGCGAACTGCCCGCCGGGCCGCGCGCCGTCGTCCACCAACGTCACGCTGGCGCCCGCTTCGGCGAGTTCGCGGGCAGCGGTGAGCCCGGCGGGACCGGCGCCCACCACCAGCACGCGCGAGGAGGAGCGGACTGCGGGAGTGGGAACGGGCACACGCGAACGCCCAACAGCAGGGTTGACCGTGCAGGTGACTTGTCCGAGCCCCAGGTTGTCGATGCAGACGTTGCACGCGATGCACGGCCGGTACCGTTCACCGCGCAGCACGCCGCCCACAAAGGCGGGATCGGCATGGATGGCACGTGCCAAGCTCACGAAATCGCAAGTGCCGTTGGAGAGGACTTCTTCAATGATCTCCGGGCTGTTGAGCCGTCCGGCCATGCCCAAAGGGAGACCGAACTGGCGGTAGGCCTGGGCGTAGTCGGCCAGGATTCCGGGCTTCCACTCCCCCGACTGCACGATCCATTCGCCGGCGTCGTAGCTGCCCGCGGAAAGGTCCAGGAAGTCGAGCTTGTCCAGGTGGGCTTTTCCGATGATGGCCACTTGCTGTTCAGCGCTGATGCCGTCGGCCGGACCTTCCAGCACGGAGACGCGCATGCCCACGATCGTGTCCGGCACCGCCTCGCGAATGGCATCGATCACCAGGTTCATGAAGAACTCCGGCGCCGCGAACTCATCCGTGCGGTGGTTGGAAATAGGCGACATGAACTGGTGGATCAGATAACCGTGGGCACCGTGCAGGTTGATGACGTCGAACCCTGCAGCCACTGCGCGCTTTGCCGCGGCGGCGTATGCGGCCACGAGTTCGTAGCACTCAGCGGCGGTGAGTTCCCGGGGAACTTCGCCGCCCGCCGTCGGGCATGGAACCGGCGACGGCGCGAGGTTCCTGAACCCTGACACTGAGGACTGCGCGGTGCGGCCGCCGTGGTTAAGCTCGACGGCGGCCAGCGCACCTTCGGCGTGCAGGGCGTCAGTGAGGCGGCGGAGCCCGGGGATCATGTGGTCCGCGTGCAGGCCGAGCTGGTGCGTACGGCCTTTGCCGTCGGCGCGGACATACGTCGCTTCGGTGGTTACCATTCCAAGGCCGGCCTTGGCGCGGGTCACGAGGTAGTCAATGTACTGCTCGGTGATGTGCCCATCCGTGGTGCCGTAGTTACGTTCCATGGGGGCCGACGCGAGGCGGTTGCGGAGTGTCGAGGGGGTGCGGCCGTTGCGGCCCAGGGTCAGTGGCATTGCCGCTGCGGGCGTGGTGGGAAGCATGGTCAGAGAGCCACCTTCTCGCGACCACGCAGCTCGGGAATGGCTGCGTGGGTGGGCTGTACTGCGGCGAAGCGGACGGGTTGGCCGGTGCGTGAGGACTCGTAGACTGCCAGCAGGATCCGCAAGGATTTCAGCGCGTCTTTGCCGGTAATGGCCGGTTCGGTGCCGGTTTCCAGCGCCTTCACGAAGTCCTTGACCTGCAGTTTGTGGAACGGGATCAGCTGGCCGTTGATGCTGGACAGGTCGACGTTCGGTTCAACGCCTTCAGGGTGTACAGGCTCGACGACGATTCGCTCACCCACCGCCCACAGGTCCAGTCGGCCATCGCTGCCTTCCGGGAATTCCGTCAGGGAAGCCGAGGCGCCCGTTTCTCCGGTGATGCGGAGCTGGATTCCGAGGTTGGGCGATACGGCGGTGGAGGCCTCCAGCGTTGCCATGGCTCCGGAAGTGAAGGTGATCACCGCTGTCGCGGAGTCTTCTACTTCTACATAGTCTCCGTGCCGGTAGGTGTTGACCTTGCCGTAGACCTCGGCCACGTCCCCCAGGTACCACTGGAGGAGGTCGATCTGGTGCACGGCCTGGGACATCAGGACCCCGCCGCCATCGTTTTCCCACGTGCCACGCCAGGCGTCGCGGTTGTAGTAGTCCGGGTCGCGGTGCAGCATGACCGAACACTGGGCCATGATCGCCTTGCCCAAGGTGCCGTCGTCAATCGCGGTGCGGATCTTCTGCGACGCCGGCCAGAAACGGCGCTGGAAAAGGACCCCCAGCTGGACTCCGGCTTCTTCACAGACTTCCACCATGCGTTCGGCAGACTCCAGTTTGGTAGCTATGGGTTTCTCACAGAGAACGTTGACCCCGGCTGCGGCTGCCCGCAGCACCACGTCTTCGTGGGTGGGGTGCGGCGTGCAGACGGAAACGATGTCCAGGTCCAGGGCGAGGAGTTCGTCCACGCCGGTAACCGCGTTCGGGACTCCCCAGGTCTTGGCTGTTGCCGAGGCCCGGTCCGGATCCACATCGCAGACGCCCACCACCTGGACGTTGTCCAAGGCGCTGAAAGCTTCCAGATGGTTGCGGGAAATGGCCCCGCAACCTGCGATTCCTACGCGGAACGTGCGGGTTGCCGGTGCTTGCGAGGTCATGGGGTGATCCAACTTTCGGGACATATGAGTCAGTTGCTTGGGTGAGTACGTAAGGGACGGTGCCGGGCGGCGCGAGCTGCCGCCCGGCGTCGTGCGTTGTGTTCTGCTTGCGACCTGGCTACTTGACGGAAATCCGCGGCTTGCCAAGGTCCTCCAGCGGGACGTTGTAGGTTTCGCGGGCTGTCATTATAGCGATGGCCGAGGCGGCCAGGCACAGGATGGTGAAGCCCGCTACAGGCCACCAACCGTTCGGACCGGACTGGGCCAAGAGGGTTGCGATGGCCGGTGCGAAGCCAGCCAGGATCAGGCCAATCTGGCTGCCGATCGCCATGCCGGAGTAGCGGACCGCCGCGGGGAACATCTCAGGGAAGAACACCGTCCACACGCCGTTCCAGCAGGAGTAGAAGACGGTCATGTTCAGGAAACCGAACAGGAAGATCAAGGGGATGTTCTGCTCGCTGATGGCCCAGAAGTAGCCGATGGTGGTCAGTGCGCAGCCAACGGCACCCACCAGGAGGACCTTCTTGCGGCCAACGCGGTCCGAGATCATGGCCGAGATGGGGATGGTCACCATGGACAGGCCGATGGTCACGGCGTTCACGGTGAGCATGAGGGTGCGGTCGATCCCTACGGCGGGGCCGGTGGCGTAGGCCAGTGCGTACACGGTGAAAGTGGTCTGCATGACGGAGAACAGCATCACTACGCCAACACGCAGGACGTCTCGCCACTGGGTTTTCATGACCGCGACGGCGGGAATGGCCTTGGGCTTGTCATGCTCCACGATTTCCTCGAACACCGGGGGCTCATCCAAGCGGGTCCGGATCCAGTAGGCCACCGCAAGCACTACTACCGAGAGCCAGAACGGCACGCGCCAGCCCCAGCTGAGCAGATGCTCTTCGGGCAGGGCTGCCAACGGGATAAAGACGACCGTGGACAGCACCATTCCAGAGGCGTATCCGGTCATCACGAAGCTGGTGAAGAACGCGCGGCGGCCTTCTGGTGAGTGTTCCATGGTGAGGGTGGAGGCACCTGCGGCTTCAGCGCCGGCAGAGAAGCCCTGGGCCAGCCGGCCCACCAGCAACAACGCCGTTGCCCAGTAGCCGATTTGTCCATATGTGGGCAGGAATCCGATGCCGATGGAGGCTACGCCCATGATCACCAGCGTGACCATCAGTGCCTGCTTCCGGCCGATCTTGTCACCGTAGTGGCTCATCACCAAGCCACCGAGTGGCCGGGCAAGGTAGCCCACGCCGAACGTCGCCATGGCTCCGAGCAATGCCACTACGGGGTCGCCGCCGGGGAAGAAGATCTTGGGGAAGATCAGGGCGGCGGCAGTGCCGTAGATGAAAAAGTCGTAGTACTCCAGGGTGGATCCAAGGAAGGAGGCCAGTGCCGCCTTCTTGGGCATTTTGACGTGTTCAACCGGCTCTGTTCCAACCGGCCCTGTTCCAAGCGGCGAGGCCGCATTGTTGACGTCCGAGGGCGAGTGCTGCTGCACGTGTCCCATACTGTCTCCTCATTGAGTGCCGCGGGAAGAGGCACCGCCATGGTGCCTTGCCCGGCAAAGAATTGGACGAGGCACAAACCGCCGGCTGCTGCTTTGTTGTGCAGCCCGCCCGGTGGCCGTTGATAACGACTCCCGTAGCTGTGCTCCAGATCACAGGCGATTGTTCCTCTGGAACCGACTTTAGGACCTAGGTCACACGCAGCGGCTCAACTTCCCGTTGAACGGGACAGGTCTCTTTTCTGACCCCTCATGGCTCCTGGTGGGACAACCACGGACGGGAGCCGTAAGGCCGGCGTTCAGCACCCATGGTCCGGGACAAGCCGCGGCCTGCGGCCACCAGGACCGGGAGTATCAGCCCGGCGTCCTCGTCCACAGAAGGCACGACGACGGAAATGGCACCTATGACGGCCTGGCCTTGGCCAAAAACCGGTACGGAATAGGCCGTGTTTTCCTCCACCAGGACACCCACCAAACGGGCATAGCCACGCTCGCGGATCTGGGCGAGGTGGCTCCTGATCCTGGCAGGGTCCACCTCCGTTGCCTGTGTGGTCTTCTCCAGCTTTCCCGCCAGGAACCGGTCCTGAACCCAGCCCGGCATGTGCGCCATCATGGCCATTCCCGACGACGTCGTATGGATGTCCAGACGGCCGGCAACCTCCGCCAGGTTCATGACCGTTCCATGCCGGTCCAGGCGTTCGAGGTAAAGAACACTGTTGGTTTCCACGTCCGGAATGGACAGGGCCACGTGTTCACGAACGGCCGCGTGGACACCTTCCAAGAACGGCAAACCGCGACGCCGGAATTCCTCCAGGGGATTACTGCGGGAGGCCAGTTCCCACATCTTCATTCCAACGCCGAACTCGCCGGCCGGGTTGCGCTCCAGAAGTCCGTTGGCTGCCAAGTCCATGGCCAGGCGATGCACCGTGCTGCGGGACATTCCGGTAATCCGGATCATGTCCTTCAGGGGAAGCCACGGCTGGCCTTTGGAAAACGCATCCATGATCTTCACGACGCGTTCGATCACGGACTCCCCCGACGCCGAGTTGGCCATGATGCCTCCGTAGTGCTTTTCCGGTCGGCTGCATCGCGGACCTCAAACCCAATATAGCCTTGCACTGAAGCGCGAGAATCCGGGAGGCAACGTGGAACTGCGGCAAATTGAGGCCTTCCTGGCAGTAGCGGAGGAATTGCACTTCGGCAGGGCGGCAGAACGGCTCCGCATGGCCCAGTCGCCGTTGAGCCAAACCATCAAGAAGCTCGAAAAGGGCTTGGGCGCACCGCTCTTTGTGCGCAACACCCGGTCCGTCACGCTGACCCCGGCCGGGCATTCCCTGTTGCCGCACGCACGCCGGATCCTGGACGAAGTGGACCTGGCACGCAGGGCTGTCAGCGCCGGAACGGGGACCGTCTATGGCAAGCTCGCCATCGGTTTCTCGGGTGCGCTGAACCATGCCACGCTTCCCCCACTGACACGGGCCCTGCGCCAGCACTACCCGCAACTCGACGTGACGCTGCGGGGAGGCTTGCTGACCCAGGAAGCACTTCACCAACTGGGCAACGGTGCACTGGACCTGGCCTTTATCGGCCTACCCATCGACGCTCCGTCGCTGGCCACCCGCCGGATTGCCATTGAGCGCCTGGGGGTTACCCTGCCGGCAGACCACCCCCTTGCCGGACAGGCCTCCGTGGAAATGGCCGAGCTGGCCGGTGATCCGTTCATCACCATGCCTGCCGCCCAGGGGTCCACGCTGCGTGAGGTCACCTTCGCTGCGTGTGCTGCCGCCGGGTTCCGCCCCAGGATCGCCCAGGAGGTCTCCGACCCCTACACGGCACTGTCCCTGGTGGCCGGTGGAGTGGGCATCAGCCTGATGCCCGGGTCCATTGCAGGGATCATGCCTGCGGGCATCGTCTTCCTGCCGCTTCAAGGTGACGACGTCCTCCTGATTTCCGGACTCGCCTGGAAACCGGGCTCCATGTCGCCAGCCGTCCGGGCGGCAATCCAACTGGCCGAGGAAGTACTGCCAACACCCGCCGACTAGTCAACTATGTGTTTTCTGCACATAGTGAGAGATCAACTAAGTATTGGACAAGAGCTAATGCGTTGCCCAGCATTGAGAAAAGCCCTACGCACTCAATGAAGAGGACAACCTCGTGGCCACGTTTGCCGTTACATATACCTATTCCGACTCGACGTCCGCCGGCAGGGATGCAGTCCGCCCCGCTCACGTGGAGTTCCTCAAAGCCCAGTTCGACGGCGGCCGCCTTCTCAAGAGCGGCCCTTTCGGTCCGGAGGAATCGCCTGGCGCTCTGCTGATCATCGCCGGGGACACCAAAGCCGACGTCGAAGCCCTCATGGACCAGGACCCGTTCCATCAAGCGGGGCTCATTGATGAACGGACCGTGCGGCTCTGGAACATCTTCTTCGGCGCTGAGGCCGCGCAGCCGGCCGCGCAGAACTGAGGTCCACCAGTGCTGTCCGCGATCACCGTCTCCAAGGAGACCATTGCTTTTCGGGATTCTCCTGAGCCCATCCTTGAACCGGGCCACGCCCTGGTCCGGGTCCACAACGTCACCCTCTGCGGCACCGACCTCCATATCTGGGAGGACGACTACCCCACGGAGCTTCCCTTGGTCCAAGGCCATGAGTTCTCCGGCATCGTGGAGGCCCTCGCACCGGGGAACACCCGCAACGGGAATGGCGCAGTTCAGGACATCAGCATCGGCGACCGCGTTGCCGTCAACCCCATCGTCTATTGCGGCGGGTGCCGCCCGTGCCTCACCGGCCGGTACAACGTCTGCCAGAACGTGGGATGCCTGGGCTGCTACTCGGACGGGGCTCTAACAGAACTGATCAGCGTCCCGGTGGAGAAGCTCTGCCCCGTTCCCGACGATCTCCCGCTGGACATCGCCGCCATGGGTGAACCCGCCTCCATCGCCATGCAGGCCGTCAACCGTGGCCGGCCCGAGTCCGGCGAAACCGCGCTGGTATTGGGAAGCGGTCCCATCGGATTGCTGGCCACGCTGTACCTGACGGAGTGTGGAGTCACGGTGATCTGCGCCGATACCGAGCAACACCGGCTGGATCTTGCTGTCGGGTTCGGCGCCGCGGAAACACTGCTGGTGAGGCCGGGAAGCGACTTCCCGGATGAACAGCAAGCACAGCGCCTGGACTCCATGACCGATGGGTACGGGCCGCAACTGGTCATTGAAGCCACCGGGGTTCCTTCCTCCTTGGAGAATGCCATCAGGCTGGTCGCCAGCGCTGGCCGGATTGTCCAGGTGGGCATCTCGCCGCGGCAAGCCAACGTCTCCATGAAGGACATCCCCTACAAGGAGCTGGATCTCATGGGCAGCCGGATGAGCCTCAACCTCATCCCCGACGGGCTCGCCCTGCTGTCCCGTCACCCTGAACAGGCACGCGCCCTCATGACCCACCGCTTCGCCTTTGCGGACGTGCAAAAGGCGTACCGACTGATGCAGGGACGAACCGGGAAGATCGGCAAGATCGTCGTCGAGATGCCTGCGGGAAGCGTCGCATGAGCACCTCAATCGTCACCGCGCCCGAACAACTCAAGGCAAGCTACGACGTCGTGATCATGGGCAGTGGCGCCGCCGGACTGGTGGCCGCCGTCCGTGCTGCCGATGCCGGACTGAGCGTCCTGGTGGTGGAGAAGGCGCCGCTGCTGGGCGGCACCACGGCTGCCGGTGGCGGCGTGATGTGGGCACCGAACAACCACCTCGCCAAGGCTGCCGGGTACCAGGACAGCCATGCCGACGGCGTCGCTTACCTCACGGAGGCAGCCGGCCACGTGATGACGGCCCAGGAAATCGAGTGGTACGTGGCCACTGCGCCGCGGTCCGTGGACTTCCTGAACCGGAACACCAAAGTGTCCATGGTTCCCATCGCCCGCCCGGATTACCACATGGAATGGAAAGGATCCGCGGACGGCGGTCGTGGCCTGGACAACAATGCTTTCGATCCCCAGGAATACCCCGGTCTTTCGGAGCTGATACGGCCGTCGTCGTATTTCCCGCTGCTCACCATGACCGAACGCGATGAACTCAACGGCCGCGCCGCTGATCCGTTGCTGCTGGAACACCGAACGTCCACGGGGATCCGGACCATGGGCGGCGCCTTGGTGGGGAGCCTGGTGGCGAGCGCTGCGGACCGGGGCGTGCACCTTGTGGTGTCCAGTCCTGTGCAGGACTTGTCCGAATCAGGCGCAGGGTGGAGCGTGCGTCTCGGCGGGGTTTCCGCCGACGCGCCTGTGGCCGCGACCGCCGTCGTGCTTGCCTCTGGTGGGTTCGAATGGAATCCGCGGCTTCGCAGCGCGTTCTTGCCGTATCAGGTGACGCCCATCAGCGCCCCGTCCAACGAGGGCGACGGCTTGGAACTCGGGCTCAAGGCCGGTGCGGCTGTGGAGGACATGACGGCAGTGTGGGGCGTTCCGGTGATTTCGACGGCGGCCCATCAGTACGACGGGCATCAGTCCGGCCGCATGGGAAACGTGGAAATGACGTTGCCGGGATCAATCACCGTGAACAGCGACGGCAAACGCTTCGTCAACGAGGCGCTCAACTATCACGACGCCAGCAGGGTCTTCGCGTCCATCAACCCGCATACGGGCAGGCAACAGAACAACCCGGCGTGGTTGGTGTTTGATGCCGCCTTTGTGGCCAAATACCCGGTGGCGGGCTCCTCGCCGGGCGAACCCGCAAAGTGGATGGTGTCCGCGCCCAGCCTGGAACTCCTGGCCAGGGAGGTGGGCATCAACCCAGCCGGTCTCGATGCCACGGTTTCCCGGTTCAACGCCGAGGCGCTTCTCGGCGTTGACACGGAATTCGGCCGGGGCGCCACTGCCCAGGACCGATTCCTGGGCGATGCCGGGAACACCCCCAATCCTTGTCTGGCGCCCTTGCTGGTTCCACCGTTTTACGCGGTTCCCATCAGGGCAGGCGTACTCGGCACGTCGGGCGGGTTGGCTACGGACTTCAGTGGTCGCGTCCTGGACCATCGGCAGCAGGCCATTCCGGGACTTTATGCGGCGGGCAACGTCTCGGCCGGGGTCTTCCGCAACAACTACCCCGGCGGCGGCGCCACCCTTGGTTCCGCGATCACCCGTGCCTTCGCTGTTGGGGAAGATCTCGCGGCCCGGCTGAAGTAGCCGACCCTTGGGGGGACGGAAACGCTCGACGGCGACTGACGCCGTCGGGCGTTTGCGTTGCCAGGCCCGCTCTGCGCGGCATCCCTTGAACGAAGGACGCAGAGCAGGCCCCACAACACACCCACCCCATCGTTGCCAGGCCCGCTCTGCCCGCTTCGCGCCCCAAATGGGACGCAGAGCAGGCCCCACAACGGATGGGCTAGCGGGCGTACAGCTCCGTGAAGTTCCTGAGCACCCGCATGGGCTCCGTCACGGATGATTCGAGGGCGGCGGCGATGAGTTCGTCGGCCTCGTGGGGCGGGAAATAGCCTGCGTTCTTATAGATGTTGATGCGCGTGATGAGCCCGTCGGCGTCCAGTTCGGGGTGGAATTGCGTGGCGTAGAGGTTGTTCTTGATGCGGAACATATGCACCGGGCAGGCCGCCGAGCTGGCCAACAGCACGGCATGATCGGGTAATTCGCTGCACGCTTCCTTGTGACCCACAAAGGCGTCGAAGGTGCGCGGGACACCCCGGAGCATGGGGTCACGCTCCCCGTCAACGGTGAGAGTGATCTCCGTAGGCCCCACAGGTTCGCCAAAGCGGCGATCGATGACGGCTCCCTGATGCACGCCCAGGGTCCCGACGCCGTAGCAGGCACCCAGGAACGGGAAGTCCTCGGCCACGATTCGGTCCAGGAGCGATGAGAGTTCAGCCTCAACCCGGATCTGGGCTGCGCTCTTCTCCTCCACAGGATCGCTGGACGTGTAGGGGCTGCCGCCAACAATCACCCCGGAAAAGTCCGACAGTTCAAGGGGCGGCAAAGGCCCGGATTCCAGCCGGATACGGACAAGTTCTTCCGGTTTCAGGCCGCAGTACCTGAGGTAGGCCTGGTACTCGTCATCGGCTGCTGCGTCTTCGGCGCGGGTGGCCAGCAAAAGGAAGGGCTTCACAGGCCCAGTCTGCGCGAGGAATGCCTGACGAACAAAGTGTGTTGGCCCGGAGGGGGTTTCTGACAGAGACTCCCTTGCATCGCCGTGGCTGCATAACGTTGGTAGGAATCCCTTGAACAGCCATGACTCACTCTTGAGGAGCAATCTTTGAAGCAGGACCCTTTGGTCGCCGCTACGCAATCGCCGCAATCGCCCGACGCGTCAGCAGCTGCAGCCCAACTCCCCAAGAAGATCCCGTGGGGTGGCCTTCTGGTTCTGGCGGCGGCAGGGTTCACGGCTGTAACCACAGAACTCCTGCCCTCGGGCTTGCTTCCCCAAATCAGCCGCGACCTCGGAGTGGACGAGTCGGCGGTGGGTTCACTGACCGCGGTTTATGCGGCCATCATCGTTTTCACGGCCCTCCCTCTGTCCCGGTTCCTCGCCGGACGGCTTCCCCGGAAGACCCTGCTCATTGCCACCGTGCTGGCCTTCGCCCTCAGCAACGTGCTCCTGGCTTTCAGTCCCTCCTTGGGTTGGGCGATCGGGGCGAGGCTCCTTGGCGGCATCGCCCACGGCATGTTGTGGTCCAGCATGGCACCGTATGTGGCCCGTATCGTCCCCGCACATTCCGTGGGCAAAGCCATGGCTGTGGTCTTCAGTGGCAACAGCATCGCGTTGGCCGTCGGTGCTCCCATCGGGACGCTGATGGGTTCGCTCATGACCTGGCGCACCTCGTTCCTGGTCCTGGCCGGGGTCGGTGTCCTGCTGGCAGTGTTGGCTTTCTGGCTTCTCCCCGGCGCTCATGACCAAGCCAGCCAGAAGACCCCATCCCTCCGGGCAGCCATGAAACTGCCCGGCGTCATCGCCATCGCCATCGCATGGCCGCTCCTGCTGCTGGCCCATTTCACACTCTTCACCTACGTTGCCCCGTTCCTCCTCGCCTCCGGGCTGCCGGAATCCGCTACGAGCCTGTCCCTTTCCGTGGTGGGCATCGCCAGCCTGGTGGGTATCTGGATTGCCGGCATGACCGCGGACACCCGCCCGCGCACCTCGGTGATTGCCGCCGTCGGACTCTTGACCCTTGCTTTCGCCTTACTCCCCGCGCTCGGCGGCACCTGGGTGGGCGCGTTTGGACTGATGACGCTCTGGGGCATCGCGTTCGGTGCGGTGGGCATCTACAACCAGGCGGCGATTCTCCGTGCAGGCGGTGAGCACAAGGATGCTGCCAACGGACTGACCGTGGTAACCATCCAACTGGGCATCGCCGTCGGTGCTGTGTACGGAGCCTTCGCCCTCACCACCGTGGGCGCGCCGCTGGTGCCGTTGGCGGCCGCGGTTCCCACTGCGATTGCGCTGGCGATCATCATTGCCAGCCGTCGCGGCGGTTACCCAGCCGGGGGTCGCGAGAAGCGCCGTTAACATTCCCGAAACACACCAGTGACGTGATCTTCACGAACGGTGGATTTCTGTAACTTACCTGCAACTTAGCTCTTCTGAGTCGGAAACATAGCTCACCGAATATTGATCGGGGGGTTGGTGTGGGCCGTGCAACAGCGGTCCCGTTTCGGACAAGCTTGAAGGGAACGCAGGTGGAGATCTCTGCGCAACACGTCTGGCTGATGTTGTCATCGGCAATGGTGCTTTTCATGACCCCGGGCCTCGGCCTGTTCTACGGCGGCATGACCCGCGCCAAGGCAGCTCTGAACATGATCATGATGAGCTTCATCTCGGCAGGCATCGTTGGTGTTGTCTGGGTCCTGTGGGGCTACTCGATGACCACCGGCGACGGCTTCCTCGGCCTGTTCGGCAACCCATTTGCACACTTCGGCCTGCAGGACCTCATGGGTTCACCGGACCTCATCAAGGCAGGCTTCGCTGCTACGTTCGCGATCATTACCGTGGCCCTCATCAGCGGGGCCATCGCCGACCGTGCCAAGTTCGGCGCTTGGGCCTTGTTCGTGCCGATCTGGGTGACGGTGGTTTACTGCCCGCTGGCTTATATGATCTGGGGCGGCGGCCTGATGAGTGCAGGGGGTGCCCTCACCCAGATCTTCGGCCAGGTCATCGACTTCGCCGGTGGCGCAGTGGTTGAGGTCAGCTCCGGAACCGCCGCTTTCGTCCTCGCACTGATCGTGGGTAAGCGTCACGGATTCGCCAAGGACCCCAACCACCGCCCACATAACGTGCCGTTCATCATGATCGGCGCAGCCATCCTCTGGTTCGGCTGGTTCGGATTCAACGGCGGAGCCGCCGCCACGGTGGAGCAGGCGGGCCTCATCTGGGTCAACACCCTGGTCACCCCGGCCGCGGCGATGCTGAGCTGGCTGGTCGTCGAGAAGGTCCGCCACGGTCACCCCACTTCCTTGGGCGCGGCGTCCGGCGTGGTGGCCGGCCTCGTGGCCATCACCCCGTCCTGCGCCAACATCACCCCGCTCGCAGCTCTTGGCCTGGGTCTCGTGGCCGGCGCTGCGTGCGCAGTGTTCGTTGACCTGAAGTACAAGTTCGGCTTCGACGACTCCCTCGACGTTGTGGGCGTTCACTTCGGTGCCGGCGTCATCGGCACGATCTCCCTCGGCTTCATCGCCTTCCCCACCGAGGGCACGGCCGGCGGCCTCCTCTACGGCGGCGGACCGCAGCAACTCATTGCCCAGACCATGGCCGTCCTGGTCACCATTGCGCTCTCCGGCCTGGGAACGCTGGTCATCGGCCGGGCCATCCACAAGACCATCGGCTTCCGCGTGGCCCACGAGCACGAAGTCACCGGCGTTGACCTCACCCAGCACGCCGAGTCCGCCTACGAGTTCGGCCTCACCGCCCACGGCCACTTCCGCCAGCAGCAGGCGCACCTGTCTGCTTTGATCAGGCGGAAGCCCGAAGAGGCCAAGGAAGACAGCTTCGCCTGACGGCACCCTCACCAAACAGCAGCCGACGGCGGAACCTGGGTCCCGCCGTCGGCTGCTGTTTGTGCGCGCCCACCCAAGTAGGTAACAGCAAACGCCCCACTGAGGCTGACTGGGACGTGTGCTGTTACTTAGTTGGGCTAGCCGGAGCCGTTCCAGATCCGCTGCCACCACGTCCGCTTGCCCGGCTGCTCGGGTTCCGGCTCCGGCGGAGCTGCGGCTGACCTGCGTTCCCGCCACTTTTCCAGTTCAGCGTCTACGTCGCGGAGCTGGGTGATCACCGGAGGCCCGCCTTGGAGTTGTCGCCGGGCCTCGATAACGCGTTTGTTGAAGTCCTCAAGGATGTCCCGGACCTGTTTCTCTGTGTACTGCTGGTCCAGCTTGGCATCGAGTTCGGAGTCCTCAATCCGGAGCAGAATGGCCGGCGGACTGATCCCGCTGAGACGTTCGCGTTGGATGAGGCCCTTGACCCACCAGTCTGGATCGTAGTGCTCCCCCAACCCGGGGATTGGTTTGCCGGCGTATTTGAGGTTGTCGAACTTGCCCTGGTTCATGGCGTCCCGGATGAGGTACTCAACCCGGGCGGCGTCGTCCACCTTCCGGCGTTTCTCGCGTTCCTCGGCATCGGCGGCCTCGAGCTCTGCGTCTTCCTCCGCGTTACCGCCCCACGACCGGACGGCCCGCAGTTCGGCACCTCGCTCAAGTCGCCGCCTGAAGGCGTTATTCTCGGCAATCACGTATCTGCCACCTCCTCGCCCGGCAGCCCTCGCCTGCCGGACATCGTGGTTCCAGTATTCCGCACATTGGCGTGGTTAATGGAGGTACCCCCACCACCTGCTTTGAAACGGCGACGGCCCCCGACGCGCCGCCAACAGGGCGTGTCGGGGGCCGCGGAGCCCAAAGTGGGTGGTGGGGGCACGCGCCGCCGGCTACGAACGAACCGCCATGCTCGGATCCAGCTGTTCGATGCTTTCAGGAGTCACCAGCACAACCCGGGCCGTTGAGATGTCGTAGAACAACCCGGTGGCCCGCACGTTGCCCGAGGCGAGAGCCGGCCCAGTGACGGGGTGGTCCTCCAACTTCCGGAGCTGCATCGCAATGTTCACCATGCTCAGCTGGTCCAGCTTGCTGTAGCCGTCGGCCTCGGCCGCACGGGCAACGGGGTGGTCGGCGAGCAACGCCGAGTAGCTGGGCCGAGCGTGCTCCAGCCACGAATCGAAGCCGGAACCCAGAGCCGGTGCAGAGCCCTCAGCATCAGCAATGACGGCCTTCATGGCGCCGCAATTGGAGTGGCCGCAGATGACGATTGAGTCCACTGACAGCGCCTTGACCGCAAAGGACAGCGCGGAGTCGATGGAGGCATCCCGGCCATCGCTGCACACCACGTTGCCAATATTGCGGAGCGTGAGAAGGTCACCCGGTCCGCTGCTGGTGATCAGGTTGGGGTTGACGCGGGAATCGACGCACGCCACGAAGAGGGTGTCCGGGTTCTGTCTTTCGGTGAGGCCCTGAACCAGGGGGCGGACCTTGTCTGCGTGCCGGCGATGGTATTTGTCGATGCCCAGGAGGATGGACCGCAGCGGCGGCTGCCCGCCGTCGTCGTCCGCTGTTGGACCGTCGCCGGACGGCAGCCAGGACGTGCGCGGGGGCAGCGGGAATTCGCGCGGGTCCTGCCGCTGCGGGGTGTTATCCTCGGCATCGGTGAAGGCGGTGGTGCCGTGTTCCTCAAGGATTACCGAGGCACCGGTGTTCCGGTGCTGCTTCTGCCAGGCGACCAAGGCTTCGCGGAAGGCGTGGTCCAGGTAGTCGGCATTGAGTTCCACCACGGCGTCCTGGCCTTCGGGCACAGAGTGCAGGACGCGGTTGAGCCGGGGCAAAGCGAAGAAGCTGCACGATCCGGCGATGGTGACGCGCCACGGCAGGCCCGAGCCGGCTGGTGCATGCGCGTGGATTTGCGGGCGGAGTACGCGCCACAGCACGCACAGGGCAGCGAGGGCCAGGCCGATCATGACGCCTTCGAGCAAGTTGAGGACCACGACGCACACCAAGGTGACGCTATACACCAGGAGCTCACCAGTGCGGAGGCTGGTCCGGATATCGGCGACCTTGATGAGCTTCGCGCCGATGACCAGCAGCAGGCCGGCCAGCACGGAGAGCGGAATGAGTTGGATGAGCCCTGCGAACAGGGCGGAGAAGACGAGGACCCAGACGCCGTGCAGGATGGCGGAGGTGCGGCTTTTCGCGCCGGCTTCAACGTTGGTGGCGCTGCGGACAATCACACCGGTCACCGGGAGTCCGCCGAGCATGCCGGAGACGACGTTGGCGGAACCTTGGCCCACCAATTCACGGTTGAGGTTGGTGCGGGAACCGCCGTGCATTTTGTCGACGGCGACCGCTGACAGGAGCGATTCGATGCTCGCGATCAGGGCGACCGTGATGACGGCCATGCCCGCTGCGCGCCAGTTGCCGTCGGGCAGGCTTGGGAGGGCGACGGCGTCGAAAATGGATCCGCTGAAACTGATGCGTTCAACGTTTGGGGCTACCGCCACGGACAGGGCAGTGACGGCAACGACGGCGGCCAACGGCCCAGGCACTTTTCGCACCGCCGCTGGCAAGTACTTCCAGGCCATCAGGATGGCAACAACGGCAAGCCCCAGCAGCGCCGAGTGCAGCTCCACGTTGGTGATGGCCGCTGGCAGGGCTGTCAGGTTTTCGACGGCGGACCCAGCCGCTTGGCCGCCGAGCAGCACGTGGAGTTGCTGCAGGATGATGGTGATGCCGATGCCGGCGAGCATCGCCTTGACCACCACGGGCGACACTGCCAGCGCGGCCCGGCCAATGCGGCTGACACCCATCAGTAACTGCACGACGCCGGCGCCGACCGTGATGGCACACGTCACCGCCCAGCCGAATTCGTCCACAAGACCGGCGACGACGACGGTCAGGCCGGCTGCGGGGCCGCTCACCTGCAGTGGGGACCCGCCCAGGCTGCCAGCGACGATTCCACCTACTGCTGCGGCGATGAGGCCTGCCATGACAGGGGCTCCGGAGGCGGCGGCAATACCCAGCGAAAGTGGGAGTGCGACGAGGAAGACTACGAGGGACGCGGGAAGATCCGCGCCGAGGTTGCTGAGGAAGCTTGGCTTGGCGGCACCTATGCCCCGGTTCTTTCCCGGCGGGCTGTGGGAGTCAGTGGGGACGGTAGCGGAATCGTTGGGCTGCGGCATGGTGATCCTTGAGCTTGGGAATGCTGACCCTTCCAAGCTACGGAACCTGTCACTGTTAATGACAACAAGATGTGACAAGCGTGACAAAAGCTGTGAAGATGCGCTTCATGTTGGGACAAAGGGGAACTTTCGTGGGGGTGCGGTGCGTTGGGGCAACCCGGGCCGCGAGTCGAAATAATGCGACGCGCATCACAATGCGGGCCGTAGGGGCTGTAGGATTCGCTGGTTGACGCGATAGTCGCGTCCCGTATTAATGGGGGGTTGAGCATTGCTTGCTCGCAAATCCACATCGCCGTTCACCCGGGCAGCGGCACGGCGTCTCCTTCGTCTGATACTGGCGATCATCTCCGCAGCAGTCGTTGTGGCAGGTATCGGCACTGCGCCCGCGAATGCAGACACAGTGGTTGGATCAGTTGCCGTGGGCTTGAGTCCGGCCAAACTCGCGGTGAACCCCCTGACAAACAAGATCTACGTGCCGAACTCAAAAAGCCAGACAGTTTCGGTAATCGACGGGGCCACGAACAAGGCAACTGTCCTCGTTACCCGCCCCAGCCCCGAAGCGGCCGTAGTGAACACGAAGACGAACAAGATTTACATTGGTCACCGCGACGGTTACGTGACGATTATTGACGGTGCAACCAACAGCCTTACGACTGTCGAAACCGGAGGCTTCAGCGCCGCACTTGTGGTCAACGAGTCAACCAACCTCGTCTACGTGGCCAATGGCCGCGAGATAGTCGTCATCAATGGCACAAACAACGCCATGAGCACCATTCCCGTTGACATCCAGGCCGCGGTTCTGGCCATCAATCCTTCGAACAACAAGCTCTACATCAGTTCGTGGCTCGATCAATTTGCAGTCTTGGACCTGACCACCATGCGCTTGCGGGCACTCGATCTGCAGCTAGCTACCACGGAGACCGCTTGGATCCGCGACATCGGGGTAAACCGCGCAACCAATAAGGTCTACGTCGTCCACGCCCCGGAAAACCACGCGACACCTGGAAGCGTGTCAATCATCGACGGCATAGCAGACACAGCCACGACGATCCGAGTTACGTCCGACCCACGACATCTCGAAATCAACGACAAAACCAACCGGATTTACGTCGCGCATCAAGCTCCTGGAACGGCCATGACAGAAATTGATGGGGCCACGAACGCGACAAAGTCCTATGCTCTGGGCGTCGACCCGTTGCACACTGCTATCAACACATCAACGAACAAGATCTATTTCGCGGACAGCAACGGAGCGGTCGGTGTCTTCAGCACAGACACGAAGTCAACTGGAATCGTACGAAACGACTCATGGGGTTACGCCAGAGCCATTGCCGTGAATGCCGCGACGAACAGGGTCTACGTCGCGAATATCGAACGAGTGGATGTCGTCGATGGCAGGGACGTGGCACCCTCCTTTACATCGGGTCCGCCACCGGCGAAGGGGCAGGTGGGCTCCTACTATGGACACCAGTTTGCCGCGAAAGGTTCCCTTACTCCCAAGTTCAAGATCTCCGCAGGCTCTCTTCCAGCAGGGCTGACCATCAATGAGGCGGGACTGCTCAGCGGGGTTCCCTCAGCGGCAGGAACGTTCTACTTCAAAGTGGCTGCCTCAAACGGAACCCAGCCGGACGCCGTCACCGCAACCTTCGGACTTACCATCAAGCCCCAGGACATTCGGCACGACTTTACAGGCGACGGCAAGCCTGACGTGCTGGCCCGGGATGCCGGTGGAGGATTATGGCTCTATCCCGGAAACGGCTCTGGCGGCTGGCTTTCCCGCAAGCAAGTCGGCCAAGGCTGGAATGTGATGACGAGCATCGTGGCGCCGGGTGACTTCAATGGGGACGGAAGGGCCGACCTTCTTGCACGTGGCTCCGATGGAATCCTGTGGATGTACCCAGGCAACGGCAACGGCGGGTGGCTTTCCCGGGTCAAAGTTGGCCAAGATTGGAACAGTATCAGGGACATCATCGCCATCGGTGACTTCACCCTGGACGGTAATCCTGATCTCTTAGGCACCTCGGAGTGGTCAGGGATGCTCATTTATCCGGGCAACGGGAAAGGTGGTTGGTTCCCCATCGACTCTGAAGGTTCATACTGGCCTGCCGGGCTCTCCTTCACCGCCCCGGGGGACTTCAACAAGGACGGTTTCCAAGACGTCATATTCAAGGACGCTGCCGGAAACCTGATCCTGGATCCTGGCTATGAGGATTCAATGTTCCAGTTCTGGAATTCCGCGACCATTGGTTGGGGCTGGAACGCCATGACCGCAATCGTTGGCCCCGGCGACTTCAACGGCGACGGCAACGTGGACCTTCTGTCCCGCGACTCCGCCGGCACCCTCTGGCTCTACCCCGGTAACGGCAAACTCGGCTGGCTCCCCCGGGTCCAGGTCGGTTCCGGCTGGAACGTCATGAATACGATCATCTAGCGGCAAAGCAACCACAACAAGACTAAAGAGCGACGGCGGGCACCACCCGCCGTCGTTCTTTTGCTCTCCGCACACATAACCTAAGGTCCCTTAGTTTAGGCTTGGGATCATGAGCGACTCCGAAGCCCAGCCCGTACGCATCAGTTCCGAGCCTGTCCAGCTCCAAGCCCTCGAGCCCATGCTGGAAAAGGTGCGGGAAGCCGTGGGCGATGTCCCTGCTCTGCTTGCCATCGCTACGGAGATCGGCCACACGGCCCCTAAGCCCGGCGAAGGAAATACCGCCAAGCTCTGGGAACTCCTGGCATCCGTCACAGCCGTGGATGTGGCGGCCGGGCGGGTGCTTGAGCCACATCTCGATGCCGTGGCTATCCTCACCCAAGCCGGGCTTGACGAACCGCAACACGGCGCCTGGGGTGTGTTCGCCGCGGAGGGCCCCGGCCTGAAGCTGGAGGCCAAGCGCGACGACGCCGGCCACTACGTCCTCAACGGGTCCAAACCCTGGTGCTCGCTCGCGGCCCAACTGGATGGCGCAGTGATCACGGCCCACAGCGAGGACAACAGCCGGGCCGCATTCGCCGTGAATCTGAAGCATCCCGGGGTTACCTGCGAAACACCGCAGTGGACCAGCCGGGGACTCCAGGAAATCCCGAGCGGCACCGTCCACTTCGACCAAGTCCCTGCAACCCCGGTCGGCGGCGAAGGCTGGTACTTCTCACGTGCCGGCTTCGCGTGGGGTGGCATGGGCGTTGCTGCGTGCTGGCTTGGCGGGGCAGTCGCTGTGGCGCGGGACTATGCAACAGCTCTGGCCAGGGGCGCGGAAAATGGCAGGGAGCCGGACCAGATCGCCCTCGCCTCCTTGGGTGAGGTGGACAGGATCATCACGTCCGTCACCGGGTACCTAGCCCAAGCGGCAGAGCAAATCGACGCCGGCGAACTGGACGAGCGCGGCGAAGACCCCACAGACACAAACGGCCCCAGCGCCTGGAGCGAAGCCCTGCGTATCCGCGGAACTGTTGCCGCCGCCGTCGAGCGCGTCCAAACAGTGGTGGCGCAGAACCTCGGTCCCGCGCCGCTGGCGTTCAATGAAGCGTATGGAAAGCGCATGGCGGACCTCTCGCTGTATATCCGGCAGCACCACGCCATGCGGGACGACGCCCAACTTGGCGCGCTGACGCTGAAGGGAGAACGCCAGTGGTGACCTTTTCCCACACTGACACCGGCACGTCGGAGCAGGAATGGGCAGCGTCGGGAGTGGCCGCCCTCCCCGAACTGCCTCTGGATACAGCAGAACTTGCGGCCAGGAAGTTCGTTGTCCTGGCCGCGCATCCGGACGACGAATCACTCGGCGCCGGCGGCTTCCTGGCCAGACTGCACGCAGCCGGCGCAGCAGTCGACATGATCCTGTGCACCGCAGGCGAGGCATCGCATCCGGACTCGCCAACCACGACGCCGGAACAGCTTGCCGCTGTCAGGCTCACGGAGTTCGACACTGCGTTGTCAGGGCTGGCGCCCAGCGCGACGTGGCGGTTCCTGGAGCTGCCGGACGGACGGTTGGCTGCCAACGCTGACCGTATTGCTGCGGCAATCAGCGAGAGCATCGCTGGGCGAACGGCGGAGGAGATAGTGATCGTGGCTCCATACCGTTCCGATGGCCATACGGATCACGACACCCTTGGCACCGTTGCTGCGGACGTCGCGAGCAAAGGCGGGTACGGGCTCCTGGAATACCCCATTTGGTACTGGTTGTGGGCAGGAACTGGGGACGCCACCTGGAATGGTTGGGTCCGCGTGCCCCTGAGCCAGGAAGAACAACAGGCCAAGGCCAAAGCAATGCATGCCCACGCCTCGCAAACGGAACCGCTGTCTGGACAACCGGGCGACGAGACCCTGCTTTCAGAGACGTTCCTGGAGCACTTCGAGCGGCCGTGGGAAACGTTCGCCTGGCATCCCTCCACAGCTGGGAGCAACAGCGCAGCAGACGCAGAACGGATCTTTGACGAGGTCCACTCCCGTGACGAGGACCCCTGGAGCTACACCACCAGCTGGTACGAACGCCGCAAGAGGGCGCTGACCCTTGCGGCCCTGCCCGAGGAAAGCTACGAGTCCGGATTGGAACTGGGCTGTTCCATCGGCACCCTAAGCGAGGAGCTGGCCCAGCGTTGCCGGAAATTCCTGGGAGTGGACGCCAGCAGCGCAGCCTTGGCCCAGGCGGCGGAGCGCCTCGCGAACTACCCGTCAGCGGAGGCCAAGCACCTCACCATGCCTCACGAATGGCCTGACGGCAGGTTCGATCTGGTGGTGCTGTCCGAGACGGGCTATTACCTTTCGCGGGAAGAACTCACCGAACTGCTAACAAGAATCCAGGCCTCAACTACGCCGGGCGGAACACTGCTTCTGTGCCATTGGCGGCATCCAATTTCGGGCTGGGAGCTGGATGCGGAGTCTGTGCACACCATGGCACGCACCCACCTCGGCTGGCCCACGCACGGGCTCTACCAGGAGAAGGACTTCATGCTGGAAGTCTTCACAGCACCGGACACGTCGCCATGACGGACCCTCAAACCATCACCAGCGTCATTGTGGTGATGCCTGCCCACAACGAGGACCGGCATATCGGCAAGGCCCTCGCAGCGCTCAAGACAGCAGCGGACGCCTTGCAACGGGAGCGACCTGGAACCAGCGTTTCCATCGTCGTAGTCCTGGACTGCTGCACGGACCGCTCCGCTGACATCACGGCCGCTTACGTTTCCGCCGACCCCCGTTTCTACGCCATGGACGTGAAACTGCGGAGTACCGGCGCCAGCCGCGACGCCGGCATCCGCGCCGCTTTGGATTGCATGCCCGGAGACGGAACCGGGAGCACCTGGTTGGCGACAACCGATGCCGACTCCGCGGTGCCGGAACACTGGCTGGTGCGACAAGTGGTGCTGGCCAACGCGGGAGCCGACGCCATCCTCGGCTCGGTTGAACCAGACCCCGACGACGTGGATCCGGCAGTACTGAGACGCTGGCTGGAGCTACACCCGCTCCGTGAGGACCACCCCCACATCTATGGAGCCAACCTGGGCATCAGGGCATCGGCGTATCTCGCGGCGGGTGGGTTCCCGAAACTGCGGGCCCACGAAGACCGGGGTCTCGTGGAACAGCTCCGCCGCCACAGATTCGTAGTCACCGCGACGGACACTACCCGTGTGGTGACCTCCGGGCGGACCCACGCCCGCGCGCCGGAAGGTTTCGCGGCCTACCTTCGCACCTTGGGCGCGGAACTTCCGGCTGCAACGGGCTAAGCCGCCCAGTCTATTTTCGACGGCGGCAATCGCGGCCTGCGTCACGGTTCCCGCTGCAGGTACACGATGGCCGTGACCCGCCCACCCAACTGCAGTCAGTCGAGTAGCGCTACGCCGAACTCAGCGACTACGGCCCGCAATTCCCCGAGATAGCGCTGCGCCTGGTCGGTGAGCGGAATCGCGGCGTGGCCGATCCAGCCGATCTCGATGCGTTCGTCAACGTCGAGCGGGATGGCGACGATCTCCGGGTCGAGCTGCCCGCTGATGATGCCCGTGGAGATCGTGTAGCCGTGGAGCCCGATCATGAGGTTGAAGATCGTCGCACGGTCAGATACCCGGATCTCCTGCTTACTGGACAAGGTGGAGAGAATCTCCTCGGCGAAGTAGAAAGAGTTGTTCGCACCTTGATCGAAGGTTAGCCGCGGCAAGCCGGCAAGATCTTCGAGAGTCGCACGCTCTTTTGATGCGAGCGGGTTTTTCCGTGAAACGAAAATGTGCGGATCGGCGATGAAAAGCGAAGTGAACGCGAGCCCGGATTCCCGGAGCAGCTTGTCGATGACCTTCCGGTTGAAATCGTTCCGGTAGAGGATGCCTATCTCGCTGCGGAGCGTCCGGACATCCTCGATGATGTCCCAGGTACGGGACTCACGCAGCGAGAACTCGTATTCTGCCACCTCAGTGGCCTTGACCATCCGGACGAAGGCGTCCACCGCGAACGAGTAGTGCTGCGTTGACACCCCGAGCAGGCGTCGCCGTGGTGGCCTGCCAAGGTAGCGCTGCTCGAGGAGGGCGAACTGCTCGACGACCTGCCTCGCGTAGCCGAGGAACTCTACCCCGTCGGCGGTGAGGGTGACCCCGCGGGCGGAGCGAACCAGGAGCGCACGGCCAACCCGGGCCTCAAGGTCTTTCATCGCGGCGGACATTGTCGGCTGCGCTACGTAGAGAAGATCGGCGGCCGCGGAGATCGACCCCTCAGCTGCAACTTCTATGAAGTAGCGGAGCTGCTGCAGGGTCAGTCCACTCGAAATCTGGGCCATAGGAAGATTCTATATGCATGCATAGCAACCACTAGTTACCTGATAGCCTCCGGAAGGCTGCACCATGGATACATCACCTTCTGAAAGGCCGTCTCCGGCCCATCAACGGATTGGCATCACATGGCAGACGACTTCACCTTCAGCATCACCACCACCCCCTTCGACGAGGACTACTCCCCGTCGGAAGGCTCGCGAATCACCACGAATTTCGCCAACCTGGCACGCGGCGAGCACCGCCAGGAGAACCTCCGCAACGCCTTGACCATGATTCGGCGCCGCTTCAACGATCTCGCAAGCTGGGACAACCCGGACCGGGACCGTTACACGCTCGAGCTTGAGATCGTCTCAGTGCAGATAGAGTTCACTGCGGAAGGTACGGATCAGCAGTTCCCGCTTTTCGAGGTTCTCGACATCCAGATCGTCGACCAGCTGAACGGGGTCCGCCACCAAGGGATCGTGGGGAACAACTTCTCCTCCTACGTCCGTGACTTCGACTTCAGCGTGGTACTGCCAGCGGCAGCAGGGGACTCAGGCAAGCCCACCGTTCCCGAGGACTTCGGCGATCTTCACGGCAAACTGTTCCAGCAATTCCTCGATTCCCCGGCATGCCAGGAACGCTTCCCGCAGCCACCAGTGGTGTGCATCAGCGTCTCCACGAGCAAGACTTACAGGCGTACGGAGAATTGTCACCCGGTCCTGGGCGTCGAGTACCAGCAGGACGAATTCTCGCTGACGGACGCGTACTTCGCAAAGATGGGGCTGCAGGTTCGCTACTTCATGCCACGCGGCAGCGTCGCGCCGCTCGCCTTCTACTTCCGCGGCGACCTGCTCAACGACTACTCCAACCTGCAGCTCATCGGCACGATCAGCACCATGGAGACGTTCCAGAAGATCTACCGCCCGGAGATTTACAACGCGAACTCCGCCGCCGCCGCCATCTACCAGCCGAGCCTGGGAGAGCAGGATTTCTCGCGGACCCAGATCGCTTACGACCGCGTCGAGCGCAGTCAGCTCGCGATCACGCAGGCGAAGTACACGGAGGAACACTTCATCACGCCCCACAAGGACCTGTTGGACCAGTGGACCGCCAAATACCCCGCTCTCGTCAACTGACCCACGGAGAATCGTCAATCATGAACACACTTTTGCCCACCACTGTTGTCGGAAGCCTGCCCAAACCATCGTGGCTCGCACAGCCGGAGACTCTTTGGTCCCCGTGGAAGCTGGAGGGAGATGCGCTGCTCGAGGGCAAGCAGGATGCCCTTCGCATTGCCATCCACGAGCAGAGCCGACGCGGCATCGACATCGTCAGCGACGGCGAGCAAACCCGCCAGCACTTCGTCACCACCTTCATCGAGCATCTCAGCGGGGTCGACTTTGAACAGCGCAAGACCGTGCGCATCCGCGATCGCTACGACGCGAGCGTGCCCACGGTCGTCGGAGCGGTGCGCCGCGAGCAGCCGGTATTCGTCGAAGACGCGAAGTTCCTCCGCGCAACCACCGACCGGCCGATCAAATGGACTCTTCCCGGCCCCATGACCATGGTGGACACGCTCTACGATGACCACTACAAGAGCCGCGAGAAGCTGGCCTGGGAGTTCGCCACGATCCTGAACCAAGAGGCGAAAGAACTGGAGGCGGCCGGCGTGGACATCATCCAGTTCGACGAGCCCGCGTTCAACGTCTTCCTCGACGAGGTCAAGGACTGGGGCGTGGCTGCGCTTGAGAGAGCGGCAGAAGGGCTGCGTGCGGAGACCGCCGTGCATATCTGCTACGGCTACGGGATCAAGGCGAATAATGACTGGAAGGCGACGCTCGGCTCACAGTGGCGGCAGTACGAGGAAACGTTCCCGCTGCTGCAGAGCTCCAGCATCGACATCATCTCGCTGGAATCCCAGAACTCCCACGTGCCCATGGACCTCATCGAGCTCCTCCGCGGCAAGAAAGTCATGCTCGGGGCAATTGATGTAGCAAGCGAGACCATCGAAACCCCGGAGGACGTCGCCAACACCCTGCGCAAGGCCCTGCAGTTCGTCGATGCGGACAAGCTCATCGCCAGCTCCAACTGCGGCATGGCACCGTTCCCCCGGGACGTCGCACTGGCCAAGCTGAGTGCTCTCAGCGCAGGGACGAACATCATTCGCGATGAACTCGCCCGCTCCGCCCCCAGGGTGTCATAATGATGTTTCACGCCTATCCCCCAGACACTTGGCTCGAGGTTCCGAGGCAAAGCTTCCCGTCCTCCCTCTCCGCCGATGAATTCAAAGCACTGTTCCGTGGCCACCCGGGAGGTGTCGCCGTCATCACGGCGGATGCCGGCGAAGGACCGGTGGCACTGACGGTATCGTCGGTCGTGTCGGTGAGTGCGGAACCTCCGTTGCTGATTTTCTCGGTCTCGGCACTGTCCTCTGCGTCCGAGGTGCTTTCACGCGCCGAAACCGTCGTCGTGCACCTGCTGGACGCGCACGACGTCGACTTGGCGAAGTTTGGAGCGACCCCCGGCGCCGACCGCTTTGACCAGACCCACCGCTGGTCGACCCTTGCAACCGGCGAAGCGGTGTATGACGATGTCCGCGCCTGGGTGCGCTGCGCCGTCATCAATCGCATGGAGGTAGGGACCTCCACAATCATCGCCGTTCACGCCCTGGAGTCCCGCGTGATGCGTGACGTCCAAGCGGGCGAACCCGGCGACGCTCTGGTCTACCACAACCGTTCATGGCACCGTCTGGGCGAGCATTCCAAGTATGAAGGCTGAGCGCCACGCCAAGAATGCGATGCAGCAAGCGCCTTTCAAGAACCTCTCACCGGAAGGGTTTTAGCGGCACCGTCCTTGCGATCGATGAGGAGGCGTTGGCGGTCTGCTCTAGCCGACCAGCCCCGCACGTTGGCCGCGGAACACAACGCTGCGACCGGCTAAGCCGCCAGCGCCCCTTCGACGGCGGCAATTGCGGCCTGCGTGATGGCTTCCCGATCGCCGGATCCATCAATGGTCAACAGAATCCCGCGCTTCGAATATGCCGTTAGAACCGGCTGGGTCTCGTCCCGGTACAGCTCCAGCCGACGCTGGATTACAGCTTCAGTGTCATCGCTGCGACCTTGCTCTTGAGCACGGCGGAGCATCCGGGCCAGCAACTCGCTGTCCGAGGCCGTGAGGGCCAGGACAACTTCCAAGGGCTGTTCCCGAACCGCGAGCATCTCGTCCAAAGCTCCGATCTGGATCACCGTACGCGGGTAGCCGTCCAACAGAAACCCATCGGCAGCATCGGCTTCTTCCATGCGTTGCTTCAGCATGTCCGTGGTGACGTGGTCCGGCACAAACTCACCCCGGTCCATGAACTCGCCGGCTTCAAGGCCGAGGGCGGTCTTGTCCCGGACATGGGCGCGGAAAAGATCACCGGTGGAAATTGCGGGGATCCCGAAATGCCGCGCAAGGTGCTCCGCCTGCGTGCCCTTGCCGGAACCGGGAGGGCCCATGATGATCAATCGCGCCATGTCACTGGTCCGTTTCGAAAGGCGGCCGGGACTTAAACAATACGCCGACGACGGCGGGAGGCACCCGCCGTCGTCGGCTTCTTTTAGCGTCCGGTTCAGTTCTCAGGCGTTGGCAAGCACGCCATCGATCTGTTCGACCGCCTCGCGCATTCCTTCTTCCATGCCCATCTCGGCCATCTTCTGCATTTGTTCTTCGGATTCGAAGCTGGAAGTGATGGTCATTCGCGTACGGTTGTCCACGGGTTCAAGCTTCACTGTGGCGTGAGTGATGCCCAGGTCTTCTACGGGCTCACCGTGCTCGTCGGCGAAACCGTCGTCGAATTCCAGATGGTCCGGGGCGTTGATGGCGGTGAACTTCCACCAACCACGGGCTTTGGTGCCGTCCGGGCCGGTCATGTAATAGGCTGCCTTGCCCCCGGCGGTGAACTCGTGGGTCTCAAAAGTGGCCGGCCACGTGGGCGGACCCCACCAGCGTTCGAGCTGCCGGGGGTCTTCCCAGATCCTCCACACGCGCTTCACGTCGGCATCGAATTCGGCCACGATGGTGAAGCTCAGGGCCTCAACATCTTTGTTTACGCTGACAACAGTCATGGCAGTTCCCTTTCGTCATCTTCAGCGAGTATGTCCGCAATCCGGCTGGCACGTTGCCGCCAGATCATTTCGAAGTGGTCCAACAAGTGCCGGGCTTTTTGCAGTCCTTCATGGTTTCCCCGCACAATCTGCTCCCTCCCACGCTTCTCCTTGGTCACCAGGGAGGCCCGTTCCAAGACCGCAACATGTTTTTGCACGGCCGCGAAACTCATGGCGTACAGCGCAGCCAATCCGGAGACCGAGTACTCCCCCGCCGTCACCCGGGCCACGATGTCCCGGCGGGTAGCATCGGCGAGGGCCTGGAAGAGACGGTCGAGTTCCGCGTCGCCGGAGGGTTTTATACTGAGCTGATCTACAACCATTTGGTTGTACGATACGCCCCGATGCACACGGTGTCAACGGCTTTTCTGACCAGAACGCGGCCACCCCTTGCGGCCCCCGCGTCGCGCGGGTAAATTGTTGAAACGTCTCAAAGAAAGCGTTTTCCCGGACTTTTAGGTGGAATTGACCATGACTCAACACGCCCCGATCACGTGGATCGATGGCGAACCGCCCGCCGGTCTCAGCGGCGGAACGACGTGGGGAATGCCGTTCCAACGTGGCACCGTGCAGGACGCAGCCGTCCTGGGGGTTCTCGACTCCAGCGGCAGCATCGTCAACGCCCAAACCTGGCCCCTGGCCACATGGCCCGATGGCTCGCTGAAGTGGGCGGGCATTGCCCTCGGCGCAACAGATCAGCCCGCCGGCTCCTACTGGGTCACCCACACGACTGAAGCGAACGACGCCGGCCCGGAAGCCGCCGTCGAACACTCAACCGGAGTGGCGGTCACCGAAGACGAAGAGACCATCACCGTATCCACGGGCACGCTGGACATGGTCCTGCACAGGGGTGGCGACACCCTGTTCAGCGAGCTTCGCCGCAACAATGAAGTGGTGGCCAAAGACGGCCGCCTGGTGAGCCTGCTGCAGTCAGGACCGGCAGAGGGAATGGGCACCACCACCCGGACTGGTTTCACCGGCCGCACCACCAGTGTCTCCGTGGAGCAGGCTGGGACTGTCCGCGCGGTAGTCAAGGTGGAAGGCCTGCACCGCGCCGATGACGGCGCCAAGGAATGGCTCCCGTTCACCGTCCGCTTCTACTTCTACGCGGGCGCCCGCAGCGTCAGAATGATGCACTCGTTCATCTGGGACGGCGACGCCGAGCAGGATTTCCTCGCCGGCCTGGGCGTCGAGTTCGCCGTGCCCCTGGAAAGTGAACTGCATGATCGCCATGTCCGGATCGCCGGCGCCGACGGCGGATTCCTCGTGGAGGCCGTCCGCGGGTTGACCGGACTGCGGCGGGATCCGGGCGAAGAGGTACGCACTGCGCAGATCACCGGCCGCCCGACGCCCCCTCTGAGTGAGTGGAGCCCACTGGTCTCCGAACGGCTCCATCTCATCCCGAGCTGGAACGACTACACCCTGACGCAACTGACGGCCGACGGCTTTGACCTGCGGAAACGGACCGCTCCCGGCCACGGCTGGGTGGGAATCTCGGGCGGCACCCGGGCAGCCGGGTTCTGCTCATTGAGCGATGCCCGTGGCGGCCTTGGTGTTGGCATCCGGGACTTCTGGCAGTCGCACCCGGGACAGCTGGACATCCGCGGGGCAGCCACCGGGCAAGCGAAGGTCACCGCCTGGCTCTACTCCCCCGAAGCCCAGCCGATGGACCTCCGTTTCTACCATGACGGCCTGGGCCAGGACACGTTCGAGGACCAGCTTGAGGGGCTCGAAATCACTTATGAGGACTACGAGCCGGGCTTCGGCAATCCCACGGGAATTGCCCGCACGCATGAGCTGACGCTGTTCACCTACGACTCGACCGCCAGTACGGAATGCCTCGCCGCCGACGCCAAGGCTGCGGCCACTCCGCCACTGTTGCAGCCCTCGCCCGAGTACCTGCACTCGGCAGGCGTCTTTGGTGACTGGGCTCCGGTGGATCGCAGCACCACGGCCCGGGCCGAGCTGGAAGGCAAGCTGGACTTCCTGTTCGACTTCTACCAAGGCCAGACCGAACAGCGCCGCTGGTACGGATTCTGGAACTACGGCGACGTCATGCACACCTACGACACCGACCGGCACGTGTGGCGCTACGACGTGGGCGGCTATGCGTGGGACAACTCCGAGCTTTCGCCCGATCTCTGGCTTTGGTACATGTACCTCCGGACGGGCCGCGCGGACGTCTTCCGCTACGCCGAGGCCATGACCCGTCACACCGGCGAGGTGGATGTCTACCACCTCGGTCCGTGGCGCGGATTGGGTTCGCGGCACAACGTCCAGCACTGGGGCTGCAGCGCCAAGCAGCTGCGCATCAGTACTCCGGCCTACCGACGCTTCTACTACTACCTGACCGCCGACGAACGCACCGGCGATCTCCTCACCGAACTGGTGGACAGCGACCAGAACTTCCTCGGCTTGGACCCCGTCCGTAAAGTCAGGCCCGACGCCGATACGTACCGTCCGGACCGCGGCGCCTTGGGCGTGGGGCTGGGTACGGACTGGGGCTCCCTCGCCGCCACCTGGCTCACCGATTGGGAGCGTACCGGCAACCCGCGCTCACGGGATCGACTTTTGGGAACCATGGCAGATATCGGCGCCCTGAAGTACGGCTTCCTCACTGGCGAAGCGCTGTACGACCTGGACGCAGGAAGGTTCGACGCCGGCAGGGAAGTCATCAGCGTCTCGCACCTGAGTGCCGTGTTCGGTTTGGTGGAAATCTGCAGCGAACTGATCAGCTTGGTGCCGGACAAGGACTTCGAGGCAGCCTGGATGCAGTATTGCCGGCTGTTCCTGGCCACCCCGGAAGAACAGATCGCGGAGGTAGGGCAACCCCTGGCCGGCATCTATCTCACCCAGGCACACAGCCGGCTCACGGCATATGCTGCGGCCCGGCTGGGATCCCCGAAACTCGCGGAGTTGGCGTGGGAGAGCTTTGCCGAGGGCGGAGAGAACCTCAACCATGCGGAGGCCTTCACGTTGAAGAAGATCCTGCCCCCGTTTGTGCTTCAGCCGGTGGACGAAGCTCCAACAGTCTCCACCAATGACACCGCCCAGTTCGGCTTGGCCGTCATCCAAAACCTGGCGCTGGTGGGCCAGCATCTGCCGGCAGCGGCCGACGCTGCCCAGGAGGTCCCGGCGTCGTAATTTCCGTTGCTTACTGACCTTCTTTGGCGCCGTCTGGGCTGGAAAGCAACCCGATGGGGTAGTTTTTGCGCCCAGTTGAGCCCAAAGAGGGTCAGGAAGCCACAGCTCTAGGAACTGGTGCGGGGATGCATGATCCGCATCTGGTCCCAAGTCCGCTCCGAGGCGGCGATGTTTTGGTTGGAACGCTCGCGGTCCAGGGAGGCAAGCTCGACGGCGATCGCCTGGACCGCGGACACGGCACCTGTCAGAGATGGGAAGAAGCCTGCGCCTTCAGTGGGCACCACAATCCGGTGATCGGCATGCACCGCTACAGGCGATCCCGCACTGTCGGTGATGGAGACGATGGGCGCACCCAGGTTGTGCGCAATGTCCACTGCCCGCATGGTGCTGTCGTAGACCCGCCACAGACTGATGGCTATGACCAGGTCCTCTGCACCGAGCCGTGCAATGGCATTGGTGAGGGCAGCGACGTCGGCATCGAGGAGCCGGACGTTATAGCCGGCGATGATGGCATTATGCTCCAATGCCTTACCAGGGATGGCGTAACTGCCCGCGGCGACGATGAAGGTCTGCCGTGCACGGGCAATGGCCTTGGCGATTTCCTGAATCGTGTCTGCGTCCAGGGTGCGCTCAAAGTGGGCCAGATTGGCACGGTCCGTGGAGACCGCAGCCTGAGCAGGACTACTGATGTGGCCGTTGTGTTCGGCAGCAACTTCCACCGCGCTGAGTGATGCAAGGAACCGTGAACGCAGCTCGAATTGGAAGTCCGCCCACCCCTTGAATCCTAGTGTTTGCGCGGTTCTGGTGACGGTGGAGGCGTTGGAAGCGGCTACTGCGGCGATGTCACTGACGGAGCCGTAGGACGCGAGCCGGGGCTGGGACCGGAGGATCCCGATGACTTGCATTTGGCGTGCAGCGAGCTTCCGCCCCTGGACACGACTATCCAGCCACTCGGTCAACGTTGACGAGTCGAAATCTTCTTCCACCTATTGACCTACCTCACACTTTGGCCGTAACTTCGATACATCACTTCTGCACAGACTTGTGCATATTCCTAAAAATGTACAACTTGGCCCACTTTGGCAGGAATCACCATGTCACTCACAGCACGCCTGGATCGCCTGGCTCTCAGTCGACCACACTACAAGCTTCTCCTCATCGGAGGCCTCGGCTACTCCTTCGACGGCATGGACGGTGCCGTGGTGGCCTTCCTCCTCCCACGCATCCAGGAACTATGGGGCCTCAGCACCGCCAGCCTCGGACTGGTGGGGTCGGCAGCCCCGTTCGGCTTCTTCTTCGGCGCCATCCTGGCCGGCTGGATGGGCGACCGTTTCGGCCGTAAGAAGGTCATGCTCTGGGCGCTGGCCTTCTACTGCATCATGTCAGTGGTTGCAGCCATGGCCCCCAATTTCGAGATCTTCCTGATTGCACGGATCTTTGCAGGATTGGGCGCTGGCGCTGAAAGCGTGATCATCGCCCCGTTCCTGTCCGAGTTCATCCCTCCGAAGCGCCGAGGCTGGTTCATTGGAACCCTGGCGGGATTCTTCTCCTTTGGCTTCGTGGCTGCAGCACTGATCGGCCGCTTCGTTGTTCCGCTGGGTGAGGACGGCTGGCGCTGGGCGCAGGTCATCACCGCTGTTCCCATCCTGCTCCTACTCTGGTGGCGTCGCAGCCTGCCGGAGTCGCCGCGCTATCTCATCAGCCGGGGCCGCATCGCAGAGGCAACGGAAGTGGTGGACCGATTTGAGCAGAGTGTAGTCAAAGCCACGGGCAAACCACTCCCGGCCCTGCCACCCGCAGAGGAAGAGATCACCAAGCACGAACAAAAGATCAGCATCTGGAACGCCCTGAAGTTCATGTGGTCCAAGGCCATGCGTCGCCGGACTGCCGTGATCTGGCTGATTTGGTTCGTGATTACATTCTCCTATTACGGCTTCTTCTCCTGGATTCCCACCCTGCTGGTTGGACGCGGAATCACCATTACCAAGAGCTTTGAGTTCTCCATCCTCATCTACCTTGCACAGATCCCCGGCTACTTCTCCGCCGCGTGGTTGTGCGACCGGATTGACCGCAAGAACACCATCGCCCTTTACTTGGCGGGGTCGGCCATCAGCGCTTTCTGGCTTAGCCAGTCCAACGATTCCGGCATGATCCTGCTGGCCGCCGCCACGCTGTCCTTCTTCCTCAACGGCACCTATGCCGGCGTCTACGCCTACACTCCGGAACTCTTCCCCACGTGGATGCGTGCCACAGGTGTTGGCCTGGCCAGCGCAGTGGGTCGCATCGGCAGCATCCTGGCACCATCCATCATCGGCATCTTCGCCGCTTCCCTCGGCTTCGGTGGCGTGTTCACCATGACTACCGTGGTGCTGGCCATCGGCGTCTTGGGCGTGGTGATCTTCGGCGCTTCCACTGCGGGCAAGTCCTTGGAGAACATTAATGCCCGCGCTGAATATGACCCGGCAGCGGCAGGAAGCAAGTGAACACTGTGAACACTCTGAACACTCTGAACACGGACGAAGTTTTCCAGCAGACGCTGGAGGCATTGCAGCAGGAACCGGGAGTCGTCCTGTTCACCGCACTGCAGTGGATTCCGCAACGCTCCAGCCTCAAGCGGCTCTACACCAGCCACCCGGCCGAGTACCCGGTGGGCGGCGAGAAGTCAGTGGAAATCTCTCCCGGCTGGCTGGGGACTGTCATCGAGGACAAGAAGCCGTTCCTGGCTGCAGACCTGACCGCACTCCGCGGCGTCTTCACCGATTCCGGACTCATTCAGCAACTCGGCTGCGGCGCCGTGATCAACGTGCCGGTCCTCGACCAGCAGAACAACGTGGTGGGCGTCCTCGCACTCCTGGACGCCGAGGGCAAGTACACGCAGCAGAGTGTGGAAACCGCCGTCGACGTCATCAACTACAACCTGCCCCACCTTGTCCGGGCCTTTGAAGCCCACCCCACCGAAGTCCCAGAAGTCCCCGAAGCACCTGCGAAGGACACCGTTTAAAATGAGCACCACCCCAGAAAGCACCCCCTTGGTCATCCGCAACGCCAACGTCCTGGACGTCGCGGCAGGCACCTACTCAACCACCGACGTCGTCAGCGTTGACGGGAAGTTCAGCACCGTTGAACCAAATGCCCAGGCACCGTCCGGCGCCCGGGTCATCGATGGCACCGGCAAGTTTGTGATTCCCGGCCTGATAGATGCCCATGTCCACGTGGTCGCATCCAGTGCGGACTTCCGCTCACTGACGTACACGCCGTCGTCGTATGTCTATGCGCAGACCGCACGCATCATGGGCGCCATGCTGCGCCGCGGCTTCACCACGGTCCGCGACCTGTCCGGCGCCGACTTCGGGTTGGCCATGGCCCAGGAGGAAGGACTGCTGGAGGGACCGAAGCTTCACTTCTGCGGCCACGCCCTGAGCCAAACTGGCGGCCACGGGGATATGCGCCTGCCCGGCGAGGACCACGACCCCAATGGTCGTGGATGCTGCGGCATCGGCCGGGTGGCCGACGGCGTCGACGCAGTCCGCGCTGCCGCCCGCGACGAAATTCGCAAGGGCGCCCACCACATCAAGATCATGGCATCGGGCGGCGTCTCCTCCCCCACCGACCGCATCGACTCCACCCAGTACTCCATGGAGGAAATGCGTGCCGCGGTGGAAGAAGCCCAGGCCGCCAACCGCTATGTCGCGGCCCATGCGTACACGGCAAAAGCCATCAACCGCGCGTTGGAAGCCGGCGTCCGGTCGATCGAACACGGCAACCTCCTTGACGACCGAAGCCTCAACCTGTTCCTGGAAATGGACGCGTTCCTGGTCCCCACACTGGTCACGTACTGGGCACTGAAGGAAGAGGGCAAGGAATTCGGGCTCACGGAGGAAATGTGGGCCAAAGTGGATTCCGTCCTCACCAGCGGGCTCGAAGCGATTGCCCGAGCCCACGAGGCCGGTGTAAAAATGGCCTTCGGCTCGGACCTCTTGGGTGGCATGCACCGCCACCAGAACGAACAGTTCAGGCTGTTGGGTAAGGTTCAGCCCGCTATTGACGCCATCCGCTCGGCAACCACGACGGCGGCAGAGCTGCTTGAGCGCGTAGGGGAAATCGGCGTGATCGCACCGGGCGCTGACGCCGACCTGCTGGTGCTCGACGCCGATCCGGTGGCGGACATCGCTGTGCTGGCCGACATCTCCGAGCACCTGGAGTACCTCGTCCAGAACGGCCGGGTCATCGACTGAATCCGTTCATTCAAGGTCTGTTCTAGCGCTCTAAAAGGCCCAATAATGTAAGTATGCTGATCAATATCGACCCGAGGAGGCGACGTACATCATGACCACGAAAGTAAACAAGACAATCATGGTCAACGTTCCGATCAGTACGGCTTACCGGCAGTGGACACAGTTCGAGGAATTTCCGCATTTCATGGGCGGAGTAGAACGCGTGACGCGGCTCAGTGAGGACCGCCTGGAGTGGGTGGCCGAGATCGCGGGCGTCCACCGACGCTGGGAAGCCAAAATTGTTCAGCAGGACATGGACCGTGCAGTGGCATGGGCTGCTGTGGAGGGTGCCAAGAATGCCGGATGGGTTGATTTCAAGGAAGCCGGCCCCAGCCAGACGTCCATCCACCTATCCCTGGAATACGAGCCGCATGGCGTCCTGGAATTCCTGGGAGACAAGCTGCACATCGTTGAAAGGCAGGCTGAGTCAGACTTGAAGAAGTTCAAGGAGTACATCGAAAAGCAGACCCCGGAGACGGGAACAGCCGCCGCGTCAGGAACAGCGGCCACCGAGTCAACGCCGGTCATCGATCCTGTCACCCACCCGTTCGACCAAACCAATGGGCTTGCAAACATTGATGGGGACTCCGATGGAACCGCTGACAGCGACACCCTCAGTGCAGCTGAACGGAAGAGGCGGGACGATAACCCTCCGGGTTACATTCCCCCTCCACCGAGCGCGCTGCCCTAAAAAGTCAGAAGAAAAGTGGCGCCCGGGTCGACGCGACCCGGGCGGCACTTCTCCGATATTGAGATGCCGCTACTTCTGGACGCCGGTGTAGACGACGGCGGGAATCGCCGGAGCCTTCATACCCTCACCGATAAAGAAGCTCGGGTGCGGCGGCTGGTTGTAGGCCACATTTTCCCGGGCAACAGCTGTCCGATACACAGTGTCGTGCATCAGGGTCCGCAGGCGGACCTCGGTGGGAGCCGTCGTGGTGTAAATCCGCAGCTCACTGCTGTCCGTGGACGGCCAGGCGATCTCTTCGCGCCAGTCACCAACGACGTCAGCCTGGATGGACGGGTTGCCCTTGGTGGTGTTGGTGCTGCGGGCACCCTCAGCGGTCAGGAGCCGGTCACTGGTTTCCGTTTCCCAGTTCCACTTGGAGATGGTGGGTACGCCGCGGGACACCGTGGCATCGTAGTCGTGATCCACGATTTCGCGGAGCAGGTCACCGTCCCACCAAGCCAGGAAGTTGGCGGCCGGGATCTTTTCCGCAATCAACTCGCCATTGGCTGACATGAGCTGTCCAACGGGTGAATCCCACGCCGCAGAACCGCCGATGGCCCACCCTTCGGCGCCGGCATAACGGGGATCGATGTCGCCTGCTGCGCCACGGCCGGTGTCCTTGATGGCCGGAATGCTCCACAGGACCTCGCCAGTGGCGGCATCACGGAACGTGGCACCGCGATTGCCGCTCTGGCTCATGCTTTCGTGGACGGCGAAGGTTTCCAGTCCGGGCCGGGACGGGTCCAGGTCACCAGTGTGGATGGCATCACCGTGGCCCAGCTTGGTGTTGTAGAGGGGCTGGCCGTTGTCATCGATGGTCATGGAGCCGAAGACGAACTCGTCCTTGCCGTCCTGGTCTACGTCGGCAACCGAGAGGTTGTGGTTGCCCTGCCCCTTGTACTCATCGCCGGCGATGTTTGAATCGAAGGTCCACCGCTTCACGAGCTTGCCGTTCACGAGGTCGTAAGTCACCAGGACGGTCCGCGTGTAGTAACCGCGGCTGAACATCATGGAGGGGTGTTCGCCGTCCAAGTAGGCCACACCGGCCAGGAAGCGGTCCACCCGGTTGCCGTAGTTGTCGCCCCACCCGGCGACCGCTCCGCGCTCGGGTTCGTAAGTCACGGTGTCCATGATGGTGCCGGTGTCACCCTTGAAGACGGTCAGGAATTCCGGACCGGACAGGACGTACCCGGCGGCATTGCGGAAGTCGGCGTCGGCGTTGCCGATCACCGTGCCTGCGGCGTCGCGGGTTCCATCGGCGGTCTTAAGGGAGACCTCAGCCTTGCCGTCGCCGTCGAAGTCGTAGGCCAGGACCTGCGTGTAGTGCGCGCCGGCCCTGATGTTGCGGCCAAGGTCAATCCGCCACAGCTTGGTGCCGTCCAGCCTGTAGGCGTCCACGTAGACGTTGCCCGTGTAGCCGGACTGTGAGTTGTCCTTGGCGTTGGACGGCGACCACGTCTGGATGACCTCATACTTGCCGTCACCGTCGAGGTCCGCCACGGTGGCGTCGTTGGCGGAATACGTGTATGCCTTGCCGTCCGGGGTCACTCCGTCAGCCGGTTTGTCGAGCTTAATGGCCAAGTAGTTCTGCGCCAGCGGCTTCACGGCTTCGGTCAGCTTGTCTTGGCCCTGTCCGTTGCCAACGGTCTTGATGACGTAGCTGGACTCCGCCGTGCCTGCGGGGTCCACGAACATGGTGGCACTGCGGAGGGGCTCCGGGGTGATGTTGACGCCGTCGCGCAGGACCTGGAAGCCGATGCTGTCCTTGTCCAGCCCCAGCATGCGCCAGCTCACCGTGACGCCTTGGCCGGTCAGGACAGCCACCGGCGCGCGGTCCAGGTTTTCCACCTGCCGCTTCAGCGCGGCTGGGTCTTTCGCGGCAGGCACGACGCCGGGAAGGTTGGCTTGCGCTGCCTGCCGGACCTGGACAGGGGCTGCTTGCGCGAGCGGAACGCCCGTCAGTGCGATGGCGGCGGCAGCGAGTGAAGCGGAGGCGGCGAGCGAGACTGCCTTCCACGCACGGCCAGGGGAGGGGCGGAAGGAACATTTCGAAGGGTAAACCAAAGAACATCTCCTTTGATGCTGGGCGGCAGTGGGTCTGCGCGCGCTGGATTGGAACGTTTCACCCACGGAGACAACACCGCCTTGCTTGGTGGACAAGAGGCTGAAGTCTGCGAGAAAACGCTTTCCGCCAACAAGGTTTACCAGCGCTTCAACCGTTCGGTCAAGGGTTTGACAGGAAATGACTGTGAGTGTTCGGTGCTATTTGTTCGGAAATGTCCCTACCCTAGCCTGTCCGCGGCGCCCTCCTGGTACGTCTTTCGCGGCTCACTTGTGACGGTCCGTTTCGCAGGATTTCGTAGGATTTAGCCCCATTGAGCGGGGTGACTGTTGGGCTTTGGCCTGTGCGGGTGCGTCCGTAGTGTCGTCCCATGCCGAAGCATTCCGTCACTCCCCTGTCCGTTCTTGACCTGACTCCGGTTTCCGCCGGGCAGACCCCCGGCGACGCCCTGCGCAGCACACTCGCCCTCGCCGGCGTCGCTGAGGCTGCAGGGTACTCGCGGTACTGGCTGGCCGAGCACCACCTCAACACCGGCGTTGCTGGTTCTGCCCCGCACATCCTCGCCGGGTTGGTTGCGTCGGCCACCAAAACCATCCGTGTCGGCACGGCAGCCACCTTGTTGGGAAATTACAGGCCGCTCCAGATTGCGGAGAGCATCGGCACTCTTGCTGCGGTGTTCCCGGACCGTGTGGACCTTGGCTTTGGGCGTTCCGGGCCGCCGAAGTCGCCCAGCGATCCGGTTCCCGGAGTAGTGCCCCCGACTGACACACCAGACGATCGCGTGGTTGACGGTCTGCTGATCCCAGCGCCGCGGCCCATCTTCGGTGCCGTCCTCCCCAGGAAGTTCCGTTTGCAAGGTGAACTGCTGGGCCGCTTCCCGGGAGATACCGACAACTTCGAGAACGACGTCCAGGACATCATCGGGTTCTTCACCGGCGGGTACCGCACCAGGCATGGCGAGGAAGTCACCGCGACGCCGGCCCTCGGGCAGTCGCCACAGTTCTGGATCCACGGTTCAACAGCGGGTCCCAGCGCCCGCCTCGCCGGCAAGTTGGGCCTTCCCTTCGGCGCGAATTATCACGTAGCCCCGGCCGGCGTCCTGGACTCCATTGCCGAATACCGGGCCCACTTTGAACCGTCTGCTTCCCTGCAGGAACCACAGGTGATCGTCTCGGCGGACGTGCTGGTGGCCCCGGACGAACACCAAGCACAGCGCCTCGCCCGCGGCTATGGCCAGTGGGTACACGGTATTCGCAGCGGACAGGGCGCCATCCCCTACCCCTCCCCGGAGGATGCCTTGGATTTGCCCTTGGATGCTGACGCCAAAGACCTTGTCAAAGACCGTGTGGACACCCGGCTGGTGGGCGACCCGCACCAGGTCAGGGACAAGCTGCGCACTCTGCAGCGGGCCACAGGCGCCCAGGAACTGCTCATCACCACCATTGCCCATGACCCCGCCGATCGGCAGAGCTCGTACCAGTTGCTCGCCGAGGCGTGGGGTCTCTAGCTTTCCGATTTTCCACCCACCACCAACAAAGGGAGCACCATGTCCATCGAAACCGCCGTACCGGAAAACGACGTGCAGGATACCCAGCTGATCACCGCCCAGGAAGCGGCCAAACTCTTCGAAGAAGGCGCGCTGCTGATCGATGTCCGCAGCGAAGGGGGCCGCGCCAGCACCGGAGCCGTCCCCGGTGCCGTGGTGGTCAACCGCGAGCATGTGGAGGAGGACTTCAGCCCGGAGTCCGCCCACCGCCTGGCCCAGCTCAGCGGTACGGACCAGAAGATCGTGGTGTTCTGCGGCTCCGTCAACGGTTCACGTCCCGTCGCGCAGAAGCTCCAGGTCCTCGGCTACGCCAACGCCGTCCACGTGGACGGCGGCTTCCCGGCCCTGCGCGACGCCGGCATCCCCACCACCGGGCCGACCGCCCCGCCCGTCGAATCGGCGCCGCCTGTCGGATCGGCTCAGGCATCCACCGATTCGGTGGCCTCCGAACGCTGAGTACCTCCCGCCGTCGGACGTTCCGGCGGTTGCACTCCCGCCGTCGTCGCGGCTTCCTTTCCTGAGGTCACGACGACGGCACGTGCGATTCTGCGGTTCCTTGCCTCGCGCTGCCAGTCGAGTCCGCCGGCGAGCAGCGCGAGCCCCAGCAAAACGCAGCACATCACGATGCCCTGGTGGAAGGCGTCCTTGGAGGCTTGGCCGGTGGCCGCTCCGTGCGCCTGAAGGAACATGCCTGCGGCCGCAGCTGAGCACAGGGCCGCCGCGAAACGTTGGCTGAGCTGGTAGAAGCCTGCAGCCACCCCTGCGGCACCTGCGGGCGCATGGGCAAGCGTGAGTGTCTGGTTTGGCGCCACCACAAGGCCTGTTGCCACACCTTGGATAAGTCCGACGGCGGCCACCGCCAGAGCCGCCGTACCGCCGTCGAGCCCTTGCACGAAGAGGTCCTTGGCAATCAGACAGGCCAGGCTGCCCACCAGTGCGTAGAGGATCCCGGCGCGACCGTAGCGGGCCACGAAGCGCCAACTGAAGCTGGACGCCAACAGCATTCCTGCTGCTTGCGGCGCGAGGATCGCTGCGGCCGCCAACGGCGCCATCCCTGTCCCGGAGAGGAAGTAGAAGGCAGTCAGGGCGGCCATTCCGGCACCGACGCCGAACTGGCAGAGCGCCACCACCGTACCCAAGGCGTAGCCCCTTGATTTCACCAGGGAGGCACTGAGCAACGGGGTTCGGCCGCGCCGGTGATAAAGGAGCTCCCAGAAGGCGAAGGCCAGAAACATCCCCGCACCGACCGCCAGCGATGTCACTGCAATGATGCCCGCACCGTAGATCGTGGGAATGAGCGAGGCGATCACCACTCCGCCGAGCAGCAAGGCACCCAGGACGTCGATGGAGGGTTTCGCGGTTCCGTCGTCGGGGTGTTTGATGGCAGGCCTCGGGAGGAGCCGGAAGGCAAGGGTAACCAGGATCAGCACCAAGGGAACGTTGGCGAGGAACAGGATCCGCCAGCCGATAGATGGGTCGCCCAAGGAAAGAACCACTCCGCCGAGCAGCGGTCCGCAGACCGCAGCCGAACCCCCGGCGGCAGCGTAGGCGCCGAGGGCTTTGGCGCGGTCATGCCCGGAATAGATGTCCTGCAGGAGTCCAAGCACCTGCGGATTCAAGGTCCCCGCGCCGAGTCCTTGGAGGAGCCTGGCGACGATGACAAGCGATGGGTCCGTGGCCAGGCCACCCACCAAGCTGGAGGCCCCGAAAACAGCGATACCCGCATGAAGAGCGTGCGCCGTCCCACGATGTCGCCCAGTCTGCCCGCCGGAACCAGCGCGACGCCGAACGCCAGGGAGTAGCTAGCCAGGATCCACTGCACGGACCCGGAATCAGCGTGCAGGGACGCAGACATAGCCGGTACCGCCAGCACGAACATTGACTGGTCCAACAGCGTGATGAATCCTGCGCCCAGGCAAAGCCACAGGGCGGAACGTTTAGCGTGGTTTCCGTGGCTTCTCATAGCGTTCCTTCCTGACCTGCTTTGCCGCTTGGATGCTGAGAAACAACCAAAAAGCTTTGATATTGCTGGTTGTGGCGCTGACAGTGGGTCAGGAAGGTACGCCCACGACGCGTGCCCGGGCGGCGGCATGGCCTGCCCGGATTTCCTCGGCGGTGCGGCCCTGCTCCCGATGCGCCACTTCCTGCTTCAGCTGTGGAATGACGTGCTGCCCGAACTCAAGGGCATCAGGAACGAAGTCGTAGCCACGGAGACCGAAGATCTCGAATCCGAGGTCGTGGTAGTCCAGGATCGCCTGGGTGACAGTGTCGTAGGAGCCAACCAACGCCGTCGCGCTTCCTCCCCCGCCACCTGCCGCTTTGGCGAGGGCCGTCCACAGCGCGCGGTCGTGGAGGTCCCCGCGCTCGGCCGCGGCGAGGAGTCGCTGGGTGCCGGCGGCCTCGGGCTTCTGGTTGTAATGCCGGACAGGATCAATCACCTCGCCGGCCGACCGCCGCGCCTCGAAGGTACTCAGGATGGCGTGCGCCTTCTCCCACGCCAACTCGTCCGTTGCCGCCACGATGGGTCGGAAGGCAATTTGCCAGCGCAATGATTCAACCCGTCCCAAGGCAGCGGCCCGCGCAAGGATCTGCTCCTGTTGCGATGCGGCATCGGCAAGGGGTTCGCCGAACAGTGCGTAGATGTCAGCCTCTGCAGCGCCCACCTCCCACGCCGCCTCGGAGGACCCACCGAAGGAAATGCCTGGACGCTTGCCGGCAAAGGGCCCCAAGCCAGAGGCAAAGTTTTCAAATCGGTAATGCTCGCCGGACCAATCGAATGACCCACCGGACCATACCCGCCGCACGATCTGCATGTACTCCTGCGTTCGGCCATAGCGCGCATCCTTGGCAAGGAAGTCGCCTTCGCGGGCCTGATCCGCCTGGCTGCCGCCGGTGATGAAGTGCACGGTCAACCGGCCTTGCGCAATGTGGTCCAACGTCAGGAAGGATCGCGCTGCGAACGTCGGGTGGGAAACGTTGGGGCGGTGCGCCAACCTCAACTGGATCCGTTCAGTATTTGCTGCAACCCATGCCGCGTGGACTGAGGGATCCTGTGTGGTGGAGTTGTAGGCGAACAGGACGTGGTCCCAATTGTTGTCCTCGTGGATCCTGGCGATACGGGCCGCGTATTGGGGGTCGAAGAAGGACGTCGTGGCTGGAGACGTCTCAGTGGAGTCGTTGCCGGCACCCATGCCGAGGAATTCGATAGGCATTGTTGTTCTCCTGGGGGAAGAGTCAGCGACGGAGGATGCGCTGGGCGAGGAAGTTGCCCAGTAACTGCGCGGCCTGGACCATGACGATGATGATCAGGACGGTCACGAGCGTGACCTCCCAGTTGAACTGCTGGTAGCCGTACATGATGGCGAAGTTGCCCAAGCCACCGCCGCCGATGTACCCGGCCATGGCGGACATATCCACGATGGCGATGATCATGAACGTGTAGCCCAGGATCAGCGGTGCCAGCGACTCGGGAATCACCACGGACCACAGGATGTGCAAGCGGCTGTCACCCATGGCCCGGGCGGCTTCCACAACACCGGGATCGGAGGCCACCAGGTTCTGCTCCACCACACGCCCAATCACGACGCCGGCCATGAGCGCCATGGGCAGGATCGCCGCAGTAGTACCGATGGTTGTCCCCATCACGATCAGTGTCAGCGGGGCGATGGCCGTGATGAAGATGATGAACGGGATGGGCCGGATGATGTTGACCAGGAAGTTCAGGACCGAGAACACCGCCTTGTTGGCGAACAGGTTTCCCGGCCTGGTGGCGTAGAGCGTGACACCCAGAGCGAGCCCGGCGGCGCCGCTCAGCAGCACGGTGATGACCACCATGTAGATGGTCTGTTGGAATGATTCGCCCAGGACGGGCAGGAGGGTTGTCCAGTCGGTCATGGCTATTCTCCGGCGTTCGCGGGGACAGGGGCTGGAATGCCCGGTACGGCACTGTCTGCGGAGGCCGTCTTTTGCTCGACGGCGGCCGTTTGGCGTTCGACGGCGGTGATCTCGCCTAAGTCGGCGAGCGCGGCGTCAATGGCGTCGTCGCTGCCGGTGAGTTCGTAGGTCAGTGTCCCGAGGATCTTGTTCTGGATCTCGGTGACACCGCCGAACACGACACTGGAGCCGACACCGTGGCGTTCAAAGGTGGCAGCAACCAAGGGAGTGGGCGCAGCCTCGGAGATGCCGATGGAGACGAGCCGGCCCGGATGCGCGGCAGCAAGCCGGGTGACCGTATCCGGTTCCGGTGTGCCGTGCACAGCCGTGGAGACGAAGCGCTGGGTGGAGTCGCTCTGGGGATCGGCGAACACGGAGTACGTCGGCCCAGCTTCCACCACGCGGCCGGATTCCATCATCACCACGGTGTCGCAGATTTCGCGCACGACGTGCATTTCGTGAGTGATCACTACAACGGTGGTTCCGAGTTCTTTGTTGATGCGCCGGAGCAGGCGCAGGACGTCGCGGGTGGTCTCCGGGTCCAGGGCGCTGGTGGCTTCATCGGCGAGCAAAATGTCCGGGGCGTTCGCCAGCGCACGGGCGATGCCCACGCGTTGCTGCTGCCCGCCGGAGAGCCGCCGCGGGTAGTAACCGGCTTTGTCTGCGATGCCCACGAACTCCAAGAGTTCGTCCACGCGCGGCTTGATCTTCTCTTTGGGCCAACCAGCCACTTTGAGCGGATAGGCCACGTTTCCGCAGACAGTGCGGGACTTCAGGAGGTTGAACTGCTGGAAGATCATGCCGATGCCGGCGCGGACCTTGCGCAGCTGGCCTTCGGGGAGCGAGGAAATGTCCTGGCCCTTGACGAACACCTGGCCCTGGGTGGGTCGTTCCAGGCCGTTGAGCAGGCGCACCAGCGTGGATTTTCCGGCACCGGAGTAGCCGACAATGCCAACGACCGTCCCCTCTTCGATGTCCAGGCTGACGTTGTCGACGGCGCGCACTGGTTCCGTGCGCTGGCCGCGGTTGCTTCCTTGGACCAGGAACAGTTTGCTGACGCCGCGCAGCGAAACGATCGCGCTCACCGGAGCCTCCTTTTGGGGTTGATTGGATGCCCATTCCAACAGCGCCACAGCGCTCGCATCGAACCCAATGACCCCCTGTGACCTGCGGTTTCTTTCCTTGACGATGCGCGTCGGAGTGTTGCGAAGGCGTTCGATTCCCACGGGGCCAACTGCCTAGCGTGAGGCAGGGGGAACACCCCGTACCTTCCATTCGCATCAAGACCCTTTGTACGGAGAAGCATCATGAAGAACCGCTTGTTAGTTGCCGCCGTCGGCCTGGTTGCCGCCCTATCGCTCTCGGCTTGCGGGGGCGCGTCAAGTGGTTCGTCAACCAGCGCCAACACCAAGGTGGTCATCGGTGTGGACGACGGTGCCGAGGAGCACTGGACCCTCCTGAAGAACAAGCTGAAGGATCAGGGCATCGACCTTGAGGTCAAGAACTTCACCGATGGTGCCCAGATCAACACCGCCACCCAGCAGGGCCAGGTGGACATCAACCTGTTCCAGCACCTGAAGTACCTGTCCCAGTTCAACGTCAACAGCAACGGCACCCTGGTTCCTGTTGGCGCGACGGCCGTGTACCCGCTGGCGTTGTACTCGGAGAAGTTCAAATCCGTGGAGGAACTGCCGGCCGATGCCGAGGTTGCCATCCCCAACAACCCCACCAACCAGGCGCGCGCCCTGCTGAACCTGCAGACCGCAGGACTTCTCCAGCTCAAGGATGGCGGCAACTCGCTGTCCACACCCGCAGAGATCACCTCGAGCAGGATCAAGGTTGTCCCGGTGGACAGCAACCAGACGGTGAACGCGCTCAAGGGAACCACGGATGCCGCAGTCGTCAACAACACGCAGGCCCAGAAAGGCGGACTGGGCGACGAGAAGATCATCTTCAAGGAAGACCTGAATTCGGAATCCCTGGCGCCTTACATCAACGGCTTCGTGGTGAAGGCTGACCGCAAGGACGATCCCACGTGGAAGAAGATCGTCGACGCCTATCACACGCCCGAAGTTGAGGCTTCGGTGACCAAGCTCAACGACGGCAACCTTCAGTTCAAGGCTGACTGGACAGCGGCCAAGCTGCAGGAAGTCCTGACCGCTGAAGAAGAGGCCATCAAGAAGACCAAGTAGCACGCGAGGGGCGGCGGCCCTGCGCCACAGAGCGCCGCCGTCCCTCAACCATTTCCTGACTCCGAACAGCACTGAACAGGCCCATGAACCAGATACTCACCCGTGAACGCCAGCAGATCCACTTCTTCGCCTACCTGGTGGGCACCGGCATCCACTTGGCTTCATGGCGCCACGAAACAGCGTTCCCGAAGGCCAGCATTGACTTTGAACACCAGGTGCGGCTGGCAAGGATCGCTGAGGACGCCAAGTTCGATGCGATCTTCCTGGGCGACTCCCTGGCGATCGACGAGACGTCCAACCCGGGTATCCTCAACAGGTTCGACCCCATCGGCCTGGTCACGGCCCTTGGCGCGGTCACCAACAGGATCGGCCTCATCGCCACGTCCTCCACCTCTTATGACGAGCCCTACAACTTTGCCCGAGCAGCTCTTACCGCGGACCACATCAGTGGTGGCCGCGTCGGTTGGAACATCGTCACCACCCGGGACCTGACCAACAGCACGGCAGGTAATTTCAACGCCGATGAGCACTTCGACCACAGCCTGCGGTACCGCCGCGCCGAAGAGTTCGTCGAGGTCACCCAGGGCCTGTGGAATTCATGGGACCAGGACGCTTTCCTTTACGACAAGGAGGCCGGCAGGTTCTTCGACCGCCACAAACTCAGCCGGCTGGACTACAAGGGCGAGTTCTTCAAAGTTGCCGGTCCGCTCAACATCGGGCCCTCCCCACAGCACTCTCCCTTGTTGGCGCAGGCGGGCACCTCGGTTCCGGGGCAGCAGCTGGGGGCACGATTCGCCAACGCCTTGTTTGCCAGCCACGCGGACATTCCCCAGGCGAGAAAATACAGGGACTCGGTCCGTGCCCAGGCAGAGGCATTCGGACGGAATCCAGACGAACTCTACGTCTACCAAGCCATCTCGCCCGTTGTTGCGGAGACCCGCGAGGAAGCCGTAGAACACATCCGCGAGCTGGACAGCCTCATCACCGATCAGCAGGTCCTGGACTTCCTGCAGGAATACTTCGCGGGTCAACTCGACTTCACCGGGCTGGGAGCGGACGCCACGGTAGCCCAGTCCGGCATTCCCACCATCGCGCGGCCGCGGACCGATTTTCGCTCCGCCGGGGAACAGATCCATGGACGTGAGGAAGAGGTCACGCTCAAGGACCTCTACTCAATACTCACAGGCGACAAACGAAACCACGACTTCATCGGCACCCCGCAGCACGTGGCCGATTCCTTGGAGCGCTGGCACGCCGAAGGCGCCGCCGACGGGTTCAACCTGATGTTCTCCCTCCTCCCCCAGGACTTGGAGCGCTTCACCTCCGGCGTCATCCCGTTGCTGCAGGAGCGCGGACTGGCCCGCACTGAATACACGGGGGCCACGCTGAAATCGCACCTCGGACTCGATCCACAGCCGAAAGGACAATCATGACCACCACGCAGACCGTCGCCGCCGACACGTATGTGATCCGCGAGGCGCTTCCGGAAGAGTACGACGCCGTGGGGCGGCTGACGTACGAAGGGTTCGGTCATCATCTCCCAGGCGCGCATCAGCCCGACGAAGAGCGCCTCGGCCTTTTGCTGGATGCTGCGGCCAGGGCCCGCGAAGGTGTGCTGCTGGTTGCGGCAGACGAAGAAGCCGGGCGCCTGGTGGGTACTGCCAGCCTCCTGCCCTTTGGCTCATACCTCAGCCGGCAGGCAGAAGAAGGCGAGGTGGAACTCAGGTTGCTGGCTGTGCTCCCTGAGGCCCGCCGTACGGGTCTTGGCCAAAAACTCCTCGACGAATCCGCCCGCCTCGCCGCATCCCGTGGTGCCGGGCGCGTGGTGCTGGACACCGCCGTCGACAATGAGACGTCTCAGCGCCTCTACCGGCGCCTGGGCTACGTCCGCCGACCGGAACGTGAGAAGGAGCGGCCTGCGCCGAAGGTGCAGTTGGTGGTCTACACCCTGGATTTGCCGCCGGCCTAAGGGATCAGTGGAGTCTCCAGTGAAGGGGGTACCAGTGGGGACTCCCTCTGCGGCGGTGGCCGGAATAGCGTTGTCTGTATGAATACCAGGGACGATGCAGGCCAGTTCCTGCAGGCCCGGACTGGCGGTCCCAGGGCACCGTCGCTTGGCGGGCTTCCGCCACTCAAGGACACGCTCACCACGAAGGACTGATCATGCACACCAGAACACTCGGCCAGGGCCTGAAGGTCTCCGCACTGGGACTAGGGGCCATGGGCATGTCCCAGAGCTATGGTCCCAACCCCGGCAGCAGGGACGAGATGGTCGCCGTGCTGCGCTCGGCCGTCGATGAAGGGGTCACCTTCTTCGACACCGCAGAGGCCTACGGGCCCTACGTCAACGAGGAACTGGTTGGTGAGGCTCTGGAGCCGATCCGCGACCAAATCGTCATCGCCACCAAGTTCGGTTGGGACATTCGCGACGGCAAGAGCGTCGGCCTCGACAGCCGGCCAGACCAGATTCGCCGCGTCGCAGAGGAATCTCTAAAGCGGCTGCGTACCGATGTGATCGACCTGTTCTACCAGCACCGGGTTGACCCCGCCGTGCCGATCGAGGACGTCGCCGGCACGATCAGCGAACTCATCGCCGAGGGCAAGGTCAAGCACTTCGGCCTCTCGGAGGCCTCCGCGGACACCGTCCGTCGTGCTCACGCAGTGCACCCAGTCACTGCTGTCCAGAGCGAATATTCGCTCTGGACGCGCGACCCCGAGGCCGAGGTGCTGCCTGTCCTTGCCGAGCTCGGCATCGGGTTCGTACCGTTCAGCCCGCTGGGCAAAGGGTTCCTCACCGGCACCGTGGACACCTCCACCAGCTTCACCGAGGGGGACATCCGCTCCCGGGTCCCGCGTTTCGAGGCAGGGAATCTCGCGGCCAACCAGGCACTCGTTGACCACGTGAAGACGCTCGCAGCGGCGAAGGGGGCGACGCCCGGGCAGATTGCCCTGGCCTGGCTGCTGATGCAGCAGCCGTGGATCGTGCCGATCCCGGGCACCCGCCGCACCGAGCGCATCCAGGAAAACGTGGCCGCAACGCAGGTCGCGCTTTCCGCCGATGAGCGCGCCGACCTCGACGCGATCGTCCGGAGCATCGGCGTCCACGGTGATCGGTACAACGCCCAGCACATGGGCTACGTCAACGGCTGACCAAGGGCGGCAGCGGGTTGGACCGATGGTGGGAGCTCACTGTCAGCACCGGTTACACAGAGTAATGAGCAACGTGTAATCGGTCACACTTGTCCGGATTAGCTTGTCAACCATGGCGGGCACCATGAACCATGAATGAGGGAATTCGTTCCCATACAAGCTGAATCAGCAATCCTCACCGACGAGGATGCGGCCCCGGGCGAAGAGGCTTGGGGCTGTTAACGGCCTGAGTGAAAGTACTGACAATGACGACACATACTGACTCCATCACGCTGAAAATCTGGGACAAGTCGGCCATCGACCACACCATCGATGCCGCCGTCCAGTCCCTCTCACACCGGGCAGCTGCAGAAAACTGCGGAATCGCAGTCACCCTGAGCGGACCCAAAACCTTCACCGTGAGCCTGAGCCGCTAAGCAGCTCACACCAACGCAAGAGGACGACGCCGGTATTTGCCGGCGTCGTCCTCTTGCGTTTAAAACTCCCTCCCGGAAGCGTTCAAAACGTACGAGTGGTGCTCGAAACCTCTTCGTGACGGCATTCCCCAAGTCCTGAGCAAACCTTGATATTTCCTTGACGCTTTCCCTGCGCATTTCTTGCGTTGGCGTTGGAACTCTAAGTGAGTCAACGCTTCAGCGCTCGAACGGAGGGATCACAATGCTCGCGGAAATCACGGAATACGCGGCCGAAACAGGCTCACTGGCCACGGCCGCCTCCCCCCGGGGATCCCACCGTGCAGCCGGTGGCGTGGTCACCGTCCTGGTGCCGGCACACAATGAATCCGCCGGCATCACCGAGACCCTCACCTCGTTGAACAACCAGACCCGCCGCCCGGACCGCATCATTGTGGTGGCGGACAACTGCACCGACGACACCGAGACTCTTGCGCTTGCCCAGGGCGTCGAGGTCCTCCGCACTGTCGGCAACAAGGACAAGAAGGCCGGAGCCCTGAACTTCGCCCTCAGCGAGCTTCTTCCCGATGCCGACCCCGAGGATTTGATCCTGGTTCAGGATGCAGACTCACAGCTCGCCCTCGATTTCATCGAAAATGCCACCAAAAACCTGTTGGCCGACGAACTGCTCGGCGCAGTGGGCGGAGTGTTCAGCGGCGGCCCCGGTGGGGGTTTCGTCGGACACCTGCAGCGCAACGAGTACGCCCGCTATGCCCGCGACGTGAAGCGTCTCCACGGCAAGTGCCTGGTAGTTACCGGAACGGCAGCCCTGTTTCGGGTCAAGACCCTGCGTGACGTGGTTTCAGCCCGCTTGGAGGGCACACTTCCTCCGGGCAACGGCAAGGGCGGCGTCTACGACACCTCGGTCCTGACCGAGGACAACGAACTCTCCTTTGCACTGTTGACCCTCGGCTACCGCATCGCATCTCCTTCCAACTGCACCCTGGTCACCGAGGTCATGCCCACATGGCGTGAACTCTGGGCACAGAGGCTTCGCTGGAAGCGCGGCGCAGTTGAGAACTGTGTGCAGTACGGGTGGACCAAAATCACCAGGCCGTACTGGGGACGCCAGTTCCTGTCCATGATCGGCGTCATGGTGACGCTGGCCTACCTCGGCTCCATCATCTTCGCTTTCACCACCGGAGCGGGCTTGAACCTCCACCCCGTCTGGATAGCCGTTACCGCAATCTTCGTCCTGGAGCGCATCGTAACCCTGCGCTTCCGGGGCTGGAGGTACATGTTGCTGGCCGCAACCATGTACGAAACCGTCATAGACATGTTCCTCCAGGCCGTTCACGCCAAGGCGTACCTGGATGCAGCACTCAACAGAAAGAAAGTTTGGTAGTCGACTCATGTACAACAACCCAGCAGCCCCCCTCGCAGGAGCCACCGCAGCCGGAATGGGCTCAGGAGCACTCGCAATGACCGGAGCAGGAGATCTCTTCTGGTTCGCACTGGCTGCTTTCGCAATGCTGGCGCTCGGCCTCGCCGTCAAGAGGATCGTCCCCGTCAGGGCGCAGAAGAACTGACCAGGCCTGGCAGTCCCGCAGTTGTGTCGCTTACCCCCCAGCGCGACACAACTGCGGGTTTGTCATTTAATCGCAGCTACCTGTGTGGCCCGGCGATCAGGTGACCGGAGCCGAAACCGCAGAGAACTTGGCCACCGTGGTGTAACCGGCTTTGGTCCCGGTGACCCTGACCCTCATGGTGTCCGCCTGGTCAGCGCTTACCAGGGTGTAGGTCTTGGCGGTGGCACCGGTGATCGCAATACCCGAGCGGTACCACTGGTATGTCAGCGTGGTTCCGGACGTCCAGGTACCTGGGTTTGCTGTCAGTGTGAAGCCCACGCTCAGCGTCCCGGTGATGGTTGGAGTGGGTGCTACCAGAGTCCCAGCAACCACTGTGGCTGTGGGCGCTGATTCCTTGGTGGTCGTCGCATGACCGGTCTTGGTTCCCGTCACCCTTACCGTCAGTTTGGTTCCCTGGTCCGCTGCAGCAAGCACCCTCGTAGCAGCGGTGGCACCGGAGATCGCCGCACCGTTCCGGTACCACTGATACGTCAGGGCCGTTCCGGTGGTCCAGGTTCCGGGGTTGGCTGTCAGCGTTGAACCCACAGCTGCCGTGCCGGTCACCGTAGGAGTGGGAGCCGTCAGCGGAATCCCCGGTACGAAGGAGAAATCACGGATAGTGACCGTTTCAGGACCCACATGAGCCGCATCCCCGCCGCCGCCACCGGTGACCCACAGGTTGAAGTGGATTTGTTCTTTTGCCGGAAGTGGAACGGTGGATCCTTGCAGGATGGTCTTTTTCAGCAGCGTTCCGCTGTAGCCCTCCCCCGCGAAGGTCTCAAAGGTCAGCTTGCCTGGTTCCCAGACCATCCGGTGGGTGAGGATGGGAGCGTTCGTGACATCGAAGGTGACGGTGTTGTTGCCCTGGCCTGGAGGCTTCGTTGCATCGAACCAGTACCCGTGGCCTTGGGTGACCGGCCAGTCTTCCCCGTAGGCGGCCCCGCCACCCCAGGCCGACGCCTCGCAGAGGTCGATCTCCGTGTATCCCGGTTCGGCTGCGGGATCGTAGGTGAAGAGGCAGCCCCACACCACTTCTTTCTGCAGCGCACTGACGTCCTTCTCCACTGTGGTGCTATACGTGCCGTAGCCGAAGCCTTCGCGTGTGGACTGAAATTCTGCGCCCTTCGGAGCGGTTCCGGTGGGGTTGGTGATGGAGAGTTTCACATACCCGTCGGCATCAGGATTGCTGACATTGTTGGCATCCCAGCTTGCGTTGTACATGGGCGCCCCACCCCAAAAACGCTTCTGCCAGTTGAACCCTTTCCAAGCAAAGCTGCCCACCGGTCCAGGATCCTCAGCCATGGGCGTGGTGTCCGCGGCGTGTGAGGGGCTGATGCCCGTGAACAGTGATAAACCAACCGCCATGACGACGGCCAAACCCATTACTTTTTTTCCCCCGGTTGGAAGGAGCCTCATTGACGATGCCATAGCTGTGTCCTCCTGCTGATGCGCCCAGAAACGCCTCCGGCAATTGCCGGAGGCCGCGGTCACGTTCCACCCCGAGGAACGTGCAACTCCTCGATTATCAATTAGCAAGGACGCTGCAGGAAGCGAAACAGGCATGGAATATGACTGTTTCAACATCAATTGGATAACGGTGGTGAAGCCCCGCAGTAGTCTGGACAGATCCGTACCTCATAAGACAGCCCGTTACGCAGCACGTCCTTCAGGAAGACACATGCCCATCCGCAGTGCCGGAATTCTTCTCCATCGAACCGTGAGCAGTGGCGAACTGCAGCTCTGGATCGCCCACATGGGAGGCCCTTTTTGGGCGCGAAAGGATCATCACGCCTGGTCCATTCCCAAAGGCGAGTTCCCTGAAGATGAAGACGCTTTAGCAGCTGCGAAACGCGAATTCACTGAGGAAATAGGCTCACCCCCGCCGGCCGCCACCTATGAGCTGTTGGGCGTTTTCCGGCAGCCCTCAGGAAAGCTCATCACCGCCTTCACGGCAGAGGCCAGTGACTTCCAGCCGGAGCAAATCATCAGCAACACCTTTCCCATGGAATGGCCCAGAGGTTCAGGCGTCATGAGGGATTTCCCGGAGATCGACGACGCCCGCTGGTTCGAAGAATCCGAGGCCCGGACCAAACTCGTCAAAGGGCAACTGCCTATTGTGGACGCACTGGTCCGGCACCTTGGCGGGAAAACCTTATAGCAGTCAGCGAGACTTCTTGGTGATGAATTCCCGGATCCAGTCAAGGGTCTCCGGGTGATCCAAATGAAGGCCGTGGCCGGCTCCGGGTACGCGCACCAGCACCGAGGCGCGAATGTGCTCGCGGAGGAGGAATGCGTTGGGCAAGGGCGTCAGCGCATCCTCGGTACCTTGGAGGATCAGCGTGGGCGCTTGAATGGAGCCCAGTTCACTCCAGGCATCATGGTCACGGCTGGCTTTGAAGTGCCGGGCTTTGGCCCAAGCCGACGCGCTGGAGTTGAAGAACGTGTGTGTCGCTTCGGGGTTTGCACTGACCCAGTCAGCGTCAAAGAAGAGCTCTTCCAGCCGCGACATGTCACCGCTGACCAAGGCTTCCAAGGCTGCCTTGTCCGGCTGCGTTCCGGCATCCGGCCACCTGCCTCCGCTCGTGGCCGCGAGGATCAGCGTACGGACCTTCTGCGGGTAATCGATGGCCAGCCACTGGCCAACGCGCCCACCCATCGAGTGGCCGTACACATGTGCTAAATCCGCTCCGGCGGCTTTGAGGACCGCAGCAGCATCTTCCGCAAAGAGCCGCGTGGTGTAGCGGTCCGCTTCGCCCTTCCCACTCCGCCCAATCCCCCGGTGATCAAAGCGGATGACGCGGTAATAGCGGGACAGAAGCTCCGCCGTCGGGCCCCAGCCATCCATGGATGTTGCCTGTCCGGCGATCAGCAGCATTGGCTCGCCCTCGCCTTCCGACGCCCAGGCGAGTTCCGTGCCGTCGGCAGCCTCAGCAATGTTCACCGTGCCACAGTATCCGCGCGGCGCCCAGAGCGCTGCGGCGTGGGCCACAGCGCGTCAATCCGCGGTAAAAATGTCCTCGATGGCACAGTCGAATGTCCGGGCAATGAGGAACGCCAAGGGCAGCGAGGGGTCAAACTTTTCCCGCTCGATGGAAATGACCGGCATCCAAGGCGCTGAGCGCCACAAGCCCGACCAGGACCGGGAATGCTTCGATCTGAAACCGGCCAACCGCCAGGACCAGGGCAACAACGATGGTGGCGACCAGCACGTCGAGGAACGCCCCGGCATCAGCCTGGCGCATCCACTGGAGCTCCACACTCTGCTCGCCATGCTGATCACGGGTGACGGTGTGGCGTGAAACGAAGACCTTGGTGCCGAGCGACATCGCGGGGTAGGCAGCACTGAGGGCACCAATCCCGGCCGCGAGCCAGGGGCAATGCTTGCGTCCGGGGTCTAGCGTTGAGGGATGACCACCGAGTACAGGTACGACGTCGAACTGCTGCACCTTTTGGTGTCGCCGGCCCACGCCTACTTTGGCCGTGCCCGGGAGGGCGCCGCCGATGTCCCCACCACAGATGCCGACCAAGCGGAACTGGTGACTGGCAAAGGCATTGTTGGCGACAGGTTCTTTGGCAAGGCCGCGCACATGGACGCTGCGGTGACGCTGTTCGCAGTGGAAGCCCTCGAATCCATTGCCGCTGAGTTGGGAGCCGGGCCTTTCAATCCCCTGCTGACCCGGCGAAACGTGGTTCTCCGCGGAGTCGAACTGGCTCCCCTGCTTGGACACGAGTTCACGCTTGAGTCCGGTGGAGATGTGGTGCGGTTGAAGGCAGGCCGCCCGGCCCACCCCTGCGCCTGGATGGACGAAATGCTTGCCCCAGGGGCCCATAAGGCGATGCGAGGACGCGGCGGTGTCCGATGCCAGGTCATTGCCGGTGGCTTGCTGCGTCGAGGGCCGGCTGTCTTGGTCAGCCCGGTGCCGTTGGACCCCAGCAAGGCAGGCGAGGCAAGGGCTCTGCGGCCCTCGCGACTGCCGTAGCTTGGCGTGCCCATGAAAGTCAGGAGCCTGTCATTCGACGAAGCACCCGCATAGGGTGATCAAGTGGATACATTGAGCAGCAAGGTCCAAGCCATTGCAGGGTTCGCGTTTGCTGCGGTGTTCCGGGCTATCAAGGCAGCGCGACCGCACCGGCCGATCCATCCACAGGGCATCCGCTTGGTCGGAACCTTGGAGAGGGACCCCGGTGCGCGCCAGCTTTCCGGCATTCCATGGTTGGACACTGCCGGGACCAGCGAGGTGGAGGCCCGACTCTCACGATCAATTGGTCTACCCGACGGATTCCCTGACATCATCGGGCTGGCAGTGCGCTTCACAGAGCAGGACACACTGGCGGACATGCTCCTCGCGACCACCGGCCCCACAGGAATCGGCCGGTTCATCCTCCGGCTTCGACGGGACGCCGCAGCTGCGGTTTTCTCAAGCATGATGCCTTACAGATCAGAGACAGGCCCCGTTCTAATAGCAGCACGAACCATCGACGGGCCAGCCAAGCTACCCATGGAACCTGACGCTTTCCGTTCGCTCCTTGGTAACGAAACCTGGACGCTGGAACTCCATCACGCCAGCCCGCTCGGCCCGTGGACCAGGTTCGGAACATTGACGCTCACACTTGCCGACAGCTTGGGCGAAGATACCGCTGAACGATTTGATCCGGTCCTCAATCCGCTTCCAACAGCAGGAACATACGGCTGGACGAGGCGGCTCCGCGAACCTTCCTACGTTGTGGCGCGCCGGCGCGGGTAGGAGCGTTGTTTCCTCCAATGGCCCTGTTGGCGAACAACCAAGCCGCCGCATCTAGGGCTCCTCAGCAGCCGGAGCCGCGAATTGCGCCTCGTACAGCCGCGAGTACGCCCCTCCCGCGGCCAGCAGCTCCGAGTGGATTCCTTGCTCCACGATTTGCCCGGCCTCCATCACCAGGATGAGGTCGGCGTCGCGAATGGTGGAAAGCCGGTGGGCGATCACAAAGCTGGTCCGGTCCGAGCGCAGCGCATTCATGGCCTTCTGCACCAACACCTCGGTCCGGGTATCCACGGAGCTCGTCGCCTCGTCCAAGATCAGTACAGACGGCCGCGACAGGAAGGCCCGGGCAATGGTCAGCAGTTGTTTCTCACCAGCCGAAACGTTGCTGCCTTCGTCGTCCAGCAAGGTGTCGTAGCCCTCGGGCAGGGACCGCACAAAACGGTCCACGTAGGTGGCTTGGGCCGCCTCCTGTATCTCCGCTTCAGAAGCAGCAGGCCGTCCGTAGGCAATGTTGTCGCGAATGGTCCCGCCAAAAAGCCACGTGTCCTGGAGGACCATGCCCATCCGCGAGCGCAACTCGTGCCGCGGGATCGAGGCGACATCCACGCCGTCGAGCGTTATCCGTCCTGAGTCCAACTCGTAGAAGCGCATCATCAAGTTCACCAAGGTGGTCTTGCCCGCGCCCGTAGGCCCTACAATCGCGATGCTCTGCCCCGGCTCAGCCACCAAACTGAGGTCCGCGATCAGCGGCTTGTCGGGCGTGTAGCGGAAGGACACTTTCTCGAACACCAGGCGTCCGCGCGACGGACCGGACCGCGGAACAGGATCAGGTTCGGCTGATTCTTCCTCTTCATCCAGCAGGTCGAAAACGCGCTCCGCGGAGGCAACACCGGATTGCAGCATGTTCGCCATGGATCCGAGCTGCGCCAACGGCATGGTGAACTGCCGCGAGTACTGAATGAAGGCCTGGACGTCGCCCAATTGCATGGAACCGGAGGCCACCTGCAGGCCGCCCACCACAGCAATCCCCACATAGACCAGGTTTCCGATGAACGTCATGGCCGGCATGATCAGCCCGCTCACAAATTGCGCCCCGAAACTCGCTTGGTACAGCTCGCTGTTCTTGGCCCGGAACTTCTCCTGCACCTCGTTCTGCCGACCGAAGACCTTCACCAGAGCATGTCCCGTGTAGCTTTCCTCAATCTGGCCATTGAGCTCGCCGGTGTTCTTCCACTGCGCCACGAACAGTTTTTGGGACCGCTTGGCAATCAGCAGCGTTGTGCCGAGAGTTAGCGGAATGGTCACCAAGGCAATCAGTGCAAGCAGCGGCGAGAGCAGGAACATCATCACCAACACACCCAGGACCGTCAGCAGGGAGGACACCACCTGGCTGATGGATTGCTGGAGGCTTTGGGAAATGTTGTCCACATCATTGGTCACCCGGCTCAGCAGCTCACCGCGCTGGATGGAGTCGAAATAGCGCAGGGGCAGCCGGTGGATTTTCGCTTCGATCCGCTCGCGGAGGCGGTACACGGTCCGCTGCACAACCCCGTTGAGCACATAGGCTTGCATCCACCCGAACGCTGAGGCCAGGACATACAGCGCCAGCGCCCACAGCAGCACTGAGGCCAAGGCACCGAAGTCGATTCCGACGCCGGGAGTGAAGGTCATGGCGCCCAACATGTCGGCCTTGCTGTCATCACCTGAGGCGCGCAAATCTGCGATGACATCGGCTTTGGATACGCCAGCGGGGAGCTGTTGGGAGACGACGCCGGCGAAGATCAGGTTGGTGCCTTCGCCCAGCAGCCTCGGCCCGATCACAGACAGCGCAACGCTGACCACGGCAAACACCAGCACCAGAATCAGCCAAAAACGTTCAGGCCGCAGCGTCCCCAGCAAACGCCGGGCCGAGCCAGAGAAGTTGGACGCCTTCTCGGCAGGAATGTTCATCCCGGCAAACGGGCCCCCACGGCCGGGACCCATCGCTGGCCGTTGGGGACCGCGCGGCCCGGCTGATACAGCGCTCATGCCGCCTCCTCCGCCGCGAGCTGGGAGGACACGATTTCCCTGTATGTTTCGGACGTTTCCAACAATTCTTCGTGCGTTCCGCGCCCAACGATCCTGCCGTCGTCGAGCACCAGGATCTGGTCCGCGTCGGCGATGCTGGAGACCCGCTGGGCGACGATCACCAGCGTTGCGCCGTTGGTGTGGTGCTTGAGGGCCTGCCGGAGCCTGGCGTCGGTGGCAGTGTCCAGGGAGGAGAAGGAATCGTCAAAGATGTAGAGCTCCGGCTGTTTCACCAGCGCACGGGCGATCGCGAGCCGTTGCCGCTGCCCGCCGGAGACGTTGGTGCCTCCCTGCGAGATGGCAGCATCCAGGCCGCCTTCCATGTCCTCCACGAAGTCCCGGGCCTGGGCCACGGAGAGCGCCTGCCACAGTTCGTCGTCGGTGGCGTCGGGCTTGCCGTACTGGAGGTTGCTGCGGACCGTCCCGGAGAACAGATAAGGCCTCTGCGGCACCAATCCGATGTGCCCCCACAGCAGGTCCGGGTGCAGTTCGCGGACGTCCACACCGTCCATCCGCACGGACCCGGACGTGGCGTCGAACAGTCGCGGCATCAGGTTCACCAATGTGGTCTTCCCAGCACCGGTACTGCCGATGATCGCGGTGGTCTCCCCCGCACGCGCAGTGAAGGTCACCCCGCTCAGTACCGGCTGCTCGGCCCCCGGGTAGGCGAAGCCGACGTCGCGCATTTCCAGTTCCCCGCCGCGCCTCCCGGTGAGTGAAACAGGATTCGACGGCGGCTGGACGCTTGAGTCTGTTTCCAGCACCTCGCCGATCCGGTCGGCGGAAACGGACGCACGCGGGATCATCACAGCCATGAACGTGGCCATCATGACCGACATGAGGATCTGCATCAGGTAGCTCAGGAACGCGATCAAGGTGCCCACCTGCATGGAGCCGTCCTCGATCCGGAACGAGCCGAACCAGATCACCGCCACGGACGAAACATTCATGACCAACATGACCACAGGGAACATCAGTGCCATCAAACGTCCAGCCCGGAGCGCAACGTCAGTGACGTCGTCGTTCGCTTTACCGAATCTGGCACCCTCCAGGTCCTCGCGGACGAACGCCCGCACCACACGAATACCGGTGAGCTGCTCGCGGAGGACACGGTTCACGGCGTCGATCCGGACCTGCATCTTGCGGAACAACGGCACCATGCGGGTCACAATCAACCCAACAGCCAGCAACAGCACCGGCACGCACACCGCGATCAACCAGGACAGCTGGGCGTCCTGCCGCACAGCCATGATCACACCGCCGATGCTGAGCATGGGAGCGGCGACCATGAGCGTGCAGGACATGAGCACCAGTTGCTGCACCTGTTGGACGTCGTTGGTGGACCGCGTGATCAGCGACGGCGCCCCGAACCTGGTGACCTCCTGCTCAGAGAACTCCCCCACCCTGCTGAAAACGGCGTCGCGGAGGTCATGGCCCATCCCCATGGCAGCCTTCGCGCCGAAGTAGACCGCAACCACGGCACACGCGATCTGCAGCAGGGTGATCAACAGCATCAGCCCGCCCAGGCGCAGGATATAGTCGGTGTCCCCGGTGGCGACCCCGTTGTCGATGATGTCGGCGTTCAACGTCGGAAGGTACAGGGATGCGATGGACTGAGCCAGTTGGAAGACGACGACTGCGATCAGCAACCGCTGATGCGGCCGCAGGAAGCGGACAAGTATCTTCCACAGCATGGGATCTCCGAGCCAGGCGATGTGAACCGAAGGCCAGTTTACGTCTGGTTGCTGCGGGCAACTAGAGGATTGCCGGTAAAGTTGCCGCTGGAATTACACCACGGTGAGGTCGGCAAACTACGAGCCGGCCAACGGACTATTTTGGGGGTATGGCGTATGAAGAAGACCGCAGCACTGGCGCTGGCACTGGTGATCGGCGCAGCACTGGCAGGATGCTCCGGCGGATCGTCGGAGGCTCCGCAAGCCAAACCTTCTGAAACCGCAACGTCCAGCCCTGCAACCAAGCTCACCGCGGTTCCGGACATCGCAGGGAAACCATTCGCCGATGCCAAAGCTGCCTTGGCAGGGGCCGGGCTGAGCGTCTCGATCGTGGGACCTGATGGAACTCCTTGGACCACACTCGAGCCGGGCCAGCAAGTAGCAGCCGTATCGACGGAGCCCTCGGCAGGCTCCGAGACGGACGCCAAGACTGTCAAACTGGTTGTCGATACGACCGAAGTGGATCAGCAGATCATGAACGACGCCATTGCTGCAGCTGATGGTGCTGTGGACTCCGCCAACACTGCGGCCTCCGAAGCGGCAGCTGCGGCTGAAGCGGCCGCTGCGGCAGCGGCCGCCGCTTCAGCTGCCGCGAACTCCGGCAAGTAACCTGCCCGACGCGGTCGTTGTTGTTTCCTAGTCGCTGGCGAACTGCAGCTTTGCCTCAGCACCGAGTTTCCCCGCGAACAGAAGCGCGGCGTCGCTCAGCTCCGATTCAGCAACACGGCGTGTTCCCTCTACGTCTGCGTTGAGCACGGTGGGTGCGAAGCGAACGTGCGTGGCATCCTCGATGCCCACAAAGCTCAACCAATCGGCAAAGTAGGTGCTGCCAAAATCGGAGCCGAAAGCCGGCGAAACCCCGGGAGAATAAACCCCGCTGGTGTGGATGGCCAGCGCGTGCTTGCCTTCCATGAGCCCGCTGTAGCCCGTTTCGGCGTCGAACCCGAAGCTCCACCCGGGTTGGGTGACGATGTCGATCCATTGCTTCAAGGCGTAGGGCACTCCGGAGTTCCACAACGGAATATTGAACACGTACGCATCGGCCGAGGCGAACTGCTCAAATACGGCGCGGGCGGACTCCCAAGCTGCAACCTGATCCGGAGTCTGGTCCTGGCCGGTGAAGACAGCCATCTTGGCGGCCGCAGCTGTCCGGCCGAAAGCCGGCAGCGCGCCGTCGTCGAACAGGTTCAGGGTTTCCAGTTCGAACGTCTCAGACGCCGCAGCCTGAACCGAGTCAATAAAATGGCGGGCCAACCGCAGCGAATCGCTGGTGGCGTAGCGGGGTGAGGCGTTGATGTGGAGGATGGAGGGCATTGTGTTCCTTTCAGGCAGGGGACTCTTTGACCCCTCATCGATCCTCGCCCGGGCACTTCACACAGCGTAAGAACGCACTTTATTGTGCCCAGGGCACCTCCACGTACCTGCAATGATGAGGTCATGACACTCACGGCCGAACAGAACCGTCGGAAAGCGCAACACCACTACAACGCTTCCTTGGAACTCTGCCCGGCACGCCAATTGCTGGAGGCGATCAGCAGCAAATGGGTGACACTTGTCCTGCTCGCCTTGGAAGAAGGGCCGCAGCGCCACAGTGAGCTGCGCCGACTGATCCCGGGGGCAAGCCAGAAAATGCTCACGTCCACGCTCCGTTCGCTGGAGCGTGACGGTCTGATTGACCGGGAGGTCACAGCGTCGGTTCCGGTCCGAACCGACTATGAGCTCACTGCACGCGGCCGGTCGCTCCTACCGATCATCTTCGACATGAAGGAGTGGGCGGAGGACAACATGGACGCCGTAGCGACGTCCCGTCAACACCACGACAGGGCCCGCGCCGGCGTCCCAACAGAACAGTAGGCTGGAAAGGTTCGTGTTGAACCGCATCGAAGGGACTTGAGTTTTGGCTTACATCACCGTCGGAAACGAAAACAGCACTGAGATCGAGCTCTACTACGAGGACCATGGGACCGGTCAGGCAGTGGTCCTGATCCACGGCTACCCGTTGGATGGTTCATCCTGGGAGAAGCAGACCGCTGCCTTGCTCGACGCCGGTTATCGCGTCATTACCTACGATCGCCGCGGTTTCGGGAAATCCAGCCAGCCCACTGTGGGCTATGACTACGACACCTTTGCCGCAGACCTCAAGACCGTCCTGGACACCTTGGATCTGAACGACGCCGTCCTGGTGGGCTTCTCCATGGGCACCGGCGAGGTGGCGCGCTACATCAGCACCTATGGCTCGGCCCGTGTTGCCAAGGCAGTCTTCCTCGGCTCGCTGGAACCCTTCCTCTTGAAGACCGATGACAACCCCGACGGCGTGCCGCAGGACGTGTTCGACGGCCTTGCCGCCGCGGTCACAGCAGACCGCTACGCGTTCTTCACCGACTTCTTCAAGAACTTCTACAACAGCGATACCTTCCTGGGCACGGAACGCCTGAGCCAGGAAGCCGTGGACGCCAGCTGGAATCTGGCCAGCAAGTCCGGAGCCTTCGCCTCGGTGGCCGCGCAGCCCACATGGCTCACGGATTTCCGGGCCGACATCCCTAAGATCGATGTCCCGGCCTTGATCGTCCACGGCACGGCTGACAACATCCTGCCCATCGACGTCACCGGGCGGCGTTTCAAGGACGCTCTGCCCAGCGCTGACTACCTGGAAATCGAGGGCGCCCCGCACGGCCTGCTCTGGACGCACGGCGCCGAAATCAACGACGCGTTGCTGACATTCCTCAAGAAGTAACCCTGGGGAGTTTGTGTACAGCAGATGACCTAAAGGAGCACTCTTAAGGGCGTTAGCTGTACACAAACTCCTACTTCTGGAGCCGGAGCTTCAGCGCCTTCTTGCTCTGGCGGAGGTATTCCTCTTCCGTGGCGTCGGCGGCACTGCGTTCCATGGCGTGCAGGACGCCGTAGGTAAACGCAGCGTTGCTGACGCCCGGTGCTGAGCCCAGTTTGAGCAGCTCCTCGCGGGCCACCACGCTGTCCTGGTGGTCACCGAGGATTGATTGGATTTTGTGGGCTGCATCCCCCAACTTCACGGCCCGTTTGCCGTGGACACTTTCAACGGCCGCGGCGGCAAACCGCAGCTTCTTGGCGGCCTTCCTGACTTCGTGAAACGCTACGTCACGTGGGGGCCCGACGGCGGCAGCCACCGCTGCGTCATGGCGTTTGCGGAGGTGCTTGGCGGCTTTGTTGACGAGCTTCGCCGTGGTGTTCCGGGCTGTCTCCTCCCCTTGCGGCGTTACCGGTGGGGCGTCGATGAAGGCCTCAAGTGCGTCCAACAGCCGGAAGTACCGGGGGCTGTTCAGCCGGTTCTTGACAGCTCCCATTGCGGTGTCCGCCCTGACAGCCATGCGCTGGTCCAGCTCGTCGTGCAGCGGGCCGAGGACGAGGTTCGACGGCAGCTCATCAAGGTGCTTCCTCAAGCGTGCGTGCAGGACCTCCGTGTCACGGTACCGGCCCAAGGTCTTGGCCAACGATTTCAGCTCGCTCTCAAGTTCCTTCACCGGGGCAGGCTCAAAGAGCTTGCGATATGAGTGCAATACCGATCGGACACGGCGGATCACTGACCGCATTTGATGGACTGAGTCGTCCCGACCCAACCGAACATGGGCATCCTGCAGCAGGAGATCGGCCCCTTGGTCCTGGAGATAGGTGAGTACCGGGACAATTGCTGCGCCCTTGTCGTAGGACTTGTTGTGGCCGTTTGCTTTGAGATCCGGCCATGAATCACCCAGGGCAGTAGCCAGCTTGGATGTTCGGTCGCTGGGCTTCGCTCCTGCGCCTGAGAGCTGTGCAGCCAGGCTTTCCAGGAGGGCATCGTCGGTGCCGTCCTGCGCGGCCAACTCGACTTCCCACTCGCGCCACTCCGACTCGCGGGGCTCGCCAAGGGATACCTGGGCCCGCACGTAGTCGTCAACGAAGTCGGCCAAGCGTTCGCCGCCATGTCCGTACAGCGCGTAGCTGGTGCGTTCTGTGGTGAGTGTGGCCACGGCGGCCACGGCATGGCCCCGCGTGTAAGCGAGCACGCGGTCCATGAGTTCCACCGGGACTGTTTCTGCGGTGCCCAGCGGCGCGTGAATCTCTGTCCGTTTCCCGGGGCTAAGGGGCAGTTTGAGGTGCCAGCCGGCGTCGGGTCCACCGGTGCGGCGCCGCAAGGTTATTCCGCGGGCAGCCAGGGCAAGGTGGCGGGTATCGAAGTAGATGGCTTCCAGGCTGTAACTTGCCGGTTTACCCACTGCCCCCACCCCATCGATAGTGTGCAGCTCGGGCAGCGGAGTGGACGCGTCGGCATCGAACTTCCGCTCGGCCTCCACGGTGCTGGACGTTGCCATAGCTGTCAGGACTCCCTCTGCAGTTGATCTTGCGTACGCCGGAGGGCCGGCCCGTAACGGTGGCCGGCCCTCGTTGGGGCTGTCTATTGGTGCTGTATCCAGTGTGAGCCAGTCCCAGGCTTGGCGCTAGGGAAGGGCTCCGGGCGTCTGCCCCGTGTCATCAACATCGCCGCCGGATACCGTGCCGCGCCAGGCTCCGGTTTCATGCCCCTGCGCCTCAATGAACTTCTTGAACTTGTCCAAGTCGGCACCCACGCGGAGTTCATCGACGTGCAGCGCCGATCCCGCCTTTTCGGCGAGGCTTTCAGGCTCCCAATCGATCGCCACGGTCACACGGGTGCGGGCGTCTGCGAGTGGTTCGAAGCTGACCGTGCCCGCATTCCGGGGTCCATCGACGCTTGCCCAACTAACAAGCGCGTCCGGGACCTGCTCAATGATCTGGGCGTTGTACTCACGTTTAACGCCGCCCACGTTCGTAGCGAAATGGAGTGCAGTGTCATCGATCTGTTGCACCGACTCCACACCATTCATGAACTCGGGGAAGGTCTCGAACTGCGTCCATTGGTTATAGGCGACAGATACAGGGACATCTACATCGATTGATTTATTGACTGTAGCCATAGGGTTGCTCCTTCGATCATGTCTCGGGCGCTCCTGCGTTAATGCGGGGCGGCGCGCCAGCCAGCTGGCTGCTTAACCAGTGGCGCGCCAGTCAAAGCGCGCCAGCCAAGGGTCTCAGCCGGCGTCGAAACTTTCTTCGTCGTCGTCGTTGGGCGACTCTTCCTCCGGGAGGTCGTTGCCGCTTCCATCCGGAAGGTCGTCACTATCGCTGTCCGGCAAGGTGGACTGCTCGGCGTGGGCCTGCTCTTCGGTTCCTCCGAATCGGCCGGCGCCGGGCTCCCCTGCACTGTCCGAATCCTCCGGATCCAGATGGCTGAGGTTCGGCGCGCCGGTACCTTCTCCGAGGCCGGCCTCTTCGATGTCCTCTTCCACGCGGGGCTGTGCCTGGCCTCCGCCGGCTTCCTGTTCTGCCGTAGGAGTGCCGTAGCCTCCCACTTCCTCTTCCGGTGTGGCATTCTGCTTGTCCATGTGACCTGTCCTTTCCCTGAGCGGTGGAACGTGTTGATGGAACGCTTCGAACCTATAAGGGTACTTAGTGGTATGTCCATGCCGAGGCCAAAATAGTCAGTAATCTTAGCAATTACTTGCCAAACGTTGTATCGTGCGGCCTTGCGTCATGTCAGGACGGCTGAGGAACCTCACATCCACCCTGCGGGTCCAGGCCCGTGTAATTCAGGGGGCCCGCGACGATATTCAGGGCTATGGTTGCAAACTGCGAGCACTGCGCAGGCGGGGCGCTGAAATAACCCCGCTGGCCGGCCGCAATTGCGCCGATGACGAGCCAAACTACAACGATCAGCCCGATGATTGAACCGATGCGCATTTCTTCTGCCAATCGCTAAATTGACGACTTTCGGGAATTAGTGGCAAACACCCAATGTGCGTTCACCAAGAACGCGGCCGCGGACAGGAAACCTCCCGCCCTCGGCCGCGCTGCTCCGATCAATCCGTAGGATTGGTTTCGGTGGTCAGACCACGATTGTCCGCGGTTCCTTCGTTCTTCTCTTCTGCCGGTCCAGGCGGGTTGGCTGACTCGCTGGGGCCAGCGTCGACGGCGTCGTCCGGACTTTCCAACGAGGCATCACCTACAGGTACCTGCCCGGTGGTTTCAGGCGTCCCCGGATCCCTGGGAATGGGATTCCCTGGGGTGGTGGTTCCATCGCGAACCTGGGCAAAACCGGCAACTTCGTTTGGATCAGTTGTCATACGCGCGACCGACCACGGCCAAGAACCCAGCCCAGGAGGGCCAGTACCAAGAGGATAATTCCAACCCACAGCAGGAAGCTGAGGGCTTGGTTAAATCCGCCCACAAGGAGCAGGATGATCGCGATTACGCCGGCGATTATTAAAAGTGTGTTCATTGAGCTACGCATCCCTTCAATAAATTTTGTCTATTCAGGAAGGCGTCCGCTGGTACCCCGGTAAGGGGGCGCCACCCATGCCAACGGGCACCGATCGAAGAAATAGTTCTCCATATCGCTTTAGTACCCCTCGGAATCGGGTTCAAACAGAACCAATACTCCAAGGAAGCACGTCCACAGCATCATGATAGGCGCGCTTTGTGTTGCAGCGAAGTATTTTGACAGGAAACTTAGTAGCCCTTGGCGGAGAACGCTCCCAGAGCCCGGCTGATCTCACGAGCGGTGCCGGTGGCTGCCTCACCGTATTCTTGGTATTTGGCGGGAATTATCCTGCTGGAGGGCCCCGAAATGGAGATGGATCCGGCCGCAACACCACCGGGCCCCAGCAGCGGCACGCCGATTGACGTAATGCCGGTACTGAGGCCTTGCTCGTTGATGGAGTACCCGCGGGCACGCGTGTCCTCAATCATCGCGCGAAGCTGCTCTGGATCCACCACGGTTTGCGGCGTCAGCGCCTCCAGTGGGCCAGCCAGGTACTCGTCAACGAAGGCCTCGTCGGCAGCGGATAAGTAAGCCATTCCCGTGGAGGAGGCATGCATTGGCAGGCGCGAACCCAGCGGCAGGAAGGCCCTCAGGACGTGCGGGGTGTCGAGCCGCTCGATGATGAGCATGTATCCGCGATCCGGGACCGCCAAGTGAACCGTTTCCGTCGTGTCCAGCTGCAGCGCGTTCAAGGGGCCCATTGCGGCGTCACGGATCACTGATCCGCTGCTGCCACGGCTTGCCACAGCGAAGGCATGGTTGGTCAAAACCCACTTGCTGGCCTGGACCTCGGACTGCGCCACCCAGCCCAGTTCGGCCAGCGTCCTGAGTATGCGGAGCACGGTGGCCTTGGGCACGTCCACCTCGCGGCTGAGCTCGGACAAGCCTGCGGGCTGGTTGTCCGAGACTGCCTCCAGCACCCTGATGGCCGTGACGACGCTTTGCGTGCTCATGCAACCCTCCCGCTTGACCGACTAACTCCAGTGCCCTACATTACAGGCGACTTCCCGAAATGAACCGATGGTTCATCCAGTGAACCGATGTAGTTTGATTGGAGAACGGGCTTATGGAATTACAGATACTCGCCCTCGCCATCTTTGTGGGCGTCTTCGTCCTGGCCACCCTGCGCAAAGTGCACATTGGAGTGCTCATGTTCGCAGCGGCCGCCGGCGTGGGCGTCTGGATGGCAGGGATGACCATCGAGAAGGTGGTGGCAGGTTTCCCCATCGGGATCCTTGTCTTGCTTGTCGGTGTGACCTACTTCTTTGCGATCGCGCAAGCCAACGGGACCATCGACCGCATCATCGAAATGGCCATCACCAAAGTGGGTGACCGCGCCTTCTTCCTTCCCTTGGCCTTCTTTGCCCTCACCATCGGCATCTCTGCCATGGGCTCACCCCTTGCCGGACTGGTCATGGCACCCATCGGAATGCCCCTGGCCAAGCGGTACGGCATCGACCGCATGCTCATGGGGTTGGCCATCGGATCGGGGCTCAGCGCGGGCGGATTCGCACCCACCAGCCTGTTCGGCATCGTCACCTACGGCACCGCCAGGGCAGCGGGAATCGATCTGGATCCCCTGGTCCTTTTCAGCGTGGCCCTGGGCACCAACATCCTGCTGCTGGGGGCCGCCTATGTGCTCTTCGGCGGGTTCAAGCTGCTTAACACCCGCACAGCTGACGGTTTCGGCACCAACGTGCCGCGCTTCAGCGCAAGCCGCCCGACGCCGTCGCACCCTTTTGAGCGCGAAGGCAACATTGCGCGGGGTAAGCTAGCGGCCGACCAGGCCGTCCAGGTCCTGGACGAACCGGTCCCCGCGCCGCAGCCTTCGAGACTGGACCGCAACCAAATCATCACCGTGCTCTGCATGGCCGGACTGGTTGTCACCGTCATCCTCATGTCCGTCCTCGGCGCCAACCCTGACATCGGTGTGCTGTGCTTCGCGTTCGCCTCGGTCCTCACGCTCTGTGACCCGCAATCCGGGAAATCGGCCGTAGCCAAAATCGACTGGTCCACTGTCCTGCTGGTAGGCGGGATCATCACGTTCGTCGGAGTGCTTCAGACCATGGGAGCCGTCGCATTGCTCGGCGAAGCAGCCGGCGCCGTCGGGACTCCATTGCTGGCAGCGCTGGTGATCTGCGCTATCGGCGCCCTCATTTCCGCTTTCGCCTCCACCACCGGGATGCTCGCCGCACTGGTTCCGCTGGCACTCCCGTTGGTGGCCTCCGGGGACGTCGCCGGATGGGCGGTCATCGCCGCTTTGGGCGTGTGCTCGTCGATTGTCGATGTCTCCCCGTTCTCCACCGTCGGCGCCACGTTCGTGGCCACCGTCGATGCCGATGAGCGACCCCGTATCACCAGGTTCCTCACCCGTTGGGGCTTGTCCATGGTGGTGGCCGGGCCGCTCTTGCTGGTGGGCGCCCTGGTGCTGCCATCCAGCCTCTAAAACCGTCTCAAAGTTAGGACAGCAATCATGCTCAAACCACTCCGCGGAATCACCGTGATCGACCTCAGCCGGGCCCTTGCCGGGCCCTATTGCACCGCACTTCTTGCCGACATGGGCGCCCGGATCATCAAAGTCGAAAGCGTCAATGGTGGTGACACAGCCCGCCAATGGCCGCCATTCCAGGACGGCCACAGCCTCTACTTCGACTCCGTCAACCGCAACAAAGCCTCCGTGTGCCTGGACTTTTACTCGGCCGAGGGACGCGAAATCCTGGCCGGCATGATTGCCGACGCTGATGTTCTGGTGGAAAACTTCAAGCCCGGCACGCTGGAGAAAATGGGCTTCACAGCAGACCGGCTTGAGGAGCTGAACCCGGGGCTCGTGGTTGGATCCGTCACCGGCTTCGGCAACACCGGCCCGCTCAAGGACGACGCCGGACTGGACCAAGTGATCCAAGGAATGTCCGGCCTGATGTCCGTCACGGGTCCGGGTCCCGGTTCCGGCCCCGGCGAAGCCTTCCGCGTCGGCATACCGATCGTCGACATCACCTCCGGGATGGTCTGCGCCTTCGGGATAGTGTCAGCGCTCCTGGGATCCCGAAATGGCGAGCGCCCCGGCCGCGTGTCCACCTCCCTGCTGGAGACGGCCTTGAACCTGTCCGCATTCCAAGGGCAGAAAGCGCTCAGTCTCGGTGAAGCACCCACGCCGCAGGGCAACAACCACCCGGTCATCGCCCCCTACGGAATGTTCGCCACGGCCACGGAATCCATCAATATCGCCGTGGGCAGCGACAAACAATGGCGCGCGTTCTGTGGACTGCTCGGGATGCCCACCGCCGTGGAGGATCCCCGTTTCGTCACCGGCGCGGACCGCTCGGCCAACAGGGATCAGTTGACGGAGCTCATTGAAACTGCCCTGTCCGCGAAGCCGGCAGCCGAATGGGTTCCGCTGATCAGCGCGGCCGGGATCCCATGCGGCCCCATCTACAACTACATCCAGGCACTGGCCTCCGACCAGGTCACCGCCCTGGGACTCGTCCAGCACAGCAGGCGACGTGATGGGTCCGCACTCCCCCTGCTCCGCGGCCCGCTCAGCCTGGACGGCGAGGCCAGCGAAATCCTGGCTCCCCCGCCGCTGCTCGGCGAGCACACCGCCCAAATACTTATGGAACGTGGAATGACGCACGACGACGTCACCCGGCTTGAGCGCGAGGGTCGCCTCGTCTGCGTGCCGGCTTCCGCCCTGGTTCCGGAAACGATGGGAGCACAGCGATGACACTGGTATCCCCGGCAGAGACTGCCCGTCCCGAGGCCTCCCGCGCAGGCCGCATTTCGGTGTCCATCTCTGACGGCGTGGCAACCGTGGAAATCTGCAACCTTGCCCAGCGGAATGCCCTGACCCGGGCCATGTGCCTGGAGATCCAGGAATTGATGCCGCAGCTGGACGCCGATCCGGACGTTGCAGTGATAGTGCTGCGCGGCGCCGGGAACACGTTCTGCGCCGGGGCCGCCATCAGCGAACTCGCGTCCGTCCTGATCGATCGCCAAGCTGACGGCTCCACCGTGGACCATCTCAGCGCCGCCGATGCTGCCATCGCTGCAGTTTCCAAGCCCACGGTGGCGCTGGTAGACGGTGCCTGCATGGGCGGCGGCTGGCAGATTGCGTCCGCCTGCGATTTCATCATCGCCAACGAACGGGCCGTCATCGGGCTGACCCCGGCCAAGATCGGCATCATCTACCCGAGACCCGGTATCGAACGGCTTATCCGGCAGGTGGGTCATGCCAAGGCAAAGTACATCCTCCTCACCGGAGAGACGTTCAGCGCCACTGAAGCCCGCGCGCTCGGCCTGGTGGCCGACGTCGTGCCTTCCGAATCTTTTGAGGAGAAGTGCGCAGCGCTGGTGAGTACGCTTCGGAGCCGGTCGCAGTTCTCCATGTATTCGATGAAGCGGCTGATGGACCTGACGGATGCCTCTGGTTCCGGTCTTGCGGTCATTGACCAGGAGTGGGCGGAGGCGTGGTCGGCCATGCCGGACAGTCCGGACATGGAGATCGGCATCAAGGCGTTCCTGAACCGCGAGCAGCCCCGGTTCACGTGGCGGCCTGTGGGCTGACTCACGCCGCATCCCGGCACAAGAGGGCGCCTCCCTTCGTTGGAAAGGAAACGAGGGGAGGCCTCATGCTCATTGTTCTGACTGGAATTGACGGTTCGGGAAAAACGACGGCGGCCCGCGCCTTGGTTGAATCGGCCCGTGCTGAGGGGCGGAATGCGCTGCTGCTCAGCAACCACGCTGCCCGGCGGCGGTTGTCGCTGTTGTCCGAGCGGTTTGGCTGGCATTTGCCACCGCGCCTGGCTGACGTCATTGAAACCGGCGTCAGGTTGTTCAACGTGCTTCTCAACCATGCCCGCGCCCACAAGTACGACGGCCTGGTGGTGATGGACCGTCACCTGCACTGCCAGCTCGCACTGCGCCAGGCCAATGGTTTAGGCCGCGGCCGGCTGCTTCCATGGCTGCTGGGAAAGCTCCCAGCGCCGGACCTCTCAGTCCATTTCGACGTCGACCCCCGCCTCGCCCATCAACGGGTCACGGCACGCGGGACTGACAACGAAACACTGGCTGACCTTGAGGCTTTCCGCGCCGCCTACCGTTCGCTGCCCGAGTTTGACGACTTTGTGGTGGTGGATGCTGGAGGGAGTCCGGAGCAGGTGTTTGCACAGCTGAACCGGGTGATCGCTGCCGCAAGCAAGGAACCGGCCGTCCCCTGCTCCTGAACCAGGCTTGACGTGCTCCCTGTGCCACGACAGGTAGGCTCGCCCCATGCCAATTAGGGCGTTCTTGGGGGGAAATTCTTGAGTGCCAAAACCAGACGCAGCCTGCTGACCTTCGTGTTCGGATTCGGGACCTACCTTGTTTTTTTGTCGACGCTGGGGCCACTGCCATCCTTGGCATTGGGTGGTGTTGTGGCCGCCCTCGCCGTTTTTCTTGACCGGTGGATTCGGACGCGGCGGGGAATCCCTGTGACTCAGTCACCCGATAACGCCTCCGAAGCGGGCCAGGGCCGCCCTTGAGTCAGTCCGCTGAACGCACGACGGCGGACGTCGCCATCGCGGTCGCCGCTCGCCGGGGTGCTGGTTCGGTGACGCTGGCAGGAGCCGGAACCGAATTCCTCTTCTATCAAGCCGCCGGTGGCTTAGTTCGTGAGGGCTACCGAGTCCCTCGATCGTTTGAGTTCAACACGGTGAACAACAGGGGTGTCTCGGCCGAGACGCTCCAACGGCAGGAAATGATGTTGGCGAGCTGGGCTTCGGACAACGGCATCCCCAGCGCCGCCGCCATTGATCTTGTGATGCAAGACGGCTTCCCCGTACTAATTCTGGAAGTCGTAGACGACGACGGTTCCGATCTGGATTGCACGGCACTTGGATCAGTTATCGCCTCTATGCACCGTCTGTCAGTTCCCGGCCTTCCTTTGGTTGCCCAAGCAGGAAAGCCTTGGGATGCCCGGCTCGTAGACCGGCTGGAGGAACGATACACGCGTCTTCGGATCCGCCATTCGCTCCCAAGCCTGCCTCCCTCAGCAACTCTGCAGGCAACACTCCAACGCAGCTCCAGCGATATGCGGCCTTCCTTGACGGCTACTCCAAAGGTGGCGGGAGCATCGACGTCGGAAGCCCTTCCTGGCCCATCTACACTCTTGACGCTGCGGTGATGCTCGCGGGCGTCTTCGACATCGTTGCCCCGGATCCTGAAGTGCGCGAGCACTTTCTATCCCGCGCGCGGGCACTGGTGCGTGAACTGTGAACGGGACATCAACGCTGATTTCAGAGGCCCGGATCAGTCGCGGCTCCCAGAAGGTCATCGCAAGTGTGGTGGGCCTGCTCTGCTTCTTCATCATTGCAACGGCCATTCCCAGCGGTGTACTGCTGATCAGCGGAGGGCTGGTGGCGGTCATTGCCCTTCTGACAGTCTCAGTACTTCGCATCAGGGTGACCGTTGAAGCCACGGAGCAGATCCTGACGGTCAGATGCCGGCCGTTCTACTCCAAGACGATCCCGCTGGAGGACATCGTTGAGGCCTCCCCCTCACCACCCAGTTCCATGACCGAAGGTTTCGGCGTCCGCTACTTGGGGTCACGAACCTGGGGTCTGTTGGTCGGCGGACCGGCCATCGTCCTGGAGACGCCCAAGCGCACGTGGCTGATTTCCACGCCGGACCCCGAGACCACAGCCGCGGCCGTACTGGCCCATGCCAGCAAACTGAGGGACAGATAACGGCGGTGGTTTCCAGCCATCGGCTCAATGGGTTTGCTGTGAACATACACGGTAGAGGGCCTGGTCGAAGAGCACCGCTAAATTCAACGCCCGACGCCGTGAGAGACGCTCTTCGGTTTGGGGTGCCGGCCCGTGGGCAGGGCTAGGGTGGAGCGGAGCGTAGTAGAAAGGGACGCTGGGCGTCCGGTGGATGGGCGCCGATCAGGTTGAAGCGCTCAGAGCTGCGCAGCTCGGGGAAAGTATTTGACTCGGTGCCCTTATGATCCAGTTATGACCTGCTGAAGGATGGATATGAGTTTATTCAGACACGTGACCGCAGGGTTGGTGGTCGTGGCTTCGCTCACGGCCTGCAGTCCTGAGCAGCCGCTCCCTGTGCCTACAGCAGCCGAGATCGGTGGGACATGGGTCAATGGCGAGACTCGCCTCACCCTGATGCAGGACAAAACCTTCACGCTCGAAACGCTCCTAGCTATCTGGATCCCTTGGGTGACGGAGACTGGAAATCTGGACCTTCCGGTTCCTACACCTCAACAGGGACATGGGATTTAGGTTCAGGAATGCTGCGGTTGAGCCGGTCGAAAGTGACAAGGCCGCTCTATCTCAGCCAGTCGTCCTCCGAGCGAGTGCTTGAGTTCGGAATCGATCTCGCCGACGACGCCAGGTGCTTTCAGCTAGTGCGCGAGGGATCAAAGACCGTTCCGCTGGGACCAAAGGACTGTATTACTTAGCCGAATGAGGAAACAGGTGTCCGGTGAGGGGATCGCCTTACGGACGTTGTTCTAATGGGCCCGGCGCTGGACCGTTCACTGAATTTGTGAGGCATGATATTGCCATGCTTGAGATCTTCGGTAAGAGGTTCGACGTCACGGATGGAATCCCCGGATCTCCCGAGAGCGTGGGGAACAACGTCGCCTACTTGTTCGGCCGATATGGCGGCTGCACCTTCAATGGCGGCCTGTACCGGGTGCATTCAACGGAATCATTTCGCAAGGCGTCGACAATGGTGGCCGAGGCCTACCCGGAGTTCGGCTTTCCACTAATTCCTTTCGGATTCGATTGGTTGGGCCGTCAGTTTGTCCTTGACCTGCGACGTGGTGACGTTGATCCCGAGATCATTCTCCTGGAACCGGGAACGGGTGAGGCGCTGGAGATCCCAAGGAAGTTCTCGACCTATCACGACGACGAGTTGGTACGGGATCCGGAACCGAGCCTCTGCGTGAGCTTCTTCAATGAATGGAAGTCTGAGAACCCTGCAGACTTGGCTTTCGATCAGTGTGTCGGTTACAAAGTACCTCTTTTTCTAGGCGGCGAAGACTACGTCCAAAACCTTGAGGTCAGCGACATGGAAGTCTACTGGTCACTGATGGGCGAGCTCCGTCTCGCTACGATGAATCTCGCTCCCGGCACGCGGATAAGCGGGATCGAAATTGGTGAATGACGCTTCAGCAGGGGCTCCGTTAGGCCTGGAGCAATTGCAGACACGCGTCCGGTTAGGGATCGGCTTACGAGCGTTCGACGAGCCAGCTGAGGGTCTGATCGGCAGACTACCGTGTCACACTTCGCTGGCTTTTAGGCCCGGCCCACCAGCAGGCTTCGGAGACGTTGAGTGGGATCAGCGCCCGACACCCTCGAGGAAGCATGTTTGAATGGATCATCATGGAGGCCGCGAATTTTCCGCTTGGCTCTGAATCCGATTTGCAGCACGCGATGGAACAGAATCTAGCTGAGCATGCCAGTCACTTGCACCGTAACCGCCTCGGTGCCTCCGTTGCGAAAACAGCCGATCTCCTGATCGCCGATAGCGGCCTGGCCGACGACACCTTCAACATCGTCGCCGCAGCCCAATTCGCTCAGGACACAGCGCAAACCCGCACCGCGGAGACGGTCCGAACCCTGGCATCCACCGGCCGCCCGTTCTCCTGGTGGGTAGGCCCGGCCTCTACTCCTGGCAATCTTGCCGAATACCTCGAGAACGCCGGCCTCGAGGCGTCAGAGACAGAGGCCGGCATGTGGAAGGAGCTGCACGGCGATCTCCCTGAGACGCGAGTAGATGACCTGACAATCCGTCAGGTGACCACCCCGGAACAGCTCGCCGATTACGCCACGATCCTCGCTGCAAACTGGAGCCCGCCAGCAGCCACAGTCCAGCAATTCTTTGCCGAGGCCGCAGAGTCTGCCCTCGCCACCGATTGTCCCGCTCGCTACCTGGTCGGATACATAAACGGTCGCCCCGTCTGTTCGGCCGAAGTGTTCTTGCATTCGAGCGTCGCCGGGATTTACAACATTGCCACGCTTTCCTCCGACCGCCGACGAGGCTACGGCGGCGCAATCACCGTGGCCGCACTCGACACCGCGCGCGAGGCCGGATACAGAACTGCAGTATTGCAGGCCTCCGAGGACGGAGAACCCGTGTACCGCCGTCTCGGGTTTAAACCCTGTGGCCACTTCACGGAATACGCCATCAGTCCCTAACTCGGCCTTGCCACCTCACGTCCCCTCGTCGGCACAAGAAACTCCTGTCCGTCACAGAGCCTATGGCTTCCGCAACGCATCAACGGGCTGAACGAGCTCGCTCCTGACTGGGATGACACAGCCGCTTGGGTACCTGAAAGCGTGAGCCAATGAAACGTTAGGGCTCGGCACTTCGTGTGATTGATCCGCCGAGGCCTAATCGATGAGTAAGAGGTCTGCGAGAGTGCCCCACCGGCATAGCGGACAGGTGGGACACTCATGCCCTAGCGCTATAGCAAACCCACGAGCGGCGAGTAGCCTTGGGACAATTAAGCCCATCAGTCTTCATTTAGAAGTAGGCCAAAAATATCTACTGTTCAAAGTGCACGCTAAATAATCGTTCTACAGAGAATCGGCTAGTTTTTATTGGTCAACAACCGCCAATTTAATACGCAAAGTTGAGCCCACCCAATTTCGGGTTCGCATAGTGGAGTGTCTCTACAGGGGTCACGCACAGGTCGCGTTCGGCATAGTAGTACTGAACTCTGATCTTGACGTTACCTGGACCGCAGTAGTTATAGATCGCTTGTTCCCACGGCGCTACGTTGCCGCCGATATTCGAAGTGACAACACCCTGAAATCCACACACGGCTGCAGATGCCGGCGCGGCGGTGACTACCAGCCCGGTGAGTATCAGCGCTGCCCCAGTCGTTATTGCGGCGACAATGCGCTTGAAACCGTTGAACTTGCTCATGTGATCTGTCCTTTAGCAGAGACCTACGTAGTAGGCGCCAGTGATCCTGTCGCCCTGGTTCACGAATCCCAACCAGCTGTCACCTGGAGGCACGCATACGTAGCGATTGCCATTGGGCGATTCAGTGACGATCTTTACGTTTGTGGGACGCAGTGACCGTAGACAGAGACCCTCGCCTCTTCCGGCGCCACTAGCGAGGCCCCGGCTATACCACCGGCAACGAGAAGCCCCGCGGACAGGATTCCAGCAATCTTTCTAGCTTTCATACAATTCTCCCCATATTGTTTACAAACCTGTCAATTTAGGTTTGATCAACACGATAGAATATATTCATGGATACTTCAAATAGATCGCCGATGACTCGCCAGAGTCGCAGGCAGAAAGTCCTGGGGCTGGCGTTTTGCGTGTCGATGGTAGGCCTAATCGCTTCCATCTTCCTTACCGGCCGGAACCCGCTTTTTCCCGGGATTTCAGGTCCACTACTGGCGCTGTTGTTCTTCCTGGCCGCAGCAGGCAGCGTCATCGGGCTAGCCGTTATCAGATTGCGGCGAACCACGAAGGAGTCTCAGACAAGGGATAAGTGAGAAGCCTTCGCTCCTGCGGAAGTGACGCGCGGCTGTTGCGACGATGGCTGGAACCGCAGCCCTAACCGCCATTGGAGCGATAACTGCCCCAGATCAGCGCCAGCCGCTTTAGTCCCTCGGCCGCATCAGCGGCGGGTTCAGTACCGCGCGGGTGGGTTGGCCCGCCGTCGGGCGCGCTTCGGGGGCAAGTCTGAACAGCGCAGCCGGCCGACCGGCGTCGCCCGCTGTCATTCGCCCGGTGTCCTCGAGAAAGCCGGGCGTTCCGGTAGCTTTTCGGTGGAAGTTCCGCGGGTCCAGGCGGGTTCCCCACACGGCCTCGTAAACGGCGCGAAGCTGGGCAATAGTGAATTCGTCGCCACAGAAGGCAGCACCCAGCGGCGAGTATTCGAGCTTCGACTTGGCCCGCTCCAAAGCGTCGTCGAGGATGCGCGCATGGTCGAAGGCCAGCTCGAGCCTCCCGTCAAGGACCTCCCGCACCGGATACCAGGCCGCCTGTTCAGCGTCGCTGCCCGCCGACAACACCGGAAAGTCGGGCGCGAGCAGCAGGTGCGCGACGGTCAGGACGTCGCCGCGGGGGTCGCGCCCCTTGGGACCATAGCTCCCCAGTTGCTCCAGGTGCCCGGGAAGATGCTCGACGCCGGTCTCCTCCGCCAGTTCCCGGCCCGCCGCTTCGAGCAGGTCCTCGCCCGCCAGAACGAAGCCACCCGGGAGGGCCAGCTTTCCTTTGAAGGGCTCGATGAGTCGGGTAATGAGCAGGACGTTCAGCTCACCGTTGCGCACAGTAAGGGCGACGACGTCGACCGACACCGGGAAGCGCTCGGGCGCGAAATGGGATGCAGGCATGTATCAAGCATAGGAAGTTATCGTCATGTTGACAATAAAGGTGAATGCGCCCTAGTGTGTAGTTATCGTCAAGTTGACGAAAATAAGTGAAAGCGAGAACATCATGGCCACCATCAAGCGCTACCCCTGGCTCAGCCACTTCCTCGGCAGCCCCACCGGTTACGTCGTCCACCTGCAAAAGGGCGCCGTCAAACACCAGGGCGTGGGCCAGGCTTTCTTCTTCCGCCCTGCGAACTCCGTGTTGAGCGAGGTTCCCGTGGACGACCAGGAACTGCCCACCCTCTTCCACGCCATCACCCGCGACCACCAGGACGTCAGCGTTCAGGCCAACGTGACCTACCGCTTCATCGATCCCGTGGCCGTCTCCACCCGGCTCGACTTCGGACTGCAAACCGCGGGCAAGGCGCCGGCCACCGGACGCGAGCAGGTCTCCACGATCATCGGCCAGCTATGCCAGAGTCACGCGATCGACCAGATCGCCACCACCACCCTCGCCGAGGCACTCGAACGCGGAGTCAGCCAACTCCGTTTGGTCCTCACGGAGGCTCTGCGGGCAGATGCCAGGCTGCAGTCCACGGGCATCGAAATCCTCGGCGTCCAGGTACTGGCAGTCCGGCCCGAGGCCGACGTCGAGCGCGCCCTGCAGACTCCGGTCCGTGAGCAACTTCAAGCCGAAGCGGACCGCGCTGTGTACGAGAGGCGGGCAGTCGCCGTCGAACGTGAACGTACTATCTCCGAGAACGAGATGGCCAGCCAGATCGAACTCGCCGTACGGCGTGAGAACCTGGTGGCCCAAGAAGGCGCGAACGCCCGCCGCGCCGCAGAAGAGAAGGCCGCCGCTGGTTTGATTGAAGCGCAAGGTTCTGCTGAACGACAGGGTATTGGCGCAGCGGCTGAGGCAAACCAGATTCGTCTTGTTGGTGAAGCAGCCGCAGCCCGCGAGGCCGCCACCATGGAGGTCTACCGTGGCATGGAGCAGGCCACCCTGCTGGCCCTGGCGCTGAAGGACGCTGCCGGAAGCCTGCCGAACATCGGGAACCTGACCATCACACCGGACCTGCTCAGCGGAGCACTTACCGGACTGTTCAAGGAACCCGCCACAACTGAGCTCACCAAGTAAGGACCCATCATGGCCACCCCGCGCATCGTCATCGTCCACCGGCGGACCGAACTCCAGGAACTCCTGGACAGGCACGCCACCCGCGGCCAGGCCGAGTTCTTCCTCAGCACCCGCGGCCGCAGCATCCAGGACGCGCAGGAGCGTCACGACCACCTCACCGCAGCCTTGGCAACCGTCCGCGCTGCCGTACCGTCCGACTGGCGGCAGGCCGAAGTGGAACGCGCAGACCTCAGCCGCTTCCTGCTCACGGCGGAGGACATCATCGCCGTGGTGGGGCAGGACGGGCTGGTGGCAAATGTCGCCAAGTACCTGAACGGGCAGCCGGTCATCGGCATCGACCCGGAGCCCGGCGCCAACCCCGGAGTCCTGGTCCGCCACACACCGGCCGCGGCCGCTGCACTCCTGGCCACTGGCGACGTAGGGCGACTGCGCTGCCAGGACCTCACCACCGTGACGGCAACGCTCGACGACGGGCAGCACCTTTCGGCGCTCAACGAAGTTTTCGTCGGGCACGCCTCACATCAATCGGCAAAGTACACCGTGACGGCGCCTAGTTTCACCCAGCCCGGCGGGCAAACCGAGCGGCAATCGTCGTCGGGCCTTATCGTTTCCACGGGCACCGGCGCCACCGGCTGGTGCGCCTCGATCGCCCTGGAACGCGGCGGACGCGCACTGCCGGCACCCACCGATCCGCGGCTCGCGTGGTTCGTCCGCGAAGCATGGCCCTCCCCCGTCACGGGCGCCTCACTGACCGAAGGCGTACTCGAAGCCGGCGAGGTGCTGCGGATTACCGTGGCATCCGATCAGCTGGTGGTGTTCGGCGACGGCATGGAAGATGACCGGCTGACGGCGTCTTGGGGGCAGGAGATCACCGTTCAGTTGGGGAAGCGGCCGCTGCGGTTGGTTGTTTGAACCTTCGGATTAGTCCACTCGGTGTAGTATTGGCGGTTGGCCCTCCTCCTATAGGCGCGGGCACTCCAGTCAGACTCAAACGAGGAGCCTCGTGAGCCACCCCGAGCAAACTGCACAGCACTCCGTCCCGTCCGGGACGCCATCGAACACGGCCGCCCGGGACGCTCTGTGGGGGTGGTTGATCGGACTCCTCGGCGGCGTTCTTGGCCTGACCCCTTGGTGGATCACCGGAGCCACGCTGCCTCTTCAAAATCTGTGGGCAACGCAGGTGATGCCAGCGCAGATGCCGACAACCCTCCTGCCCCTGAGCCAGTACGAGGCGACCACCATCCTGGCACTCCTGACCGTTGGCGGCGCTGCAGCGGGTCTCGCAGTTCGCATCTGGTCACCCGACCGCCGTCGACTCGTCACGTGGTGCGCCCTATCCGGAGTCCTCGTGGTGCACTTCGCCGCCACCATCCAGTCGTTCGTGGTACTCAGGGAGGGGCTCTTGCCCGGAAGCCTGTCGGACCTCTACTTCGGCGGACTTTTGGCCGGCGTCATCGGTTGCGTGCTTGCAGCGCTGCTCGCGTTATTGCTGATCGCTTCACCTTCAACCGCAAAAGCCACCATCGGTTTCGGGCTTATGGCCATCCCGGTCACGTCGTGGGCCGTGGTGTGGGTGGTGAGCACGGTGGGCTTCCTCAGCGTTCCCGCTGCCGTACCCACTGTTGCGCGATGGGTCCCAGCCGTTCTGGTGGGTTGCGCGCTGGCCTGGTGCGGACTCCGGCCGCCCCGCCGAACCGTTGCCTGGGTGCTCAACCTCGTATTCCTGTGGCTGCTTCCGGCACTTTTCACCGCGGTCCAATCAGTCCTAGGAACACGGGTGCTGGCAGGAAACATCCCCGAGATGCTCTCGATGGGACGCGATGTCTTCGGGCGGGCCCTCGGCCCCGACGGAGCGGCACTGCCGACGATTTTGCTGGCCCTGGCCATAGGACTGACGGGTGTTGGCGCCCGAGTTGTTGTTGCGCGTCGGAACTCCCCGGCAGTGGGCTAGTTCGCTTGCAAGGTGCGGACCATCCGGATGTCACTTACGCCGTCGTCGACCTTTACCGCTCCGTCGGCAATGAATCCGTTCTTCCGGTAGAAGGCTTGGGCTCGCGGATTCGGGTCGGCCACCCACAACACAGCAGGTGCGGAAGGGCTGATCACAGCGTTGAGAAGCGCCGCTCCCACGCCCGAGCCGTGGGTCGAGGCATAGGCGTAAAGGACGTACAACTCCTGCGGCTCCTCAGGAAGATCAGATGAGGGACCTGACATGGCAATGCCGATAAACCTATCCTCATGCAAGGCGACGGCGACATTGTTCTTTTCATAGCGGGGATCAGTCAGCGCTGCGGTCCAGAACTTCTCCCGCCACTCCAGGAGACCGGGATCGTTCAGCTCGGAGTCGCTCATCAAGCCCCGGTAGGTTTCGCGCCACGTATCCACATGCACTTTTGCCATGTCGAGCGCATCCGCAGGCTCGGCACGACGCACGTCAAAGTTGATTGCCATGGCTCCACGGTACCTACTCAGCGGTTCGGTACCACCACCACCTGAACGTCGTCTTCGTAGAGGACACGTCCTGGCGTTGATGAACGAAGTTCTTCCCATTGCACCCCGTGGCGATCCAACAACGCCAGATAGCCGGGGACCCTGTCCAGTAAATGCACGGCACTCGTCTTGAACCACGCTTGGGCGTGGAGATTGATGGTGCGGTCATAAACTGTGGGATCAACGAGGTTGGGATCGGGATAGGCGGAGTCGTACCAGGCATTCGCGTCCCGCCACCAACGATGGTCCTCTTCGCTTAGCTTTCCGTCCTTCGCCAGTCCGTTAGCCAGGCCAAATATGCCGACGTGGATACCGCGCGTATTCACTTGTGTTGACTGGTATCTGACGAATTCAGGGGCGGTATCTATGCGTCACTCCTTCGTTTGGTCAAGTGAGCGAAGCTTGAAAATGATGATTCCGAGGTACTTGTTCATCCATGCCAGCTTGTGGGGATGGCGGCGGCCCGCATCCTCAGATAGTTGCGGTTCAGCGGCGGTCTCTATCCATAGGCCCGCAGCACTAAAGATATTGAGCAAATCAGAGACCGTGTAAGAACGCTTTGTCAGTGCAATGCGTTCATTCCATCCGCTGCGATAGGAGAACGTAGTACCCGAGAAGTACTCCTCACCCAACGACGTGGAGTTTTCTTCAGCTCGCTCCAGGGCATATCGGATCGGCTGCGTTCTGGTCAACAGAATGTAGCCGTCATCTTTCAAAAGCGATTTGGCCTCCCGGAGGGTGCGGACCGGGTCAGGCGTGTATCCGAACGACTGGAGGAACAGAATGCGATCGAACTTCCGTTGCGCCAGTTCAGGAATCGCTGCCAAGTCTGACAAGTCGCCGTTGATGAGTTCCAGGCCTGGGGGTCTATCAGCGACAAAGTTCCCGCTGATATCGACACCAATCGAGGCAACGGCTCCGTCGTGAACCAGTACAACGAGCTTCCCCCCATTGCCGCAGCCAAGATCCAGCACGGAGCGCCCTGAAACGTCTCCCAAAATTTCGCGCTGAGCCGGCCACTCCACCAATCGGTCCAGCGAGTCCTCGCGAGCCCGGGCCTTTTCGTAGTCCGGCGCGAGATGGACCCACGGCTTCCCGGCCTCACGCAACGTGCCTCGCATGTCTTGGTCGTCTGGCCTCGTCATCCTAGGAACGATACCTTCTCGCTACCCGGTGTACCGTTGCGTCGACGTAGTGGTTCCAGCCAGAGAGGCATCCATGGCAGCAAAGATTGAAGAGATCATCAGGCACGTTCTACAGGATGTGAGGTCCAGCGGTCTTGAGGAACCAGGCGTCGAAGATCTTGCTTGGAACGACGACCCTCAGGCACTCTCGGCAATGATTTACAGCGTCCGCGACTCATCGGGACAAGGTGTGTCGGTCAGGCGCGACCTACCACGGGCCGAACAGTTGGTATCAGTAGCGGACCAGGTCCAGGAATGGGTGATCGAAGAAAACGGCCCCACCAACAGCAATTGGCCCCAGTGTCCTTGGCATCCCAACAATCACCCCATGGCCGCTCAACTGGTAGGCGCCCAAGGCGTTTGGGCCTGCCCCGTTCTCCGAACCCCCGCAGCCATCATCGGTGATCTCCGTGTAAAGGGAGCGGACGAATAGGCTCACTCGAGCCTCGCCTTACCCCCAAACCCACCCGAATGACAACCGTTGTCCCCTTGCAGCGCCCCGGGGTAGGGTGACCGGACCGTCCACCCACATCACCGTCTGGAACAACTCTGGGAGGAACCATGACACATGTGAGACGTCAGCTGGCCGCTGTAACGGCAGCCTTGGCCCTAACGGCGACGAGCGGGGCGATGGCCAGTCCCGCCTTCGCCGATCCGCGCTCAACCGACAAGAACGCAACGGCCACCGGCTACGGGGGTGCCGTGAGCACCGTGGATCCCGAGGCTTCCGCGGCCGCCATTGAAGTACTGAAGAGGGGCGGCAACGCGGCAGACGCCGCGGTCGCAGCGGCAGCCACCCTCGGCGTCACCGAACCGTACAGCGCCGGCATTGGAGGCGGCGGCTACTTCGTGTTCTACGACGCGAAGACCAAGCAAGTGGGCACCATCGACGGTCGTGAAACCGCTCCGGCCGGCATGCCCAACGACGCTTTCATTGACCCTGCCACCAAGCAGCCCTACAAGTTCACGCCCGACCTGGTCACCAGCGGCGTCTCCGTTGGGGTCCCCGGCACCCCTGCCACCTGGGAACGCGCGCTGGAACGTTGGGGAACCTTGGACTTAGGCGAAGCCTTGAAGCCCGCCATCAAGGTAGCCAACCGCGGCTTCGTGGTGGATGAGACTTTCCGCCAGCAGACCCTGGACAACAAGGTCCGCTTTGACGCTTTCACTTCAACCCGGGACCTGTTCCTTCCCGGTGGTGACGCTCCCGCCGTCGGAAGTGTCTTCCAGAACCACGACCTCGCCGCGACGTACCGGCTGCTCGCCAAGGAGGGCACCGACGCCTTCTACGGAGGTCCGCTCGCAGAGGAGATCGCCAAGACCGTGCAGGCGCCGCCGAAGACCGCGGAAACCAGGCTTCCCGTCCCGGTGGGGTTCATGACCACCCAGGATCTAGCCAACTACAAAGCGCTGGACCAGGACGCCACCAAAGTGGAGTACCGCGGCTATGACGTCTACGGCATGGCTCCGTCCAGCAGCGGCGGCACCACGGTGGGCGAGGCGCTGAACATCCTGGAAAACTACAACCTCAAGGGCATGAAACCCGCAGATGCCCTGCACCACTACTTCGAGGCCAGCTCGCTCGCCTTCGCGGACCGCGGCGCCTACGTGGGTGATCCCGCCTTCGTGAATGTCCCCACCGGTACTTTGCTGAACGATGTGTTCGCCAAGGAACGCTCCTGCGAAATCGATCCGACTGCGGCCGCTCCCAAACCTGTCGCCCCCGGCAACATAGAAACGTACGACGGCGCGTGCCCGGCTGCCGCGGCGCCCCTCGCCAATGAAACGGATACAGAGAACATCTCGACGACGAACCTGACCGTCGCCGACAAGTGGGGCAACGTAGTGGAGTACACGCTGACCATCGAGCAGACCGGTGGTTCGGGAATTGTTGTTCCGGGCCGGGGTTTCCTGCTGAACAATGAGTTGACTGACTTCAGCACGGTTTACGATCCGAAGGATCCCAATCGGATTGAGCCGAACAAGAGGCCTCGTTCATCAATGTCTCCCACCATCATTTTGAAGGACCAAAAGCCATTCCTGGCACTGGGATCCCCCGGTGGATCGACCATTATCACCACGGTGCTGCAGACCATCCTGAACCGCGTCGACCTGGGGATGACAGTCTCCGAGGCCCTTGCTGCGCCACGGGCTGCACCTCGAAATGGAGCGACTGTCAGTTCCGAGCCCGCCTTCATTGACGCCTACGGTCCTGCACTGGAGTCGTTGGGCCACGACCTGGTTCCGGCGGGTGATGCCTTCACGTCGGCGGCGGAGATCGGGGCAGCGACGGCCATCGAATTTGGCAAGGACGGACAGATGACCGCGGCTGCCGAGCCGACCAGGCGCGGTGGTGGTTCGGCGCTAGTGGTAAAACCGGTCAAACCCGGCAGATAGCTCCTTCGTCAGGGGCGGGCTTCGTCCGGCAAAGTCACGATGGGCGGTTGTTCTTGAGCTCCCAGCTGTATCTCCACACCATGACCACTGATGCGGCCGACATGATGATTCCGGTGATTATGGACCACGGCGATTGGCTTTGGTTGGAGACAAAGATCGAGACAGCATAGGCAGCGAGCACCAGGGCCAACAGCAGCCAGATCAAGGGTTTGCGGTTCATTGTTGTATTCCTTAGGGAAGGGGTTGAACAGTCAGGCGAGGTCGCGCTTCAGGAAGACGCCGAAGGCTAGTGCTGTGACTACTAAAAGCCAGCTCGCTGCTCCGAGGTAAGAGCCCCAAGCCGGTATGTTGACAGCTGTTTGATTTGCCCAGTCGGCGGCGAGGACCGGGAAGAAGGTCGTATCCGGTCCCACCAGCATCTCCGGGAGCAGCAGGGAAAGGGGCACGCCGAACAGGCTCACCAGGTGGTTGCGGATGAGGGAACCCGCTGCGAACCCCCACACCGATCCCATGGCGGCAAGTCCCGCGAAGGCCGGGACAACGGTCAAGCTCACGTGCCACGATTCATCCAGTAGTTTCCCGGACAGGACAAAGATCAGGCCAACTACTGCGCCGCTGATCAGGGCAGCCAGTGATGTAGAGGCTGCCCGGCCCAGGAACGCCGGACTCCGCTGGAACAGGAGAACCCGGCGGATGAAACAACCAGTGCGGTAGTCGGAGGTAAAGGCGAAAGAGCCCACCACCGCGGCCGCAGTCAGCGTGAGCGTCAGGCCTGCTTCCACCAAGGGCTCGTCGAAGCCCTCCATGGACGGGCGGGGTTCAAGCGCTGCGGCAACAAGCATCAAGGCCATAAAGCCCAGCACCAGCGCGGCGCCAACACCCGAGCCCTTCCACAGCCACGGGCGCCGAAGATCCGAGAGGAATGCGGACGCCACGTCAAAGCTCCTTCCGGCGAAGGGACCACACGGCGCCAAAGCCTGCGAACAGCAGCCATCCCACGGACACGAAAAACGCCGCACTGGGTTCAAGTAGGCCCTGAAAGGGAACAGAAGCGATTCCCGCCAAAGCGCCGGACGGAAGCCAGCGGGCCATGTCCGGAGCGTTCGCAAGCAGCGGCAGTTCGACGGCGAGTGGAATCACCAACGTGAGGATCGTCGTCGCGTAGTAGTGCTGAAAGATCCACCCCAGGGAGCAACCCCAGACGGCAGCGAGAGCCGAGGCCACCAACACCCCCGGCAACAGTCCCAGCGACTCCGGGGCCACGAGCTGCGAGGCAACATCCGGTGGCAGCGAGAAGGCGATGGTTCCACCCCACACCAGGATTCCTGTGGCTACGGAGCCGATTCCCACCACCACCGCGGCAACGTATTTACTCAGCAGCACGTTCGTCATTCCGGCTGTCACCACGGTGCGGCGGAGCGTCCCGTAATAGGCTTCGCGGGTGACCAGATAGCTTCCGGCAAACGTGGCGACCGGCGCAATGCTCGCGGCCAGTGACCAGAAGATCCTGATGTTGTCCGAAACCGACAAAGCACCCGAACTGTCCGGCCAGCCAAGGAAGTTGGCCACGAACCACGGCACCAGCGCACTGAACGCCACGATGCCCAGGATGGAGTATCCGCTGACGTATCTGAGGAGCTCGGATCGGATGCCGCTGGTCAATACGCCACCGTTCATTGGGCACCCGCCAGAATCTTGAAGTACGCGGTCTCCAGGCTGCCGCCACCAATTGCTTTGGCCTCCTCCAAGGTTCCGCGGAACAGGACCCTTTGCTTGAGGATGACAACCTGGTCCGCCACTTGTTCCAGTTCCATCAGTTGGTGGCTTGAGACCAGCGCGCTTCCACCGGTGCCAGCGAACTCCCGCAAAAAGCGTCGCAACCATTGAATGCCCTCGGGGTCCAGTCCGTTGGCGGGCTCGTCGAGGACAAGCAACTGGGGATTACCAACCAACGCCGAGGCAATCCCCAGGCGTTGCTTCATGCCCAGCGAGTAGTCCCGGACCTTCTTGTTGGCTTCGCCGGCCAGATCCACCTGCTCCAGAACCCGTTCCACGTTTTCGCTGTCCACACCGGCGGCGAGCTGGCAGATCTGCAGGTGCCGACGCCCCGTCAGCCCAGGCTCGACGTCCATCCCGTCCAAGTTCACGCCCACCCTGCCGGCGGGCCTGCGGAGGGATCGGTAGTCCACGCCGAATACAGTTGCGCGACCGGATGTCGCCTCCACCAGACCTGTGAGGCCGGCGAGCGCGGTACTTTTCCCCGCGCCGTTGGGGCCGATTAGTCCCACAACCCGCCCCGCGGGAACATCAAACGTCAGGCCCTCGACGGCGAAACGTGCGCCCCGTTTTTTGCTGAACTGCTCAAAACTGGCGTGAATTGTCATGGCTGCCCTTTCGTGGAGTCTGCAGTTGGCCCGGCTTGCCCGGCCGGCCACAGGGGTGAGCTGGTGATGGACGCCCAGAGCCACTCCCCTAGGTTGGTCTGGTGTTGGCTGGCTATTTCGGCCCGCCCGGAGGCCGAAAGATTAGTTCCTGATTCCAAGTGGCCGGAGAAGGCAATCACCGGAAGGCTGTCGCCTGCGAGGGCTACGGGGACCAGCGTGTCCAGCGGTGCCATGGAGTTCGACGGCGGTTGGTCACCGATGGTTGCCCGGCCCAGGTTTTCGTGAAGGATCATCCCTTGCGATTGCAGCGTGACTGTGTCTCCGGGGGACAGTGCCCGGGACGGACCTTGGACCGGCATCACGATCTTCAGCTGACCGCCCTGGTAGGTGTACCCAGCTACGGTCACCGCCCTGACGGGGACGATCGCCAGGAGCACCCCGACGGTCAAAAGCCCCAGCACCACCACCAGGATCCGCCTCCAGCGCGGACTCCCCTTGGCGGCCGCAGCCTGAAAGAACCGGATCACTCCCCTGAGTGCCATGACGAGCAATAGGCACAGGACCGCGAGGACCACCAGATGTCCCACGAATCCCAATTGAAGGAAGACCGGCACCAGGCGTTGGTAGCCGATCACCATGAAGGCTATTCCGGCAACAAAACTGGCGAGTCCAAACCATGGGAGCAGGCCGCCGCGGCCCAGCGCGCGTCGGGATCCGAGGACCCGGAAGCTGACCACATCGGCCAAGGCATCCAAGGACTTCTTACGGAGGTGGGGAATGTCCACGGCAGACATCAAAGCCACATAGCCGTCCAGCTTGATGAAAGGGAAGAGGTTCAGCACGGCCACTGCATAGCAAATGACGCCATAAAGGACCGCGGCATCCTTCACCGATGACTCAGGAAGCAGCGCTTGGCCAGCCAGGACCATGCTGCCCAGAGCCACGTGGACCAAGGGCCCTGCCAAGGCAACCAGCACTCGTTGCTTGCTGCTCAACCGCCACCCATCCGTCACATCGCAGAAGAACGCAGGCGAGAGATAGAACAGCATGATCCCAATGCGACGCGGTGTCCCACCGAAGTATGTGAGCGCCATGCCGTGGCCCAGTTCGTGCAGGAGCGTCGACACGAACATCGCAGCCACCACGTACAGGTACGCCTCCACCGGAAGCGGCGTCGAAAGGACCCTCCACATACTGGGACCCGCAATGAACGCACCCACTAATCCGCTGAGAAGCAGCAACAGGGCCAGCGCGGCCATGCCGGGACGTGCCATGGCCGCCACCATCGGCCGGAAGAACTGCAGCAAGGGGGCGGGATTGAACAGGGTGAACTGCACTGTCAGTGGCGGCCTGAACTGGACCCGTCGTACCGCAACGGGCGCCGCACCGCCGTCGAATATTCCTGTGTGCGCCAACTGGCGGACGATCCCCGCCACATCCTGGGCTGTCCACGGAGACCCGAGAAAATGCGCCACTTGGGCCGGATCCTTCTTGCCATCCACTGCTTTGAGGACATTTGCGACGTCGGCGGAGATGCGCGCTTTCGGCACACCGTTAATGGCTACGATCCAAGGGCCGGCAGCCGCCAGCGGCGCATCGATGGACCCCGACGGGGAAAGCTGCACTGGCCACTCGATCGCCCCGTCAGTGGGCACTTTGAGCCTGCTCATATCAGCGGGTGCGGGGTGGAGAAATGGCCGGGCAGGAACAGTCCTTTGGTTTCGTCCATGGTGAGGGGAACGGTGCCGGGGCAGATCGCTTTTCCGGCCACCCAGCCCATCTCCTGGATTGCCGCGGGCAGCCTGTGGGTGAGGCTCACCCAGTGCGTTTGGATGTCCCTCCCCGCGAGGTATCGCACCAGAGTTTCAACGTCCGGCGCGGGTTGGATTTCGGGGAGATCCGCCGGATGGAAGGACCGGACCCACCGGAGCAACCCGTGAATGGCGGCGGGCGTAGTCCAGAAGTCGGCCCGGGAATCGTCATCCGTCACCGCCGCGGGAGACTGCGGACGGGAGCGGGTTTGGAACAGCTCCCGGATTTGGAGTCCTTCCTGAAGTGCTCCACGCAAAGCGGACACAGGATGGGCGGCTGCTTTGAGCCCTACCGCACCAAAACGGGCCTCGTCAGCAATCACGCACACCGCCGTTACCAGCGGGCTGCCGTGCTGCGGGATGAAAGCCAACAACGGTTCGACGCCGGCAGACTTCGCCGCCCCGAGGAGCAAGAAGAGGCTCCGCCCCTCCGAAGTAGAACGGAACGCTTCGGGCAGAGACGCCACATCAAAGCTGAACAAGGGTGTCCGCTGGTGCCAAGCGGCCAGGAACGCATCCCGTTCCAGCACTTCCCCGATGCCCGCAATCTGCGCAAAGGCCTCCGATGGACCCGATGCTGCACCATTGGGAGACGGATCGAAGAAGCGGTCCCACGGATTCGCCTCCGTGTGGCCGGGGCAGTAGTCCACCACCGGCGCCGGAATATGCGAGGCCCTTCCGGTCAGAAGGTTGCTGGCCCGGTACCAGGGAAATTCGTAGGCGAGCGCAGATGGTCGCCCCAGTCCTGCCGTGATGAAGTCGATCCGCAGGTCCACACTCCCGGCCTCAGCAACGAGGTGCTCGGAATCCGCCGGCGCCGGGGCCAACGCAAACCGTTCCACAGCCTCTCCCGCACCCCGGGTGATGGAGTCGCGTTTCCTGACGTCAAAGGCCCCGACTGCGGAGGCGAACCCTGATTGCGATGCCCGCCCATGTGCCAGCACACCGGCGGTCCGCCACAGCCCAACCTCGTTGGGAACGTACACCGCCGACTCGGACACCAGGCCCAGCGACGGATCGAGGGTCCGTACAGGATCGATGCTCATACGCCGCACACCCACAGCTCAATGTCGTCCAGGCCAGGGGTTCGTGTGGCAATGCGGACCGGCCTGCGTTCCAGGATGGTCAAGCCCTCAGCAGTGATTTCTTCTTCGATGAGGCTGTTGCTGACGAACGCGATGTCGCTGGAGTACGCGGAAGATCGATACGTGCCGCCCTCACCGAAACTGACGTGGATCATGGTGACGTGGCGGGCACCGTTGGCTGGGTCGCGGCTTTCCGTGGTGATCAGGAACGAGTCCTTGCCCAACGGCGAAACTGTTGTGCCGCCGTCGTTGTCTTCTGACTCATGGTGGCTGTCCGCGTTCAGGACGGTCAGGAGGAACCGACCCTCCGGGCCCAGGCAGCGGCGGACCCTGCGGAACAACGCACGTCTGCCGTCCGGGTCAAGGAGAGTGATGGAACTGGCGCCCAGAACCACGCAACCGTATCCGCCGTCGAGCTCAAAGCTGGACATATCAGCCTCCACCATCTCCACCCGAACACCGCGCGGGTTGAAGGCCTGCGTTTCCACCTTCGTCTTGAGCAGGGCCAGCATCTCCCGCGAAGAGTCGACGGCGGTCAGCGGACGTCCCAGGGTGAGGAGGGGCCGGGTAATCCGCCCGGAACCGGCAGCCAACTCAAGGATGGGCCCCGCTGTTTTGCGCGCAGCGGTGAGGATCTCTGGCAGCTCCGTCAGGTCGTTGGCGGTGACAAGGTCATAGAGACGGGAGCCTGAAACGCTGTAAAGATCCTCTGGAGGATCCACGTGGCCCAGGACCCGCAGAACGGCGTCGGCGGTCTTATCTTTTGCGATGTTCATCAGCTCGTGTTCTCCGGGAGGTTGAGAGTGGTCCGGGGATGCACGCGGGTGGGACGGAACGAGGCACCACCCGCGTGCACCGGCTATGTGGCGGCGATTCCGACGACGATGCCGGCGATGATGATGACGTCACCAACCCGGATGTACCACGGTGTATCGTCCGGGGTGTCGAGGTTCTCCAGCTCTTCGATGGACAGCTGGAGCGTCGAGTTTGCGATCATTGGTTCCTCCTTCCTTGTTGTTGTGTGGATGCTGCAGACGGGCACTACGTGATGCTGACGGCGATGATGCCGATTGCGACTCCCTGCGAGACCCCGATGAACCAGTTCTGGAAGTCAGGGGTGTCCAGCGACTCGATTTCCTGGATGGAGATGTTGAGCTGTTTTTGCATTCGCGTTCACCTCCCTTCGCTGCTGCTGTGGTGTGGCTGCCAAGCTGGAGATCAGGTGATGGCGACGGCGATACCTACCAGTGCCAGTCCAGCTGAAATGCCCTTGATGCGTTCGTCCCAGTCATCCGGAACGTCCATGGGCTCCAGCTCCTGGATGTGGAGGTCCAGGCTCTTGAGTGCGTTGGTGCTGTTCATGTGTTCACCCCCTCTCTCCTGCCTCTCGTAGATTGCCCGTGGGGCCTGGCAAGATGTGGGGTCCTCCCGCAGCAGCGTTGAGGACGTGCTGGATCTGTGCGGCGTCGATGCCTCGCAGCATCGGAAGCCCGCCACCCCAGTTGCGGATGGACGCGTCCGTGGTGCGTACCAGGATTTCCTCGGTGATGGATGGGAGCCCCGTGATGCCCCACTGCCACATCAACTCGTCAATGCCCCGCCCGGGATCTGGATCCAGGGAAGGTTCCGTTGCCGTCACCATGTTCCAGAGGTGGTTGAGCCGTGTGGAATCGCCCCATCCTGCGGCACCCTCGCCGATTTCCTTCCAGATAGGGCCAATCAGCGAGGCCGTCGCCGTCATCTTCCGCGCGCCCGTGACATAGGCGAGCTCGTTCGCCACGTACCAGTGTTTGGCGCCGTAAGGGTTGCGCCCCATCAGCGCCCAGCCGGTGTGCGTTTCCATGCTCAGGCGGGCGGCGGCCAGCCTCAGCTCCGGAGCATCCTTGCGGGACAGCTGCTGCCCCAACTGCACTATCCGCCTGATGAGTGCATGGCCGTCGTCGTCAAACATGCTGTGGTGGCTGCCGATCATGGTCCCGGCCACCCGCAGAAATGCTTCAAGCAGCCCCTCGTAAACCAGCTGCTTGGGCAGGGTGGCGAAGTGTCCGGCGTCGAGCAGTGCAGCGTCACCTGTCAGGTGACGCGAGACAATCAAACGGCGTCCGACGGCGGTGTCCAGGCACGCTACTGCGCTGACTTCCGCGCCGGTCCCCACGGTGGACGGCATCAGTATGGTCTTGGGGCGTTCCTTGGGGTTGGTCACCGGCGGGAGGACCAGGAGGCCTGAGCGTTTGGCATGGCGTTCGGCGAAGATGGCCAGGCTCGGATCTGCGGTGAACAGCGCGGCGAGCTTGACCGCATCCAGGACTGAGCCTCCGCCGAGTCCGGCTACGGTCTGAAGTCCGTTTTCGCGGATGAAGCTGCCCACGGTCCGGACAGTTTCCACGGTGACAGGCGTTGCGTGCAGCTCCAGGACCGGTGCACCGTTGAGGTTGCCGGCCAACAGCTTGTCCCGGTGTCCTCCCAAGTGGCTGTCCACCACCAATCCCGTCCGTCCTCGTGTCAGGCCGCCGATGTACTTGGACGCCGTGCCGTCGTCGAGGATGACGCAGCGGGTCCGCCAGATGTGGTCGGCGATCATATGAAGACCCCATCTTTTTCGGCGGCGGCCAGGCCAGTTCTTATGGCGGCATGGAGTTCTTCAAAATTTTCCGGGGTGTACGTCAGCGCGGGCAGGAGTTGGATTCGTCCCGGCCCTGCTTGCACGATTGCCCCGGCTTCGTGGATGCGCCGTACTACGGCAAGGACGCCGTTTGATGAAAGGGGTGTTCCGTTGCGGGACAGCATTTTGATGGCCCTCATGCAGCCGCGGCCCGTGGAATTGCCTATGCCTCGAGTGTTTTGCAGGTCCTCGATGAGGTTGCTGAGGCCAGAGGCCACCTGCTTGGTCAGGGTGTTGTGGTCCAGTCGTTTCATCTCGGCGATGGTGCTGAGGATCGCCGCACACGTTGCCGGCGTGCCGGCCTGCGTTTCCCCGTGAACGAAGACGGACTCGTTCTTGTCGAAAGTCTCCGTGACCCGCTGTGCGATCAGAAGGGCGGCGCAGGCGCTGGTGCCGTTGGTCAGTCCTTTAGACGTCACGATGACGTCCGGCTGTTGGGGCCAGTCGTCCGACGCGAACCAGCCATTCACCCTGCCGAATCCGGTGGCTACCTCGTCGGCCACCACGAGGAAGCCGTGCTGGTCCCGGTATTTGATGACCGCTTCGATGAAAGCGGCCGGGACCGCTTCCGCCCCTGAACCCAGCACGGGCTCCATGACGACCGCTGCAACCCTGTGGCCTTCCCTGTGCATGAGCTGCGCCAGTTCCGCGCCGTCGTCGTCAAAACTGATGTGCCGGATGTTCCGCCGGTCCACTCCGTACACGGCTTGTCCCAGTTCGTCGCCGCTCAGTGCTTGGCTTCCGTACGTCAGCCCGTGATAGCTGCCCTTCAGCCCGACGACAAGTCTCCGGTCAGGCTGCCCGTCCAGGACGAAGTACTGGCGTGCCAGCTTCATCACGGCATCGTTGGCAGCGCCTCCGGAGGTAGAGAAGAGGACGCGCTGGAAGCTGTGGGACGGCAGGTTCACCAAGGCCTTGGAGGCTTCAATGGCCGCGCGATGAGCCGTGCGAAATAGCGGCAGGTAGGACGCCTTGCGGAGTTCCTGGGCTACGGCCTCAGCGATGTTCTCGTTTCCGTAACCCAGGTTGGTGTTCCAGAGCCCGCTCTTGGCGCATAGGCGTTGCCGTCCGTCGTTGAAGGTGACATGGACTCCGTTGGCACTGACCGCTGTGTGGCTTTCCCCTGCAAAGTCATGCTGGGAGACGAGTGGTACCCAGAGCGGAAGTTGGGTCCTGGGGGTGGGAAGGATCGGCACAACGGTCATCAGCGTGCACCAACAATGTCGATACCGAGTTGCCCAAACCGGTCAAGCACAGCATGGGCGGCTTCCTCGGCGAGCGCGGCTGGGACTTTGAGGGCCGGCGCTGCTGCGATGGCAGCTACCTTGACGTCGCGAAGGTTGGAAACGGCTTCGATAATGGCTGCGGCGTCTGGACCGATCTTGAAGAGACGCCCGGTTTTGGCGTCCAGGAGGGTATGGTCGTTCCCCTGCTTCAGGATGAAGGGAGCGTGTGCCGACGGCAGGCCATCCCGCAGCGCTGCGCCGTAGAGGCTGGCTCCGAATCCCACCAGCCTGGTGGCGGCACGGTCCTCGCGGGCTACGAACTTCCAGGCGTCCAACGCGGCCAGATAGCGGGCAATCCACGGTTTGGCGGCCAGCGACTCGTAGATGTCCCAGGGGTAGTAGGCCGCGGCAACGGCGGATTCCGGCCGGAGGGCGATGGACCTGATCCGCAGGTCAGCGAGAGCGTCCCCAACCGTGCCGATCTTGGTTCCGTAGGGTCCGCTGAGAACGGATCCACCCCACGTGATGTGGAGCCTGGCCAGAAGGAGATTGTCCTTCGGCGCCCCGCTCAGCAGTCCCCGCTCAGCCAGCACCGCATTGACCTCGGTAAGTTGCTGGACGAAGTGGCCTGTTCGGCAGGCTTCCTCGGCGTCGTCGAAGAAGGCCTGCCAGTCCTCTTTGGTGGTTATCCTGACCACGGTCACGCCCACCAGGTTCACGAACGGGATGGCCACATAGTCCTGGATTTCCAGGCTCAGCGTGCCGTCCACCAGGAGTTCTTCTCCTGCGACATCGAAGGCTCCCGTGACGGGCACAATGCCCGGGTCCGTGTTGTCCCCGTTGAGGACCAGGATGGTGGAGTCCTCGCCGGCCAGCGTCTTCGCGTAGCCGGTGTGGTCAGGATTCTCGACAAAAATGACGTGGCCCGGGATACGCCCCGGAATGCCGGTGATCCACTGATCCACAGCGGCGGCAATGCTCTGTTGCTGACTCAGCTTCAATGACCCAACCCCCAATAGTTGTGCACTCTTCTCCGGAGCGGCCCCGGCGATTTTCCGGGTGCTCGTTATGAGAAGGACACTATGGGCGGGCCGAAGGGCCACAGGGCGGAAAGCGGAAACTAGGTGGTGAATCGGCCGAAATTAGGGGTTATTTGGGGGCGTCTAGGTGGTGGTTGGGGGGTGGCCTAGGTGGTGGAAGAAACAGGGCCGGATCCCAAGAGATGGGGCTCAGTGCCCGGGCATCTCCAGGCAGCCACCGTCCATAATGCTGCCGCCGGTAGAAATGTCGACCTTGCCGTCGAGAGCCACGTATCCGAAGAGGCATCCGCCTTGCGGCGACGCTGCCCCAAACCGCACACCATTTCCGTTGTCATCCGTCTGCACCGCGTCCGTAAGTCCAACAGAGCCGAACGCTTCCACTACGGCAGGTGCGGTGGTGGGCTCGCTGAGTGATTCAAGTGCCTTTCGAGCGGGTTCAAGATAGGAATTGAGATGTTCCCGCATGTCCGGCGTCAGGGCTCTTCGCTGGCGGTACAGCTCGTTCGCCGCCATGGCCGCTTCAGGATCCACCACCACACAGTCCTCCGTCACCACCGGGATTCCCTCCACAGAGCGACACACTTGCGGGGGCGTGCTTGGTGTCGGAGCATCAGTCGGCGCCGTGCTCACCCCTCCCGGAATCGCACAGCTGGTGGTCCCCAGGATGGCTGCCATGATCAAACAAGACAGCAGTGTTTTGCGTAATTTTTTCCCCATCCAAGGACCCTACGGGACTTCAACAGTTCGGACCAGTCAATTCATCCATCGATTTTAGGTTGTCGCGAACCAGTCGCGGAGTAGCATGCCTTATGGAATCTTTCACCTGGGCAAAAGCCTCCCCCGATCACCCGGAGAAAACCAAGGTCGCTGTTCTGCTTCCCGGTTCCGGATATCCCGTGGAGGGTCCGGTCCTCTTCTGGGCTGGCGAAATGCTGGGATCTCTGGGCTGGCATGTTCAGGCCGTCCGGTGGACTGCTGACGATTCGCCCAGTGCTGCCCCTCACGAGTTCGCGGCCGAGGCTGCCGAGCAAGCTTTTGCCGCCTCACCCGCCGCCGATCAACGATTGATTGTCGCGAAGTCGTTCAGTACTTTGAGCATTCCGTGGGCCGAGGAAGCTCGCATCCCCGGCATCTGGCTGACACCACTGCTCACAGATGAGCGGGTCAGAAGCACCATCGGTGCTTCGTCGAAGGACGACCTTTTCATCGGTGGTTCGCAGGACAAACTGTGGGACGGCGGTCGTAAATCAGAGAGTGCAGGAACGTTCTTTGAAGTGCCTGGAGCCGACCACTCTTTGCAGATTCCGGACGATTGGCGGGCCTCCCAACAAGCCCAAGCTGAAGTGTTCACACGGGTTGAGGAGTTTGCCCTCGGGCTGGCCTAAACGCCAATATTCAGCGGGCATAAAAGAGGTTGGGCTGGGCGCTGACGAGCGCCCAGCCCAACCCAGTTTCAAGCTGAACGCCTCTACAGAACCGTGGTCCGCGACAGCGACAGGTCCTTTGTCTCGCGGAAGAACAGGACCACAACTACTGCGGACACCAGAGCCATGCCCATCAGGTAGAAGGCCGGAGCCAGCGGGGTTCCGAAGCCAGCTACTAAGCCGGTAGCAACGAAGGGAGCCGTTCCACCGAACAGTACGTAGGCCAGGGTGTACCCGATCGCTGAGCCGGAGGCCCGGACCGAGGAGGGGAACATCTCCACCAGTGCCGGCACGTTGGACGTACCGATCACGGCTACCAACGCACCCAGGACGCTCGTACCAAGGATCGCGAAGCCGAGACCCAGCGGCATGATGGAGAACGCTGGAATGGTCATCACCACGAAGCCAACACAAGCCACCAGCAACATCTTCTTGCGTCCATACCGATCACTGCCTCGTGCAGCCAGAGGACAAACAGCCGTGTACACCAGCATCGTGATCACGCTCGTGATCATGGATTCGGCCGAGGAGTAGCCAAGGCTCGAGGTCATGTACGCGATCATGTAGCTGCTCATCAGGTAGTAAGCGATGGCGTTGGTGATGCTGTATCCGAAAAGCGTGAAGATCTGGCGGGAGCACATTCGGATGGCATCGCCCAGGGGTCGCTTTGCCACTTCGCCCGTCTTTTCCAAACCGCGGAACACGGGAGTGTCGTCCACCTTGGAGCGGATATACAGGCCAATCAAACCAAGAGGTGCCGCGAGTAGGAACGGAATCCGCCAACCCCAGGCCTGAAGGTCTGCAGTGCTCAACGTCGCGGTAATTGCAGCACCCAGCAGCGCACCGGCAACCGAGGCCAGCCCAACGGTGGCCGGGATAATGCTGGCGTACGTGGCGCGCTTTCCTTCCGGGGCGTACTCAACAATGAAGGCCGAGGAACCCGTGTATTCGCCGCCCGTTGTGAAGCCCTGCACCGCGCGGAACAGGAACAGCAGGATCGGAGCCCACACGCCGATCACCGAGAAAGTCGGCAGGATACCGATGCAGAATGTTGCTGCGCTCATGATCAGCACGCACAGGCCGAGCATCTTGTTCCGGCCGATCCGGTCACCGTAGCGTCCAAAGAAGGCTGCCCCGAGCGGCCTGGCGATGAAGCCGCCGGCGAAGATCGCCCACACGGCCAGAAGTGACGCCGTCGTGGAGTAATCAGGGAAGAAGAGCTTCGCGATCGTGACGGACATGACCGCATATGCCGCGGAGTCGAACCATTCGACGAAATTTCCGACGGCGGCTGCCGCGGCGACGCGCTTGAGGCTGCGCCGGGGGGAAGACTCGGTGTCAGCAACTTTCTGGGTCATCGTATTCATGATTGTTGTCCTTCGGGGCGGGGAGAGGCTACAACGTGTGGGAGTTCGCGGAGCTGGGCCCGCTGGACTTTTCCGGTGGCCGACTTCGGCAGCGCGGTGACGTATTCGATGAATCGTGGGTAGGCGAAGCGGGAGAAGTTCTCTTTCACGTGCGCCACGATGGTTTCGCTCAGGTCCGCTCCCCCAGCGTGACCGGGCATGAGTTCGATCCAGGCTTTGATGGACTGGCCACGAAGCTCGTCGGGCACGCCGGTGACGGACACGTCTCTGACGGGATCGAGTTCGCGAATGACGGCCTCCAGCTCATAGGGTCCAACGCGGTAGCCGGAGGTTTTTATGACGTCGTCGGTCCTCCCCAGGAACCAGAAGTAGCCGTCATCGTCCGCGTAGGCCTGGTCCTTGGTGTGGTACCAATCGCCTCCGAACGCGGTGGCGGACGCCTCCGGAATGTTCCAGTATCCCAAGGGAAATTGGGGGTTGGATCGCGCGCGGAGGCAAACCTCGCCGGTCTCGCCCGCGGCCACTTCCTGCTCATTTTCGTCCAGCAACCGGACGTCCCATCCAGGAAGTGGACGCCCCATGGACCCTGGCTTCACTGGCACGTCCGGGTAGTTGCCCAGCAGCGGGTAGGACTCGGTGGAACCGTAGTAATCGAGCAGGGTCACCCCGTACTGCGACTCGAACCAGGTGATCAGGTCCGGCGTCAGCGGCTCGTTGGACGAACAAACCGTCCGCAGGGACAGCGGGAAGCGAGCACCGGCGTCGGGCACGTCTTCGCGCATCTTGCGCAGGAACGTCGGATTGACCAGCGCGCTGGTGACGCGGTGGCGGCTCATGCTCTCCAGCAGGGCTGCGGGGTCGAAGCCGCCACTGGGCCGGAAAACCAAGTGCGTGGCACCGAGCCTGAGCGGGCCCATGAGCTTGGCCAGCGACCATGCCCAGTCTCCCGCGCCGTAGAACACGTCGCCGTCGCCAATCTGGTGGCAGTACTCGAACTCATTGTGGCCAAGCAGGGTCCGGTGTGCGTGAACGATTCCTTTCGCGCGGCCGGTGGTGCCCGAGGTGTAGAAGATCAGGGCGGGGTCGTCAGCCTTGGTTTCGACGTCCTGGAATTCTGTGGGCGCCTCCTTGATGGCCGGGCTGTCGATGTCGATGAACGTGCCCTCGTAGTCCTCGAACAGGTGCTTCGCTGAGTCCTCGGCGATGATCACCGACGCGCCACTGTCTTCCAGCCGGAAGCGGATCGGCTCAGCCGCCCAGAGCAGGGACATCGTGACCAGGATGGCGCCGGTGCGGAGCACACCGAGGTACGCGGCCGGGGTGTCTGCGCGTTGCGGGAGCAAGACGGCGACCCGGTCACCTTTCTTGATGCCGGCCTGTCGGAGCGTGGCGGCAATCTGCCGCGAGCGGTCCTGAATCTCGCCCCAGCTCACCTCACGTTGACCTTCGACGGCGGACTCCAGGATGAGTGCGCGCTTGTCCCTTGGGTGCCGGTCGGCGACGTCGACGGCCATGTTGTAGAGTTCCGGCACCTCCCAATGGTGGCTGTTCCGTAGTTCGGTGTAGCGGTCCTGGGTTGCTGTTTTCATGGTGTTTTCCCGTCCGATCAGCGGCGGCCGGCGAGGAAGCGGGCCATTTCGCGCTGGGGCTCGCCGGTGCCGTAGGCCTCGCGGTGCACGCGCTTGGCTTCTGCCATGGCATCGGTGAGGTCGTCGTCTTCGAGGCTGCGCAGTCGGTTTTTGGTCAGGCGGACTGCGCCCGGAGGAAGGAGGCTCAAGCGCGAGGCGAGTTCCAGGGCGTAGGCCAGCGTGCCGCCGTCGTCCGCCAAGTAGTTAAGGAGGCCGAGACGCTGGGCCTCCGCAGCGTCCACCAGTTCGCCGGTGAGGACGAACTGGGAGGTCTTGGACTTGCCGAGGATGCTCCACATGGCCCAGATGCCGGTGATGCTGGGGATGCCGGAGAGGACTTCGGGTTGGCCCATGCGGACTTTGGAGTCACCGACGCGGAGGTCGGCGAGGAGCGAGTACTGGAAACCGGAGCCGGCGGCGACGCCGTTGACCGCAGCGATGGTGATCTGGTCGAGGTTGCGGACGGCGCGGTAGAGGCGATCGAAACCGTCGATCCAGGCCTCGGCGGATACGTGATCCTCGGGGTTCATGGATGCGGTCTCAGCCAGGTCCTGCCCGGCGCAGAACGCGCGGCCGCTGCCGGCGAGGATGACGGTGCGGACTTCATCGTTGCCTTTGAGGCCTTCGAGGTAGTCGATGAGTTCGCTGCGCATGGCCTCGGTCCAGGCGTTGAGCTTCTCCGGGCGGTTCAGGGTGATGGTGGCGATGGGGCCGTTTTGTTCGAAGAGGACATCCTGGGACATTGGGGGTTTCCTTCGGTTCGTTGGGGCTTTCTTGATTCCCATCTGACCATCGGAGAATGTGACCCGTCTAACATCAATATCTACTCACCTTGATACCAAACTGATATGGTGCCGCGATGGACCTCCACCATCTCAAGTACTTCGTGGTGCTCTCCGAGGAGCTGCATTTCGGGCGTGCTGCACAGCGTTTACACATGGCCCAGCCCCCGCTTTCCCAGCGGATCAAGGACCTGGAGAAAGAGCTCGGAGTGCAGTTGTTTCACCGTCGACGGACCGGTGTGGAGCTCTCCGAAGCAGGGGCGTTGCTGCTGGAGCACGCGCGTGGGGTACTGGATCACGTGGCCATGGCGCAGGAATCGATGCGTCGGATCCGGCCTGGCGCTTCGGGAATCCTGCAGGTGGCCGTGCCGCCTGATACGAACCCGATTGCCTTGTCCACGATGGTTTCTTCTTTTGCTGCGTCTGCGCCTGACGTTCTGCTGAACCTGCACGAGCTCACCACCGTTGAGCAGGTTGAGCGACTGCGCGACGGCGAACTGGACGTCGCGGTGGTGCGCCACCCGTTGAGCAGCGTGGGTTTCGAGTCGGGGCGGGTGTTTTCACGTGCGTTGGGGGTGGTGCTGAATGCTTCGCATCCGCTCGCGTCGGCTTCTTCCGTGCGCTTAGGCGAATTAGCCGGGAGCCCACTGATCATCTTCCCGCGGCACATGGCACCGACCTTGTATGACTCGTTCCTGCACACGTGCCGGGATGCCGGGTATCTTCCTGCGGCTATCGTTCATGCGCGGAATCAGCACTTCACGCACGGGCTGATCCTGGCCGGCCGCGGGGTGCACTTCAATGAGGAGCCGTGGACGCCTCTTCCTTCGGGGATAGTGTGGCGTCCTTTGGTTGGTGATCCGTTGGCATGGCGGACCTCGGCGCTGTGGCTGAAGAGTCGACGGTCAGCGGAGACGGACGCGTTTGTTGCGGCTGTTGGCGCGGGGCTGGAGGCGGGTGGGCATGGTTGATTGAGATCGTCTGCAGAACCCCTTGAAGGTCTTGGCGCCTGAAGCGTAACCTGCACGCAAAGAGGCGGCGATTGCAGGACTATAGGAGCGCGGCATGAATTTGCTGAGCCAGATACTCGCCGGATCCACCGGTCTGGCGCTGATCAGCGTTGGCATACTGGAGATCTTCTTCCATGGCGATCAACGGTTTTACCGAATCTTCCTCATTAGGCCGGAAGACGTGCGCGCAGTGCGGATGTGGGCGATGAATGTTGGCGCCTACAACATCACATTTGGCCTGGGCATCGCTGTGGGCCTGTGGCTGGTGAACTTCTCAAGCAGTCCCGCCAGCGGGTCGGCGATAATCATCTTCTGCTGCGCGTGCCACGTCTTCCTTGGTTTCTGGCTCTGGGTCACGGAGAAGCGCCTTCTGGTCAGCGCCATCGGCCAGGCGCTCTTTCCCGCGTTGGTGATTGTTTTCTACGTTCTTCTTCACTAGTGGGGCAGCAGTGAATGACCGACAGGACTTCGATTGAGTTGCTCGACTACGCCGCGGCGATCTGGTCGGCAACACCGTATCCGGCTGCCACCGCCGCTCCGGCTGGACGTGATGACTGGAGCCCATGGTGCCGACCATCCCGCGGCAGAACAGGTCCGTCGGCAATATGAGGAACAGCAGGCTACGCTTGGCGGGTGCAAATTCGAGCCGTCCTGTTCGATCTAGACAACACTCTGTTCGATCATCCGTCATCCGCCCGTGCCGGCGTGGATGCTTTTCTTCAACATCTTGGAACGAAGGGTTCCAACGAACTGACACGTAGCTGGTTTCAAATCGAGGAAGTCAATTACAACCGGTTCCTCGCGAAGGAACTCACATTCCAGGAACAGCGCCGTGAGCGACTCCGCCAGTTCCTCCCGTTAGCCGGGCTCTCAGTTCCCCAAACGAGCGCCCGAATCGATGAGCTATTCACCAAATACCTCGAGAACTACGAGGACGCCTGGATGGCCTTTCCAGACGCGGCGCCGGCATTGAAGAACCTCCGGGCCATCGGCATGCCGGTGGGCGTCATCACCAACGGGAACCACGACCAGCAGACGTCCAAAGTCAACAGAATCGGGCTCGAACCCCTCCTCGACCGGGTATTCAGCTCCGAACATATAAACCACGCCAAACCGGCACAAGAGGCGTTCTTACAGCCCTGCAGGAGCATGAATGTGTCGCCGGCGGCGACCCTTTATATCGGAGACAACTACCGAGTCGATGTCGAAGGAGCCCGGAACGCGGGGCTACAAGCCTTACATCTCAACCGCGAAGGCTCGATGCGGGAGGGAACCATCCAAAGCCTTGCGGAATTGCCTCTTCGCCTCGTCGAAGGATCCCTTTAGGTTCGTCGGTTGTACGCGAAAAACCCCACGGAGCACTATTTTGGACTCTCCTTTGCCGACCGAATGTCTCCCCTCGGAACGCGCCCGTTAACCGATCCCTACCGGGTACTCGGCCGAGCATGCGAAATGCTCAAGCGTCGCTCGCTTCGACGAGTAACGGGACATCCCGGGCTGCGCTGGGACGAGGATTCTAGGAGTCGAGTCCAGGCACCGATGCCTTCAAAAGTGTGATCACTTCAGGATCGATTTGGGGCTCCCGGACGAGGCTCACAATCGGTTCGTACCACCGCAATACACAATTGGAATTAAGCCTCCCGAATGCAATCAGGTCTTCGTCCGAAAGGTGATCCCCGTCGATGAGCCGGCGAAGGGAAGCAAGTGACTCTGACGCAAGAATGATCAATTCTGCGTCAACCGGAGAGATCGGTTCGCCGCTAGTCCACGATCGGAGAGGCTCGCCTGGCCTGTAGTTGGAAGATTCCCGGGGCACTTCTGGTGTGCTACTCATTGTGTGCAGCCTACCGGCAGTCGTGCAGGGCAGAACTGAGCTGGAGGCCTATACGCTATCCGCAGCCAGGGACCAAGCGTGAGCACCGCCCGCAAGCCGGTCCCCACCGCTCGCTATGAGAGATCTAGCTGCACGCCCTAACAAGCCCGCCGTTCCAGCTACTGGCAATTCCCGTCAGACCCGCCCGCAAGACTGCGCGGTGTAGGCGCCCTATACCGCTTCACGGTTTTCGCTCCTCTTCCCTGGAATCACGACCCTTTGATTCGCTGTCCACTTCGTACGGGACGACGACGACTTGAACGTCGTCTTCATAAATGACGGTGCCGGGATCGGTTGAGTAGAAGACGCGGCAGGGGACGTCATGCCGGCGTAGAAGATCGATGTAGAAATCCGTTTTCTCCAACAAGTGAGTGGCCGACACTTTGAACCAAGCCTGTGCGCCCGGGGCTGCGTAGATCGACGCCTCAGGCGTTACGTAAGCCGCGTCGTAAAATTCGTTGGTACTGCGCCAACGGCCCCAATCTTCGGTGCTGAGGCTGCCCTCCTTCGCCAATCGGTTCGCCAGGGCGAAGATCCCAAGGTGTCGCCCTTTCGCATCAGGTGTACTCGATTGGTAGCGCACAAAGCGTTGTTCCATAACGCCTAGCCAACCAGCTGGGTTATCGGATCACAGGGTTTGACGACGCGGCGTCCGTATCAGCCCTTCGTGCTGCCGGACGGGTCGGGTCTCGACTAGCCGCCAGCCAGCCGCCCCTCCGAACGTCGTCGCAGTGACATTAAAGCGAGCGCGTACAACAGGCCGCGGGCCACGCCGAACAACCAAGGGAAAGGCAGGTCGAAGCCTATCCAGAACACTGCTTCCACAGGCAGGAGGGCTAGCCCAAGAACCAGCCCGGACTTGCGCCCCCTCCATGCCAGCCAAGCCGCCCACGACGCAACCAGCACTGCACCAAGGAACACCATAAGCAGCGCCACGAAGGTCCAGCTTTGCAGGCCGTCCCATGGACCCGCGTACATCGGGAACAGGTCCATGAACATCGGCAGGTACCCGTTCTCTAGGAGGTAGATGCCGACTGGAATAGCCGGGATCCCGAATGCTGCAGCGTAGATCCACGTCAGCACGGCCGCTCCACGCGCTTTCCGCATCGTCTTCCTCGTTTCGGCAAAGCCCGAAAATCCCGCACCCAGCGGAGCTGGATAGAACCAGTGTGGAACAGAGCGGCCACCGGCGGAAGCTTCCGAGGGTCGCAGCCCCTGCGGCCTGTTGAAGTGCAGCTGCTCTTGTACGACTCGTTCCTTCACACGTGCCGCCATGCTGAATATTTACCCGCGGCCATTGTTCACGCGAGTAACCAGCACTTCACTCACGGGATGTTCACCCCGTCCACCTAAAGGAGGGGAGTGATTCGCTTAGCCAGGCCCGCCCGAACTCGCGGCCGACCAGTTCGGACGACACGGAGCGGTTCTGCGAGGAACGGGAGGCCTAGGGTGCGATGGTCAGCTCGCGAATGGTCTCGTTCCGGTTGTCGAGCAAGAAGCGGTACTTGAGGTCGACGATTCCTCCTGGAAATGTCCCTTCAAGGCGACTGACGACGACTGTGGCATGCCCGTCACGTTCGGCCCGAAGGAACGTGGTCTTGTATTCGTACTCGGATACGACTCGATCGAGCCATCCCGCGATTTCGGAAGTTCCGCGGTACTGGTGGCCGTCGTCGACGACTAGGGCATCGGCGTCGAACGTGTCGATGGCAGTCTTTCGCTGGTTGCCTCGGGAGCGCTCCAGGTAGGTAATGACGGGCTGGGGCAGGTCTGTGAGCTGGATGTTTTGTGTCATGGTGACTTCTTTCTGGGTTTGCCGTTTTGCCTGCTTGAATGGCGGTTATCTAGATGGTGGGGACGGTGCCGCCGTCGATGACATGGTCGGCACCGACGATCGAGGAGGCTGCATCGGAGGCGAGGAAGCCGACGAGCTCGGCGATTTCGTCCGGCCGCGCGGGGCGGCCCAGCGGGATGCCGCCGAGGGAGTCCATGAGCGATTCCAGGGCAGCAGTCCGGTCCGTACCGCCCGCCGCAGCGATGCGGTCGATGAGGCCATCGGCCGCCGTCGTCTGAATGAAGCCCGGCGAAACGCTGTTAACCCGCACCCCGCGCGGCGCGATTTCGTTGGCCAACCCCTTGCTGTACGTACGGAGGGCAGCCTTAGCGGCGGCGTAACCCAAGGTGCCGTCGTAGAGCGGCATCTGACGCTGGATCGACGCGATGTGCACGATCGCACCCTTCCCGGCCTCAATCATGTGAGGAATGAGGGCCCGGTCGATGCGGACAGCGCCGAGCAGATTGAGCTGCAGTTCGTCGTCCCAGTCCCCGTCGCCAAGGGTAGCGTGGCCGCCGCCAGGAGCGCTCGAGCCTCCCGCGGCGTGCACAACAATGTCAAAGCCTCCCGCGCTCCTTGCGCGTTCGGCTATGGCTTGTGCTCCGGCGCGTGTTGAGATGTCCGCTGCGATGAAATCGTCGGCGGCCAAGGCGCCGTCGGGCCGGGTTCTGGCCACCGCGGTGACTGTCGCGCCGGCGCCTTGAAGGCGCCGCGCAATCGCCTCGCCAGCGCCCTTGGTGCCGCCGGTCACAAGGGCCCGACGGCCGGCCAGCCCTAGAGCGTGAGGGTAGGTCATGGCAACTCCTAATGTGATGTGGCGTGAGCCCGTTAATCCGCACTAACTAACTGCTAATTTAGCAGTTAGTAGGTGCTACTCTAGCAGTAACGAAAGGGGTGGCCGCAATGGGTGGAAAAATTAGGCTTGAAGACCGGGAGTGCCCGCTCTCGACAGCGCTGGGCTACGTGGGTGAGTGGTGGACGATGCTCATTCTGCATGACTGCTTCGACGGCTACAGCCGCTTCGACCAGTTCCAAGAGAACATCGGATTGTCCTCGAGCATGCTCACCAGCCGGCTGCGTGTGCTCGTGGAACAGGGGCTGCTTGAGAAGCGGCCGTACCAGTCGAATCCACCCCGGCACGAGTATGTCCTAACCGAAAAGGGGCGCTCTCTCCGGCCGGTGCTGGTCGCGATGGCCGCATGGACCAACTCTCGCCTTGAACCTTCCGAACGCGCGATGATCTTGGTCGATAGCCAAACCGGAGAGGAGGTCGAACCCGTTTTGGTGGACCGGTCCAGCGGCCGCCGCGTTGACGATCAGGCGCATGAGTTTGCGGCCGGACCAGCAGCAAGCCCGGTCATGCGTGCCCGCTATTTGGCCCGGAGCGGGCGATAGCGCGCGTTAGCCGGTCCATTCTTTGTCGGGCGAACTCCAACCGCTCTCCTACAAGTTCCCGGCGTCCCATATGTCGTACCAGGCGCGCAGTCGGTCAGTGAGATCTGCGAAAGCCCAAAGACCACCGGCTCCAAGCCCAAAGTGGCCCACACTCGGCCCAGCCATACTTGGCAGCGGCCTCGGCCACCGCCAAGGCGTCCCGGCCAACCAGCACTTTCTGTTCGAAGGCCGGGACGTCGAAGAAGCTGTCCACGTTCCTCCACGCGTCCGAGTGGCCCTTCCCCATGAAGGCGTAACCGATGGCGGCCACGCCGAACGGACGGCCAGCGGGAGGAAGGGAGAGGGTGGTCGTCGTCCTACGCTTCCTCGAACCAACCCCGCGCCGGGTTGGAGACCTCGGGCGCTTCCCGGAACACGCCAGGCTGGGCAACCCAGCCGACACCGTTGGCAATGACCTTCTGGATCTGCGGCTGGTGGTACACCGGGTATTCCTGGTCGCCGGGGCTGAAGTAGAAGATCCTGCCCTTGCCGCGGGAGAACGTCACGCCGGAGCGGAACACCTCGCCACCTTCAAACGAGCTGATGAAGATCAGGTCATCGGGCTCGGGAATGTCGAACAGTTCGCCGTACATTTCCTGCTGCGGAATCACGATCGGGCTCTCGATACCTGCCGCGATCGGGTGCGACGGCTTGACCGTCCATACGAGCTCACGTTCGCCCTCGTTGCGCCACTTCAGCGAGCAGGTGGTCCCCAGCAGCCGGGTGAAGATCTTGGCGAAGTGCCCGGAGTGCAGCACCACCAAGCCCATGCCGCCGAGCACATGCCGCTGCACGCGCTCCACTACCTCATCAGCAACCTCCCCATGCGCAATGTGCCCCCACCAGAGCAGCACGTCGGTCTGCTTCAGCACCTCTTCAGAAAGTCCATGCTCAGGATCAGCCAGCGTGGCCGTCGAGATTTCCGAGTCCGGGTAGAAGCCGCGCAGTCCGGCGGCAATGGCGCCGTGGATACCCTCGGGGTACATCTCGCCGATGGTCGCAGGCTCGTTGCGGGCCTCGTGGACGGCCTCGTTCCAGACAACAATCTTCAATTTCGAATCAGACATTTCAGAGCACCACTTCACGTTGTTCGAGGGCGGATTTGTAGCAAGCATCAAGCAGCAGGGCGCGGCTGAGGGCAAGCGAACCGTCGTGGCTTCCCCACACGGTCTCGCCACCGCGCACGGCGGCAATGAAATCGTCGACGACGGCCTGATGGGCTCGCCCGGGTTCGGCCACCACCTCGAAGTCGGCGTTTTCGCCGTCCTTCTCGGTGAAGACGTGAACGTCCGCCACCGGGTTCTCGGAGGCGCCGACCGAGCGCAAGTCCGCGCCGCCGTCGGTCCCGTAAACGGTAAAGTCCATCAGGTCCCGCTCGTCGCGATAGGTGGCCCAGCCCGCTTCCAGGATCAAGGTACCGCCGCCTTCCAGCCGGATGAACGCCGAAGCGAAGTCTTCCACTTCAAACTTATGACTGGAGTTCGAAGCTGTGTAGCGGGCGTTGCCGCCGAGGCCGCGAGGGCCGAGTTCGGAGTGGGTAGACGCCGAGACGGACAGCACTTTGGGTTCGCCCAGGAGGTGCAGCGAGTAATCCAGCACGTGCACGCCGATATCAGCCAACGGACCGCCGCCGGCGAGTTCCGGGTTGGTGAACCAGCTGCCCAGCATCGGAATTCCCTGCCTGCGGAGCCATGATGCCTTGGCGTAGTACGGGCGTCCCAGCGTGCCGGCGTCGATCACTTCCTTGAGCGCCTGGATGTCGCCGCGGCGGCGGTGGTTGAACGCGACGTCCAGCACGCGGCCAGCCTTGCGGGCGGCGTCCACCATCTGTTGACCCTCGACGGCGTTGCGCGCCAACGGCTTTTCGCTCAGCACATGCAGCCCCCGCTCAAGCGAAGCAATGGCGATCGGCGCGTGCAGGAACGTCGGCACGGCGACGCTGACGGCGTCGAGGCCTTCCAGCTCGATCATGTCTTCCCAGCGCGCGAAGGCATGAGGGATGCTGTACTCCTCCTTCAGTTGGGCAAGGAGCTCGGCTTCCATGCCCGCGACGGCCACAATTTCGACGCCGGGAATGTTGCTGTACGCCTTGAGGTGCTGCTGGCCGGCCCAACCGATGCCCACAACTCCCACCTTGAGGGTTGTGGACGGGGCCTGCTGCTGAATGCTCACGTTATTCCTGTTCTTTCTGGGGTTTCTTAGAGTCTGTGAGGGGTTTGGGGACTTCGTGACGGGCTTAGCCCTTGACCGCACCGGCCGTCATGCCGGAAACGATGCGCTTCTGGCACACGAGCACGAGGATCACGAGCGGGACGGTGATAATCACCGAGGCGGCACTGATGGTGCCGAGGGGTTGGTCGAACTCGCTGGTACCGCTGAAGAACGCAATCGCAACCGGGACCGGACGGGCTTCCGGCGAGGTGGTCAGCGTGACGGCCAGGAGGAATTCGTTCCAGACCGAGATGAACACCAGAATTGCCGTCGTCGCCAAGCCGGGGACCGCCAGCGGCAGGATCACTTTGCGGAAGGCGACAAACGGCGTGGCACCATCCATGTACGCGGATTCCTCCAGCTCACGCGGGATCTCTTTGAAGAACGACGTCAGCGTGTAGATCGCCAGCGGCAACGCGAACGTCAGCTTCGGAATGATGAGGCCCAGCAAAGTGTCGTACAGGCCGATCTCGCGCCAGATGGAAAACATCGGGGCCGCGATGGCGATGGCCGGAAACGTGGTGACCGAGAGGATCAGCGTCAGGATCATCGCCTTGCGGCGCATCTTCAGCCGGGCCAGCGCATAGGCGGCGAAAGACGCGAACACCAGCGCCACTGTTGTGGTCACGACGGCGATAATCACCGAGTTGCGCAGGGCCAGGAGGAACTCGGGGTTCTGAAAGACCACCAGATAGTTCTCGAGTGTCGGCTGGCTTGGGAAGAGCTCGCCTTGGGACAGGCTCGCGCCCTTCTTCAGGGAGGTGTTGACCAGCCAGTAGAACGGGATGAGCGAAAAAGCCATGACGGCCACCACGAACACCCACACCAAAGGGTGCAGTTTCGATTCCCCACGCAAGCGACGCTTTGGCGCCTTGGGGCGCTTGGCGAGTTCCGCCTTCGGGCGTTCTGCAGTCAGCGTGCTCATTGTTCCTCCTTCGCGACGTCGCGGATGTTGCCGCCGGCGAAGCGGACGTAGATGACCGAGACCACCATGACGGTGAGGAAGGTCAGGATGGACAGCGCCGAGCCTTCGCCCACCAGCCGGTTTTCGCGCAGTTGGGTGTAGGCGAGCATGGACATGGATTCGGTGCCGTTGGCTCCGCGGGTGAGGACGAACGGCAGGTCGAAGACGCGGAGGGCGTCCATGGTGCGGAAGATCGCGGCGAGGACGATTGCCGGGCGCAGGAGCGGCAGGGTGATGTTGACGAAGGTCTGCCATTTGCTGGCGCCGTCGAGTTCCGCGGCCTCGTACGTTTCGGCGGAGATGACCTGCAGGCCGGCCAGGATGATGAGCGCCGCGAAAGGCGTGGTCTTCCAGACGTCGGCCATGACGATAACCGCCATCGCGTAGCCGTGCTCACCGAGCCAGACGACGTCGCCGCCCGGCAGCCCTAGGGTGGAGAGGACGTTGGTGACCAGGCCCATGTTGGGCTGGAACATCGTTTGCCAGGTAATGGCGCTGACCACGGTGATGATTGCGTACGGCAGCAGAACCACGGTGCGCAAGACGGCGCGGCCTTTGAACGCGAGGTTGAGCATCAACGCCATCGCTGTTCCGAGGATGAGTTCCAGGCTGACCGAGAGGCCCGCGAAGAGGAACGTCTGGCCGAAAGCCGCCCACCACTCTTGGCTTGCCAGGGCGTTGATGTAGTTTTCCAGGCCGACAAAGCGGGACAGACCGGCGGTGCGGACGCTGTACTGGTTCAGCGAGAGCCAGATTGCGTAGCCGATCGGGACCGCCGCAACCAGCGCCATGATCACCAGCGACGGGGCGGTCATGCGGAACGCGAGCTTGCGCTCGGCGCGGTCGCGGCCGCTTGCTCGGCTTGGCGGGATTGTTTTGATGGCCATACTAGAAGCTCGCCTTGGCGGCCGTGATTTCCTCGGCCATTTTCTGCACTGCTTCCTCGGTGGAGGCTGTGCCGGAGAGGACGGCGTAGACGTTCTTATAGATCGCCTGCGAGATCTGCGGGTATACCGGGGAGATCGGGCGCGGCTTGGCACCCTTCACGGACGCGAGGAGTTCGGTGGCGAACGGCATCTTCTGCAGAACCGCCGGGTCAGAGTAGGCCGCTTCATTCACAGGTGCCTGCGAGTAGTCCATGGCCACGTGCTTCTGCCAGTCCGGGGTGGTGGCGAAGTCGATGAACGCGACAGCTCCGGCTTGGTTGGTGGAGTGGGCCGAGATCGCCAGGTTCCAGCCGCCGAGCACGCCGGAGGCCTTGCCACCTTCCCATGCCGGCAGCGGCGCGACCGCGAAGCTTGAAGCCAGCGGCGTCGCGTTCAACAGCCGGTACACGTGCGGCCAGTTGCGCTGGTATCCGAAGTCGCCGGACTCGTAAGCGAGACGGGCCGGGTCTTCGTTGTAGGTGAGGACGGCGCGGTCGGCTGAGCCGTTCTTGAGGCCGTCGCTCATGAAGTTCAGGACGTCGCGGGTTTCCTTGGAGTCGATCTTCACCTCGCCCTGATCGTTGAGGACTTCGCCGCCTGCGCTGTAGAGCATTTCGAGGAAGTTCACCGTGAGGCCCTCGTACTGCTTGCCCTGGTAGACGTAACCGTTGCCGGGAGCCTTGGCTGCTTCCGCGTAGAGCTGCTGCCAGGACTCGGGCTTGGCTACCTTGTCCTTCTGGTAGTAGATCAATCCGGCGTTGGTGAAGAACGGCGAACCCCAGTATTTGTCCTGGTACTTGGTGGTTTCCACAGTGGAGGGAATGAGCCGGTCCTTGTTGGCCTCCACCAGCTTGGTCTGGTCCAGCAGCCAGCCCTGGGAGGCGAACTCGGAGGTCCAGATGACGTCCGTAACGAAGAGGTCGCACTCAGTGGACTTGCCCTCGAGCCGCTGCACGATCTGAGTGCGGGCTTCATCCGTGGTGGCGCCGATCTCGGTGTACTTGGCCGTGACCTTGCCATTCGCCTTGGTGAACGCCTCCGCTGTGCCCTTGTAGATACCGCTCGCGTCCTTGACGCCGCAGATGTTCACGGCACCGCTGGCATTAGCGCCCGACGCCGGATCGGCAGCTGCCGCTTGCTCGGCACCTTGGGGGGCTGCTCCCCCGCCGCACGCGGTAAGAAGGAGGGCTGCGGCTATTGCGGTCGCCGCTAGTGCCCTTCGGTTTGTCGCTTTGTTCTGGAGCGGTAGAGCAGGTCGGTTCAAGTCCACAAGTGGCTCCTTTGGTGGCTGTGGGTGAGTGGCGTTCAGTGCGCGATTTGGCTGTCCCGCGTTCTGAGGGTGGCTTCTTTGCCGGTGGTTCTTGTGATCCATGGAATCGATTCCAAATATGTTCAAAAGAATCGGCCTCGCGGCCGTGGAATCGATTCCAAAGTAGTGTGACAGGGACCACTGAGGGCTGTCAACCCTCTCTATTTCGTGGAGTCTCGGATGACGAGTTCGTGCGGGAGGAAGGTTCTTCCCCTACGATGTGAGCCTTCGACGGTCATCCGCTCCAGGAGCTCAGCGAAGGCGACTCGGCCCATTTCGTAGGCGGGTTGGCGGACCGTGGTCAGCTCTGGGACGCACATTTCCGCTTGGGCCGAGTCATCGAACCCAGCTACGGCGATGTCTTGTGGAACTCGGAGTCCGGCATCCGTGAGTTCACGGACGCAGCCTGCCGCGACAACGTCGGTTCCGCAGAAGATCGCATCCGGAAGGTCCTTTGTCTCCAGGAGCTTCTTCGTGAGGCTGCGCCCGGCATGGAACCCGAAGTTGCCCTCCCCGAGCAGGATCTGGTCCTGCTCCAAGCCCACTTCCGTGAGAGCTTGGCGGAAGCCTTCCTCACGCAGCCGGCCTGAGCGGGCACCTCTGTGGGCGATCATGGCCAGCTTCTTCGCGCCCGTATCGACCAGGTGCTTGGTGATGTCGTAGGCGGCCTGACGATCGTCGATGGACACCCCGAAAGCTGACTCGGCGTCGACGATTTCACAGACCTGGATGACGCTCAGTTGTTCGGCGACAACGTTGACTTCCTCGTCCGGCATCGTCGGCGAGAAGATCACCAGACCGTCCACGGAGCCGTTGCGCAGCATGTCCACAAGTTGCTGCTCGCGGTCCAGATCTCCGTCGGTGGCCGCGATCAGGCTGACGTACCCTGAGTCGGCCGCAGCGTCGCCGACACCACGGAAGACTTCGCTGATGACCAGCGAGTCCAGGTTCTTGGCGAGTGCCAGAACGCGCATGGTCCGGTCTCTGCGGAGATCCCTAGCTGAAGCAAGCGGACGGTAGCTCAGCTCCCGAATTGCTGCGTTGACCTTCTCCTTGGCCGCCTCGCTTACGGCCGAACTCCCGTTCAAGACGCGCGACACCGTCCCTACGGACACACCAGCCGTTTTGGCAACGTCCTGCACTGTCGGCCGAGCCATTCGATTGTCCTTTCGCGAGCAGTGACGATGGTCCTTGCCGCCACGAGACTTCCGTGCCCACCGGCGGTTCTTAGCTTAGCTGGACCATCGGAGAGTGTTTTGAAGTGTGGCCGGCGGAAACTCACAAGCTCCCGACTGATCCTGCTCCGAGACTTCCGGCTCTGAAGCCCTCCATTCAACGACTACCGGGGTACAGGCCCTGTGAGCCACGCCTGCACCCCAATGCAGGCCTGCTAAATGATCCAGATCCCTGACGAGGCCGCTCCAGATGAGACGCTGAGCTGGCCTTAAGCCGAAATTGAGAAGATTGGGCAGTCCTCGGCACCGTCGAAGGCGTCTGACAACCTTTCAAGAGAATTTCTCTTCTTTCTGTGGATTTTAGCAAGCAACAAGACAGCGACGTCAACAACTACAGCGCTATGATTGTCGAGTGCATCATGATGAAGGTCAAGAAAATCATTCCGTGGAGAAGCGACCCAAACACGACCCAGGGACCTCTTTGCTCGGCTTAATGCTTCAGTCGCAGACTTGGGTGCATCGAAGAGTAGATGCTCTTCGCTTGGATGCCGAAGGTACAACTCGACGGCATGTTTCAATCGATATTACGGCTCCGAGCGGTTTCATGATTTCCGGCTCAGAAGATCGTTTCATCATCCCTATAGCCATTCTCGAAAAGGGTACTAAACGAAAGCTTGATGCCACTCATGCTGGCAAATCCATCTCGGTTCTTGGCCGTCAAGATAATGGCAGCTTAGCCGTCGAAATGCTCACAACCTCCCTGATACATCTTCTTCCATTGCAAGAAGAAGATGTGAAGGAAGCCAAAGCAGTTATTTCAAAAGTGGTATTCTCACGCCCCAAAGCAGAAGCAGAGTCTGCCCTCATTGAGTATCTAAATTGGATTGCTGTCAGAAAGGACGGCGCTAAGAGTCCAAAGATGCTGGAGGTCACCAATTCCATGGTGCAGCAGCTTGCCCACAATTTCTTGTTCCTTGTGGAACTGGATTCCGATCTGCTCGACACGCGAACTACTGTCAAATATGCTCTGAATCAAGAAGCCCCCGAGGTGCACAAGCGTGGGTTCAAACGGGTTCGCTTCGATTACCCAGTACCTGACTTCGGCTTTGCTGCCAGCCAGCACCTCGAAGTTGAGGTCCCTGAGGGCTTGGTGGTATCGCGACTGGAACTCACTGAGACAGGGCCCAGTGAGTCTGATTCAAAAAGCGATATAGACGCTAATCCAAATGGACACCGCCTAGGGCACGTTGCCCTGAGCCCGTCGCAGCGTTTCTTCACCGGTCGCGCCTTTGTCGATGTTGTCCCTACGACCCAAGGGCTCTTCTTTTTTACCAAGTTGGCCGTAGCTTGCATCGTGCTTTTGTTTATCTCGGCCCAGTTAGTCCGAGTTTTCAACGGCTATATTTTAGGCCCAAAGGCGGAGATCCCCTCTCCATCTGCTTCGATCCTCCTGATCGGACCCGCGTTACTCTTCTCGTGGATGAGTCGGACTCAGGAGCACAACCTCGTGGTCCAGATACTTTCGCCTTTACGTAGGGTACTTGGGCGATGCGCCTTGGCCCTTCTCGGGACGGCTGTCCTCGCTGCCATTCCCGTCACGCCCCTGGTTTGGTGCCTGGGTTGGGTAATCATCGGAGCCTTCACTATCAGCGCGCTTTGGGGGCTGATAAGGTTTGCTTACGGTGACAGACCCTCAATAACGTACGGAGCTGCCCCCGCAAGCCAGGACCATAGTGTCGGACCCCAGCCCTAGGCTTTGAGACACCTGAGGAGGTAACCATGAATCGTGAAACTAACAGTGAGCAGTCATCTGCCACTGCTGCAAAGTCCTCGAAGGCCGCTCGTGGAGCCGACTACGAGATCAGGTCCGGTGGAGGATCCATTGTCGGCGACCTCGAATTTGAGAGCAAAGAACAAGCCGAGGCCGTACTTCAGACTTTTTTGACGGAGCTTCTTTCTGCGAGCAACCGCCGACCCCAGCATCGCGGAGGAACCGCTACCGCGTAAGTCGAAAGCGATGGGCAGGATGCGTCTCTGACGCATCCTGCCCATCGCTTATGGGGGGCTACCCGGCTTCTAGAAAGCTCTTCGATGCCCGGAAGATGGTCGAACTGCGTCTAGGCGGCCCAGGAGAGCTTGAGTTTCAGGGACGACTGGCGCAGCCGAGAGAAGTCGCTCCCCAAGCTTCCGCGTCTCACCAGCAAGTAGCGAACCGATTCGAGACTCCTCAAGCGCCCAAAACAGGGCAGCGGCGGCCGCGTCAGCCGCCCTGGAAGCCTTGAGAAGGCCTTCCACCGCGCTGCGGTAGTCGCGCCGGCCCTTAATCTCGTTGCCTTCCCTAAATGCAACGAGTCCCTCGGTTGCTCGGAAGACAGGCAAGCTCTCGTCATCCGCGCCGGCAAGGAAGGCCAAATGAACGCGAGCCTCGTCAGTTCTGCCGAGATTAGCCAGCGCGAAAGCAGCGTTGTTGTGCAGCATCAGCTCACCAGGATGCGTTAGCAGACCCATGGAAGCCATCATGAACGCAGACTCGTAGTCTTGAGCACCCATAGACGCATAGTACGAACCGTACATTGCCGCCCGGAGATCAAAAGGTTGATCGAATTGCCATTTCCGACTCTCTTCCGTTGCTTCTTCCCATCGTCCGCCTTGCGCACAGGTGATGGCCCGCGCCTCATATCCCCTATCAATGGTCAAAGACTCTGAATTCAAGTGTGTGATCTTATTTTCAGACGCCCAGGCCGCTTGTGCAACCGCATTTTCGGTTGGTTCCACCAGCGATTGCGCAAAAAATTTTCGCGCCTTTGCGTCGCTTCCACGCTGAAGTTCGCCTGTTGCTATTTCACTAGCTAACTCACTTAGTGAATGTGCGCCGAATCTCCCGCTAATTAGCAATTCGCGAGCAATGCGAGCATTTCCCGACCTGCCAGACGCTAGGTAGGCAGTCGATAATTCAGCAGAAAGCAACCATGGGTCGTGAATTGTCCGAGGTGACTGCGTCAGTATCCAATGCGCCTGATCTGGATCATCCACATGAACATAAAAGCGCGTGGCGGACCGTAGAATAAATCGATTATCCGGAGCAATGGATAACGCAATAGATATTTCGCGCGACGCCTGATGCACATTACCCAGAATAGCGTGTGACAAAGCAATGTCTACTCTAGAGATTGCATCATGCGGCTGAAGCCTTAGCTTTTTGCGAAGCCGCGCAACATCCACCCGCGCTGCTGCAGTGATGGTATCCGCGACACCGACATCTAACTCCGAGTCTTCCAGTCCTTGGGTTTTAGCATCACGCTGAAGGCTTTGCATTAGTAGGCTTGGTACGCGGGGTGATGAGGAAATATATGACGAAAGTTCCTCAAACTCAGCATCGAAAACTTTATTGGCTAGCAAAGCAGCCCTCAAATCCGCTGCTACGTACAAGCTTGGTTCTTCCCTGTACTCCTCACGCAAACGGTCAACTTCGGGCATTGAGCTTATTCTTGGCGCCAGATTTGTCGCATGCAGTTCCCGAGTTGACAAGGTGCGTTTAAATGAGCGCCAGCGAGGTATGACTTGTCGGTCTTCATTCGGTTTGGAAGCACTCACGCTGCCGCCCTAGAGAGGAGCATAGATCGATGCGCAATAAGATCGATCTCGGTAACAACTCGTGCCAGGGAATAATCGACGCCTCCGCATCGTCTTGATGCAGGATGCCCCCGTCGCCGCGGATCGGGTTGGCAAAGAAACTCTATGATGCCTCCAAGTCTGGAATCCACATCTCCGGGCAGGCTCTGCTTCAGAATCGGAATGACAGACGCGTAGGCGTTCTCAAGAAACGGTAGTACATCCAGGTAGGAGTCACCGTAAGTATCCCAATGATGATGAGGCGCCAGTTCTGATGCCAACAACGAATTCATTGTCATCCCCGTAAACATGAATGATGCCATGCTTCCCAGTTGATAGAGGTCCGCGCCAAAGCGGCGCACCATCTCCTCCGGGAATGCATACCTGTAGAGCTGTTCCGGTGGCGCATACGCCCGGTCCCCGGGTGCAATCAGATGGTCATGAGAAGCAGGCACCCCTTTGCGGAACGCCCGACCCAAGTCAGCTAGTTTACCCACGTGCCTTCCATTCGAATCGTCCGGGAACAGCAGGAAGTTAGACGGCTTGAGGTCTTGGTGAGCAACCTCGTTGGAGTGAAGCTGCCGCAGCCCCACAGCCAGGTTTCTCAAATATTCCAGCCTTAAGACGTTCGTTAAGGTCTCAGCCTGGCTGAGCGCCACTCGAACATCATGCGATGCCAATTCGAAAATGATGTAGTTGACATCGCCAAGCATGAACTCGGGAAGCTTGAACTGTCCGTGGCTGATCGCCGTCACGACACGCGAAAGCTTTCGATGTCCACACATAACCAAGAGGTCGCGCTCCGCAACGAATGCACTCGTCGCATCCAAGACGGCATCCACTCCCTGGTTTAGTACCGAAGCCAGATCCAGGACTTTCAAGAACCCGCACCTACCCCGCTCATTCGTTACCAGGTATCCAGCACTGAAAGCACCGCCGGTGGCCCCGGAAGTTGTGCGCATACGGGTGCCCACCCGCCAGCCACCGTCCAATTCTCTACCTTCCAGGTGCAGTGCAGCATTGTAATCGTCGAATGGCGAGCTCAATACGACTCCTCGAAGTGTGAGCGGAAGTTAGAAGATCAGATTACAGGCGAGCACTGACAAAATACGGCCTCGGACGACGACTGGGGTTGGCTCTCGGTAGAAGACCTGCAAAGCCCGAGCATCGCTGGTCGGAGGCAACGGCTTTTCATCCACCGGTACTCCGACGATCTCCAGTCTCCAGCTACCCCTCGGTATCCCAAACCCCCACCTCCCCAACCAGCCCCTTGACTCACACCCCCACCTTCCCTAAACTTTTCATAAAGCAGAATCTAAATTCCACAAAGCGGAAACTAAAGCCAAGCGCCAAGGCAGCCAAGCAGCAGGAATATAGATCCAAGCCCCTCCTCGGAAGGACCTACGATGACGTACACAGTGAACTGCTCCATCCTCCTGACGGAGCTGCCCTTGCTCGAGCGCCCCGCCGCCGCGAAGGCAGCCGGTTTTGACGCCGTCGAGTTCTGGTGGCCCTTCGAGACCTCCGTCCCCACCGACGCACAAGTAAGCGAGTTTGAAACAGCCATCAAGGACGCCGGCGTTCAGCTCACGGGCCTGAACTTCAACGCCGGCAACATGCCCGGCGGCGACCGCGGCCTGGTTTCCTGGAAGGGACGTTGCTCCGAGTTCAAGGACAACATCGACGTCGTAGCCGGCATCGGTGAGCGCCTGGGCTGCAAGGCCTTCAACGCTCTCTACGGCAACCGCCAGGACGAGTTCACCCCTGAAGAGCAGGACGAACTCGCCGTCAAGAACCTCGCCGCAGCAGCAGAAGGCGTAGCCCGCATCGGCGGCACCGTCCTCCTCGAACCGGTCAGCGGCGCACCCAAGTACCCGCTCCTCACCGCCGAAGACGCACTCAAGGTCATCGCCCGCGTCAAGGCAGAATCCGGCGCACAGAACATCAAGCTCCTCGCCGACTTCTACCACCTGGCAGTCAACGGCGACGACGTCGAATCCGTCATCGAGAACCACGCCAAGGACTTCGGCCACATCCAGATCGCCGACAACCCCGGCCGCGGCGCTCCCGGAACCGGCACCCTCCCCCTCGGCGAATGGATCGCCCGCAGCCGCGAACTCGGCTACGACGGCTACATCGGCCTCGAGTACAAGGAACCGCAGGAATCGGCTTTCAGCTGGGCCATCCGCCAGCGCGCCAACGCCAACTAATTACGACGGCGGCGCCCGCCTAAGCGGCTGCCTCGCCATCCAGCACACCTGAGCTAAAAAGACTTTCAGAAAGAGAACCACAATGAGCAACGTTGCAGTCATCGGCCTCGGAATCATGGGCCTCCCCATGGCCATCAACCTTGTCAAGGCCGGCCACACGGTCACCGGTTTCAACCGCAGCCAGGACAAGATCGACAAGCTCGTCTCCGAGGGCGGCCAGGGTGCCTCGAGCATCGCGGACGCAGTCAAGGACGCCGACGTCGTCATCACCATGGTCCCGGACTCCCCCGATGTTGAAGGTGTAGTCAGCGGCAAGGACGGCGTCTTCGCCAACGCTAAGAAGGGCACCCTCTGGATCGACGCATCCAGCATCCGCCCCGATGTTGCCAAGCGCCTCTCGGATGACGCAGTAGCAGCTGGCATCCGCCCGCTCGACGCTCCCGTATCCGGTGGCGAACAGGGCGCAATCGACGCCGTCCTGTCCATCATGGTCGGCGGCGAAGCAGCAGACTTCGAGGCAGCACAGGATGTCCTCAACGCAGTGGGCAAAACCATCGTCCACGTCGGCCCGTCCGGCTCCGGCCAGACCGTCAAGGCTGCAAACCAGCTGATCGTGGCCGTCAACATCCAGGTCCTCGGCGAGGCCATCGCCTTCCTCGAGGCTTACGGCGTAGACACCGACGCAGCACTGAAGGTCCTGGGCGGCGGCTTGGCCGGCTCCAAGGTCCTCGATCAGAAGGGTCAGAAGATGCTGGACCGCAACTTCGACCCCGGCTTCCGCCTGGCCCTTCACCACAAGGACCTCGGCATCGTCACCTCCGCAGCCCGCGAAGCGAACGTCTCCGTCCCGCTCGGCGCAGTCGTCGCCCAGCTCGTCGCCGCAACCGTCAACCAGGGCGACGGCGGCCTCGACCACTCGGGCCTCTTCAAGCAGGTCCTCCAGCTCAGCGGCCGGAAGTAACCAGCCCCCACCGCAAAGAGTTTGTGTACAGATAACGCCCGGAAAACACCTTCTAAAGGGCGTTATCTGTACACAAACTCGCTTCAGCACACCCAAAAACAGACTTCAAGGAGTACACCATGGCAAAGATGCGCACCGTTGATGCGGCCGTAGCCATCCTGGAAAAGGAAGGCGCAACCGAAGCTTTCGGTCTGCCCGGCGCAGCGATCAACCCCTTCTACTCGGCAATGCGTGCCCACGGCGGCATCCGCCACACGCTGGCCCGCCACGTTGAAGGCGCCAGCCACATGGCTGACGGCTACAGCCGCGCAGCTGATGGCAACATCGGCATCTGCATCGGCACGTCGGGCCCCGCTGGCACGGACATGATCACCGGCCTGTACGCAGCATGGGCAGATTCCATCCCCATGCTCTGCATCACCGGCCAGGCACCCGTTGCCAAGCTGCACAAGGAAGACTTCCAGGCTGTGGACATCGAGTCCATCGCCAAGCCGTTGACCAAGTTCGCCATGACCATCCTGGAGCCGGGCCAGGTTCCGGGCGCCTTCCAGAAGGCTTTCCAGCTGATGCGTTCGGGTCGTCCGGGCCCGGTTCTGCTGGACCTGCCCATCGATGTTCAGATGGCCGAGATCGAGTTCGACATCGACGCCTACGAGCCCCTGCCGGTGGAGAAGCCCAAGGCTTCCCGCAAGCAGCTGGAAAAGGCCCTGGACCTGCTGACCGCAGCCAAGCACCCGCTGATCGTTGCCGGTGGCGGCATCATCAACGCCGGTGCTTCGGCCCAGCTGGTTGAGCTGGCCGAGATCCTGAACGTTCCCGTTATCCCCACGCTGATGGGTTGGGGCGCCATCCCGGATGACCACCAGCTGATGGCCGGCATGGTTGGCCTGCAGACCTCGCACCGCTACGGCAACGAGACCTTCCTGCAGAGCGACTTCGTCATCGGTATCGGCAACCGTTGGGCCAACCGCCACACCGGCGGCCTGGACACCTACACGGCCGGCCGTAAGTTCGTTCACATCGACATTGAGCCGACGCAGATCGGTCGCGTTTTCTCCCCGGACTTGGGCATCGCGTCCGACGCCGGTGCGGCGCTGGACGGTCTGTTGGAGCTGGCCCGCGAACGCCAGGCTGCCAAGACCCTGCCGGACTACTCGGGCTGGGTTGCCGAGTGCCAGGAGCGCAAGGGCTCCCTGCACCGCAAGACCAACTTCGACAACGTGCCGATCAAGCCGCAGCGCGTGTACCAGGAGATGAACAAGGCCTTCGGCCGCGACACCACCTACGTGTCCACCATCGGTCTCTCGCAGATCGCCGGCGCACAGATGCTGCACGTGTTCGGTGCCCGCAAGTGGATCAACGCCGGCCAGGCCGGCCCGCTGGGTTGGACCGGTCCCGCTGCTCTGGGCGTGGTTCGTGGAACCCCGGATGCCACTGTTGTTGCCCTGTCCGGTGACTACGATTTCCAGTTCATGATCGAGGAACTGGCCGTTGGCGCACAGTTCAACCTGCCGTACATCCACGTTGTGGTGAACAACTCCTACCTGGGCCTGATCCGTCAGAGCCAGCGCGGCTTCAACATGGAACAGAACGTTTCCCTGGCCTTCGAGAACATCAACTCCCCGGAGACCAACGGCTACGGCGTGGACCACATCAAGGTTGCAGAAGGTCTGGGCGTCAAGGCCATCCGCGTTGAGGACCCCAACGATCTGCCTGCCGCTTTCGATAAGGCCAAGGCACTGATGGGCGAGTTCAAGGTTCCCGTGGTTGTTGAAGTGATCCTGGAAAAGATCACCAACATCTCCATGGGCGTTGAGATCAGCGGCGTGAACGAGTTCGAAGAGTTGGCAGAAACTGCGGCGGACGCTCCCACCGCGATCCTGACCAAAGCGTAAGTAAGTAAAGGAAGGAGGCACCGGAATGCGTGTTGTCATCGCCCCGGACAAATTCAAGGGCTCGCTGTCCGCGCCCGACGTCGCCGAGCACCTGGCAACAGGACTGCTGGCGGGGTTCGGCCACGGTATAGAAGCAACACGCATTCCGGTGGCCGACGGCGGCGAAGGAACCATCGACGCCGCCATCGGCTCCGGCTTCACCCGCCGGACCACCACCGTCACAGGCCCGCTCGGCGAGCCGGTGAAGGCCGACTTCGCAGTGCGGGACCAGGAAGCTGTGATCGAAATGGCGGCAGCTTCCGGTCTCGCCCTCCTGCCGGACGGACCCACGTCCGACACGGCCAAAACCGCAACCAGCATCGGCACGGGCGAACTCATCCGCGCCGCGCTGGACCTCGGCTGCCGCAAGATCATCCTGGGTGTGGGCGGCAGCGCCAACACCGACGCCGGCGCAGGAGTCCTGCAGGGCCTCGGCGCCGTGTTCCTGGACAAGAACGGCAACGAGCTCCCCGGCGGCGGCGCGGCCCTGGCCGAGCTGGACACCATCGACTTCTCCAACTTCGACGTCCGCGTTGAGGCCACGGAGTTCGTGTTGGCGTCCGACGTCGACAATCCCCTTTTGGGGGCCAGCGGAGCCCCAGCCATCTTCGGTCCGCAGAAGGGCGCGACGCCGGACGATGTCACCTCGCTCGATGCGGCACTGAGCCACTTCGTGGACGTGCTCGCAGCAACCACCGGGCAACATGCCAAGTACGCCGCCAAGGCAGAAGGCGCTGGAGCAGCAGGCGGCGTTGGCTACATTACCATCGCGGCACTGAAGGCAGAGCGGCGGCCGGGTATCGACGTCGTGCTTGAATTCACTGAACTCGAGCGCAGGCTCAAGGGCGCGGACCTGGTGATTACCGGAGAAGGCAGCCTGGACGAGCAAAGCCTGCTCGGCAAGACCCCCATGGGCGTCTCGCGGGCGGCACAAAGGAACGGGGTTCCCGTGATCGCAGTGTGCGGCCGGAGTACCCTGAGCCGTGAACAACTCACGGATGCTGGCTTCCACACGGTCCATGCACTGACCGATCTGGAAAAAGATGTCCAAAAATGTATCGCTGAAGCAGGTCCGTTGCTTGAACAATTAGGTAGGCACATAGGCGTGTACCTGGCAGAACGGACCGAAAACAAGGAGTACCTCAATGTCTGAAGCAATCGGCGCCTATGACCTCGTTATCCGGGGCCAGCGCATCCTGACCACCGCAGGCCTCGCAGCACGCGAAGTTGGCATCCGCGACGGCGTCATCGTCGCCATCGAACCCCTGGGCAACGGCCTGACGGGCAACGAGGTCATCGAACTCGCAGACGACGAAACCCTCATCCCCGGTCTGGTGGACACCCACGTCCACGTCAACGAGCCCGGCCGCACCGAGTGGGAAGGCTTCGCCTCAGCCACCCGTGCCGCTGCTGCCGGTGGAGTGACCACCATCATCGACATGCCGCTGAACAGCATCCCGCCCACCACCACCGTGGACGGCCTGGAGCAGAAGCGTGTGGTCGCCAAGGACCAGGCGTTCGTGGACGTCGGATTCTGGGGCGGTGCCATCCCGGGCAACAAGAGCGACCTCCGCCCGCTGCACGACGAAGGCGTCTTCGGCTTCAAGTGCTTCCTCCTGCACTCCGGCGTGGACGAGTTCCCGCACCTCGATGCAGATGAGATGGAAGAGGACATGAAGGAACTCAAGTCCTTCGACTCCCTCATGATCGTGCACGCCGAGGACTCCCACGCCATTGACCGCGCCCCGCACCCCGGTGGCGACCACTACGAGACCTTCCTGGCCTCCCGCCCGCGCGGCGCCGAGAACAAGGCAATCGCCGAGGTCATCGAACGTGCCCGCTGGACCGGCGCCCGCGCCCACATCCTGCACCTTTCTTCCTCCGACGCACTGCCGATGATCGCTTCGGCAAAGCGCGACGGCGTCAACCTCACCGTTGAGACGTGCCCGCACTACCTGACGCTCATGGCCGAAGAAATCCCCGACGGCGCCACGGCCTACAAGTGCTGCCCGCCCATCCGTGAGGCCTCCAACCGTGAGCTCCTCTGGAAGGGCCTGCAGGACGGCACCATCGACTGCATCGTCTCGGACCACTCCCCCTCCACACTGGACCTCAAGGACCTGGAGAACGGTGACTTCGCCGTTGCTTGGGGTGGCGTTTCCTCTCTGCAGCTGGGCCTGTCCCTGATCTGGACCGAAGCCCGCCACCGCGGCATCCCGCTGGAGCAGGTCGTGTCGTGGATGGCCGAGAAGCCCGCCGCCCTGGCCCGCCTGCACAACAAGGGCCAGCTCGCCCTGGGCTACGACGCCGACTTCTCCATCTTCGCCCCGGACGAGGCCTTCGTTGTGGACGTCACCAAGCTCAAGCACAAGAACCCGATCACGCCGTACGACGGCCGTCCGCTGGCCGGCGTCGTCCGCAAGACGTACCTGCGCGGCACCCCGATCGACGGCCAGAACCCCGGCGGCAAGCTGCTCCGCCGCGGCAACGTTTAGGCCTACCGCCATGGCAGTCAATGCCTACGGGCCACCGCCTGCCCGCGGATCTTCCGCGGGCCGGCGGCCTGGTTTGAACGCGCGCGGCCTGGCACTTTGGGTCAACCCGGCCGAGGGCGACGAGATCGATCCTGAGGTCTGGGAGCGGGCAGCACGACTTGTGCTGGCCCGCGCCATGAAACTTGCCCCGGAGGCGGAAGTCCGCATCTGGCCCGCCACCGGGGCAGAGCACTCCGGCGTCGGCGACACTTCCTGGGGCGGCACTCCGCAGGAAGCCGCCGACGCCGGTACCAACGGCTCACTCTCGCTCGCCGATGCCCTCGCAGAGGCGCGTTCGGTGACCCGTTCTGAAGCCGCTTCCGACGGCGGCGACCGCACCGAAGGGGGCGGCAGCACCGCCGTCGAGCCCGTAACGTTAGCGAGCCGCCGCAGCCAACTTGCGGTGGACCTCGCCGCTGAAGTAGTGCTGCTGGACGGTGAGCCCGTGGCCTTTACTGGCATGGAATACAAGCTGCTCCGTTACCTCGTGGTGAACTGCTCACGGGCCATCAGTCGTGAAGAATTGCAACGTTTTCTGGAGTCATTTGACCTTCCCGGCGCGGCATTTCGCTCGATCGACGTTTATGTTGGAAGGGTGCGGCGGAAGCTAGGCTCCGCCCGACACACCGTCGCCACCGTCCGTGGTGGCGGCTACCAGTTCGTGCCAGGCCCTTATGCCACAGTGCGCGGACCTGCGGAATACAGCATCTGATTTCGCTGTTCTACTTCATTGACTTCGTTCTTTGAATGATCGCTGTTGTTTGAAATGACCGCCGGTGCATACCGGTTGAATGTAAAGGATCGCCATGACCCAGAAACTCCTCGTCGGAACGCAAGCACCTGATTTCGCGCTTCTCGACGCCGACGGCACCAAGGTCTCGCTGTCCGACTACCGCGGACGCAACGTCATTGTGTACTTCTACCCGAAGGCAGCCACTCCCGGCTGCACCACCGAGGCCTGCGATTTCCGCGACAACCTCGCCAGCCTGCAGGGCAAGGGCTACGACGTTATCGGGATCTCCCCGGATGGCCCCGAAGCCCTCGCCAAGTTCACGGGCGAGTTCGCCCTGACCTTCCCACTCCTCTCCGACGAAGACCACGCCGTGGCCCTCGCCTACGGTGCCTGGGGCGAGAAGCTGGTTGACGGCGAAATCGTCGAAGGCCTGGTCCGCTCCACGGTTGTGCTCGACGGCGAAGGCACCGTGAAGCTCACCCAGTACCAGGTATCCGCACAGGGCCACGTCCAGGCGCTCAAGGAAGAGCTGGGCGTCTAACCCTCTCTCACCTCCCGCGTGCTTGAGTGAAACCCTCTCTCACCTCCCGCGTGCTTGAGTGAAACCCTCTCTCACCTCCCGCGTGCTTGAGGGAAACCCTCTCTCACATAACTGCACAAATCATGTAACGCCCGCCCACTTTTGTGAGCGGGCGTTTCATGTGTCGTGACTAAACGTGACAAATACCCAGCATCATTAGTTAATGGAGCCATGGTCTCTTCCTCACCCGTGCGCCACGCCGTCGTTGTCGAAGATGACGCTGACATCCGCGGCCTCCTCGTCCTTGTCCTCGAGCAGCTCGATTTCGTGGTGACTGAAGCGCCTGACGGTCTCTCCGGCGTCGAGGCCGTCCGCAGCACCAATGCGGAACTGGTGACGCTGGACATCAACCTCCCGGACATCGATGGCATGGAAGTCTGCCGCCGGCTCCGTGAATTCTCCGACGCCTACATCCTCATGCTCACGGCACGGGCCGATGAGATCGACCGGCTCAACGGCCTGGACATTGGCGCTGATGACTACATCAACAAGCCCTTCAGCCCCAAGGAACTCCAGGCCCGCATCCGCGCCCTGTTCCGCCGGGCCCGCACCCCCGCCGCGCCAGCCGAAGACACCCGCCAAACGGACGAACTCGAGCGCGCTGCCGTGGTGCAGCAGAGCCTCCTGCCCCGCGAAACAGTCCGCCTTGAGGGATACGACGTCGCCGGCGCCTTCCGCCCGTCACGCAGCGTGGGCGGGGATTTCTACGACTGGTACCAAACCCGGGACGGCATGCACCTGACCTTCGCGGACGCCATGGGCAAGGGCATGGGCGCGGCACTCATCGCTGCAACAGTACGCGCCGTGATGCGTTCCGTGGCAGACACCCCGGCCATCGACACCGCCTTCGGCTCGGCCAGCGCCACCATCACCTCGGACCTGGACCAGTCCGGCTCCTTCGTCACCATGTTCCACGCGCGGCTGGACGCTCCGTCCGGAAGACTCAGCTATATCGACGCCGGCCACGGCCTTGCGCTGTACATCCCCGCTGAGGGGGCGGCGCAGAGGCTCGTTTCAGCCGGCCCGCCCGTGGGCATCCTCGACGGACAGCACTGGCCGGCCGCTGAGCTTCAGCTGGAGCCCGGAGACTCACTGGTGATCGTCAGCGACGGCGTGCTGGATGCCCATGCATCCCTTGAAGATTTCATCCGGAATGTGGAGAAGACGGCGCGGATCCAGGGCACCTCAGAGGATATCTGCGCCGCGCTCCTTGAGCTGGCACCTGCTGCAACAGCGGAAGACGACGTGACCGCCGTCGTCGTTCGCCGTCAACCCGGCATCCGGAACTAAAGTACAAAAAAGGGGGATAATGACACGTTTCTGGACTAGGCTCCTAGTTGTCCTGACAGTCATTCTGGGCGTCAACTATGTGGCTTGGCGTTGGATGGCGTCGCTGAACTGGGACGCGTGGTGGATCGCCGTTCCGTTGGTGATCGCTGAGACGTACAGCCTCATCGACGTGATGCTCTTCGGGCTGACCGTGTGGAACCTCAAGATCCGCAAGCCACCGCCCCCTGCCCCGGCCGACGCGACCGTGGACGTCTTCATCACCACCTACAACGAGCCGCTGGACCTGGTGATGACCACGGCCCTCGCCGCCAAGGACATCCGCTGGCCCCACAGCACATGGATACTCGACGACGGCGACCGCCCCGAGATGCGCCAACTCGCCGAGTCGAACGGGATTGGCTACGTGACGCGGGGCGCGGACTGGACGCCGGACATGCCGCGGCACGCCAAAGCAGGCAACCTGAACAACGCGCTCATGGTCACCTCAGGCGAATACCTGTTGATTCTCGACGCCGATCAGATCCCCGAGCCTGACATCCTGGCCAAGACGCTGGGCTACTTCAACGACGACCGCGTGGCGTTGGTCCAAACCCCGCAGTACTTCATCAACGTCCCCGCCGACGATCCCCTGGGCAGCCAGGCGCCACTCTTCTACGGGCCCATCCAGCAGGGCAAGGACGGCTGGAACGCTGCGTTCTTCTGCGGTTCCAACGCGATCCTCCGCCGGGAAGCCCTCATGCAGCTGGGACTCGTGGGCTACGTCAAAGCCACGGAGAAGAGCGTGCGCCAGGCCCTCGCTGCGTCCCGATCGGCCATCAAGAAAGCACGCCGCTCCGAAGAGGCCCGGAACCCGCTGGTGGAGCAGATGCTCAACGAAGTGGAAGCCGCCACCAACGCAGCCCAACAGGAACTTGAAGCACGGGTATCCCTCAGCGAGATCACGTACCGCGTGCGCCGCAAAGTGGACGAAGCCGTGCGCACCCTCGTGGCCGCCGACTTCTCCGCGCTCCAATCCGACCTTGAAGAGATTGCCGCGATGGAACTGGCCCACGTCGGCGAGTCCGGTGTGACAACTGTGGCGAGTGACGCCGTCGACCGTATGTCCGGCCGCGACTGGTCCCCCTTGGGTGCGCTCGAGTCGGTCCACGCCGTCCTGGACGCCATCTCCGTGGAACGCACCGACGAAGCCCAGCCGATCATGCCACTGGCCACCATCTCAGTCACCGAGGACATGGCCACGGCAATGCGGATCCACTCGCTGGGTTGGAAGAGCGTCTACCACCACGAAATCCTGGCCAACGGACTGGCACCCGAGGACCTCAAGACCATGCTCACCCAACGCCTCCGCTGGGCCCAAGGCACCATGCAGGTCCTCCTTCGCGAAAATCCCCTGGTACAGCCCCGGCTCTCCTGGGGCCAGCGGCTCATGTACTTCTCCACCATGTGGAGCTACCTGAGCGGTTTCGCGGCCGTGGTGTACTTCGCTGCGCCCATCATCTACCTGACGCTCGGGATCCTGCCGGTGAGCAGCCTGAGCTTCGACTTCTTCATCCGCTTCATCCCGTTCATGGTGGTGAACCAATTGCTCTTTGTGGTCGCCGGGCACGGCATCCCCACGTGGCGCGGCCAGCAGTACAGCCTTGCGCTGTTCCCCACTTGGATCAAGGCATGTACGACGGCGGCCCGGAACGTTTGGTTCGGACGTCCCCTTGGGTTCGCGGTCACCCCCAAGGCCCGGCAGAACGGTGGGCCGAGTTGGAGCCTCATCCGGCCGCAGATCATTGTGGCTGTGTTGTTGGCCATCGCACTGGTTGTGGGGATCGCCCGTCTTTTGACCGGCCTTTCGGAGCCACTGGGAACGCTGGTGAATGTTGCGTGGGTAGCGTTCGACCTCGTGGTCCTGAGCGTGTTGGTCAAGGCAGTTTTGTACAAGGGTTTCGTGCCTGAAGATGGTGGGCTGGAGCGCCCCGAAGAAAGGAATGCAGATGCAGTTTAGCTATGAGGTCAAGGACGCCTACGCGGAGGTCAAGAGCGTAGGACGCTTGAACATGGTGGCCGCGCCCAAACTCCGCGAAGTAGTGAACGAGGTAGTGGCAGGAGGGTCCAGCCGGGTAGTGGTCAATCTGGCCGAAACCGACTTCATGGACTCTTCCGGCCTCGGAGCGCTCATCGGTTGCCTCAAAGCAGCCCGCCAGGCAGGCGGCGACCTCCGCATCTCCGGAGTCCAGCCTCAGGTCAAGATGGTCCTGGAACTGACCAACATGGACCGGGTGCTCACGGCGTACCCCTCAGCCGAGGAGGCGTTCGGCGATGACTGACGTCATCGCCCGCCGCGGCTTCCATGGGCCATCCAACGAGGACGCGATCGAGGCAATCCACAACGAGCTGGACGCCCTCTGGGACGATGCCTCCTTTGTGCCCGATATGGATCGGATGACCTTTGCCACCGCACTCATCGAGGCAGCCGCCAACATCGTGCAGCACGCGCTCCCCGTGGCAGAGAAGCCCGTGGAGATCGACGTGGACATCAGCGTCTGCCCCACCCGGCTGGTGGCCCGGGTCAGTGCGCACAACGCCCGTGAGCCGTTCGCGAGCGACATGCAAGCCTCGATGCCCGACTCAGAAGCCGAATCCGGGCGCGGACTCGCTTTGATCGAGGCCCTGGTGACCACGGTGACGTTCGAGCGCCAGGACGGCACCAACACCTGGATCCTCACCCGCGACACCTGACCCTCTCTCACCTCCCGCGCCCTTCCCGCCGACCCTCTCTCACCTCCCGCGTGCTTCCCGCCGACCCTCTCTCACCTCCCGCGCCCTTCCCGCCGACCCTCTCTCACATCCCGCGCCCTTCCCGCCGACCCTCTCTCACCTCCCGCGTGCTTGAGCCAAACCCTCTCTCACCTGCACGGGTTGTTCTGCCCATCGCGCGGCGCAACGCAACGTGAAAGCATTCGGTGAGATCCGCCGTCGAACGTTATCTGAAGCTGGGGACGAAATGAACCGCCGCATGCACCGTAACCCTTGGGCGCTGGCCGCTGCCCTTGCGGTGATGGCTGTTGCTGCAGGCTGCAGCGACACCCCCGACGGACCAACCCGCGAACCCAGCAGCGCGCCGCCTGTCACCGCCGAACCAGCCCCGGTGGCAGAAAGCGTCGCCAAGTACGATGCTCTGACCGCCGACCTTGTTGCGGCCTTGGAGGCAAAGATGCCGGACATCACGTGGTCCGTGGATGACCCGGCACGCCTGAGCCGCACTGACGACGGCAGGTGCATGCTCGCCCCACGGAGCATGAAGAGCAGCGCGGACATCGTGGAACCATCAAAGAGTTTTGAGGACGTCTTTGCAGTAGCGGATCCGGTCCTGAGAGAGCACGGCTTCCCTTCATTCGACGGAACTGATCCCGTGCCGGGCGGCTGGGTGGTCACGCGCAGCACTGACGCTGCGGGTGCCACGGTGACCATCCGATCGAAGTTCCCGGCTTATCTGGACGTCACTGTTCCGGTGAAATCCGAGAAGTGCGATACCAACGAAATTCCTGAGGGGGGCAAGTAATGCCGGGATTTTACGGTGCTGACATTGAACAATTGCGGGCACTGGCAAAGACGATGTCGCGGCACTCGGAACGGATGACCTCCCTGTCCACGGAGCTGGGTCACCTCATTAGCAATGCGCGGTGGGATGGCCGGGACGCTGCGATGTTCCGGGCATCGTGGGACTCCGAACACCGACCCATGCTCAAGAAGATCTCCAGCGAGCTGCAGACCCAGGCCAAAGAGCTGATCCGCAACGCAGATGAGCAGGACAAGTCCAGCGCGGGTGCTTCCGGCTCTGATCATTCCGGGCGGGGCGACTCAAACCCGCCCGGCGACCCAGGTCCCCTGGACCCCGACACCCCCGACGTCGATGTACCCGGGGACGTCCGCAACGACCCGGACGCCGGCGACCCCAGCGACATCAACCAAGGACAGATCGGCGATTGCTGGCTGCTGGCCGGAATCGGCTCGGTGGCCCAGGTTCTGGAACGTGAAGGAAAGCTCGACGAATTCCTTGAGGAGCACATGCGTCCCGTCGGTGATCCCCCGACGCACTGGGTGGTCACACTCTACGAAGACGGAGAGCCCGTGGAAGTCACTGTGGAGGCCAAGTCCACCGAAGGCGGTGTCCGCGGTGCCGATGGCCAGCCCAACTGGTTGTCCATCTACGAGCGCGCGGCAGCCGAACACCGCGGCGGGTCCTATGACGACATCGACGGCGGATTCAGCAACGAAGCCATGGAACTGATGACCGGGCAGTCCGCCGACAAGGACGGCGAACTGAACTTTGATGACATCGAGGACAAGCTCTCCGACGGCCAAGCCATTTCCGTGGGCACCGAAGACGTCAAGGACGACGACTTCGACTGGGTCTGGGAGTCTGACGAAGTCAACCGCACCGACGTCGTGCCCAACCATGCCTACGTTGTGGTTGATGTGAAAACCAACGACGACGGTGAGAAAGTCATCGTCCTGGCCAACCCGTGGGGTCCGTCCGGCGGCTACTTGGAGGACGACGACGACCACAAGTCCGGCACGCTGGAACTGACCGAAGATGAGTACAAGGAAAACTTCGACTCCGTGTACTCCGTGGACGTGAAGTAAGGATGGCCGTGGAACAGCTCGTAACAGTCAAGCAAGGCATGCAGCCAACCTTCGACGGCGTCAAAGTGGGCGTGGTCAAAATCGGCATCGCCGACGGCGCCCCCGCTATCCAGTTCTGGATCCGCACCGCCGAACAACAGCGCAAGCAGGCCTTCCGTGAAGGCCAATCGGTCACGCTGCCTGGCGCGGGCTTGTTGACGGTCACGTCCATTCAGCCCGCTGATGGCAGCACCGCAGCCTCCGCGACGTTAACGTACGACGCCGGTCACGTCACCGATTGATGGTCGGCGTCGAAAGGTGAGAGAGCGACACGCCCAAACACGCGGAACGTGAGAGAGCGACACCCCCAAACACGCGGAAGGTGAGAGAGGGTGCGGGGCTAGGCTTTCGCGATCGCCTCTTTCAGCGCTCCCAGCACCAGCGTCACCGAGGCGCTGTTCGCATTCGGGCCCATCATGCCAATGCGCCACACCGTATCCGCGAACTCCCCGACACCTGAGCCGATTTCCATGCTGAAGTTCTCCAGAAGGTAAGCGCGGACGGCAGCCGAGTTGACGCCGTCGGGCACTTTAACCGTGGTGAGGCTCGGCAACCGGGAGCCCTCAGCGGCGAACAACTCAAGCCCCATCTCCTGTAGCCCTGCCTGCAAGGCGGCACCTGCGGCACGGTGCCGGGCCTGCACGACGTCGAGCCCTTCGGCGAGGATGCGGTCCAGGGCGGCTTCGAGCCCGGCAATCATGGTGACCGGCGCGGTGTGGTGATAGGTCCGGGCGCCACTGGCCGCGCCCACGTACCCGCCGAGCAACCCGATATCGAGGTACCAGGAACGCGGGTCCTTGATGCGGCGCTCGAAAGCGTGGTCCGAGACGGTGAAGGGTGACAGCCCCGGCGGGACGCCCAAGCACTTCTGGGTCCCGGCGTATCCGACGTCGATACCCCAGTCGTCCGCCAACAGTTCCAGACCGCCGATGGAGGTGACGGCGTCGGTGATCAACAGGGCGTCGCCCTTCCCTGCGCCCAGCGCGGCGATGTCGGAGAGCACCCCGACGGATGTCTCAGCGTGGACGGCGGCGATGACTTTCGGATGAGGATGCGCCGAGAGGACACGGTCGGCGTCGACAGGCTGGCCCCATTCGTGATCAACCCGGACCACCGTGGCCCCGCAGCGCCGTGCGACCTCGCACATTCGCGCCCCAAACAGTCCGTTGACAGCGATAACTGCAACGTCGCCGTCGGACACGGTGTTCACGAAAGCCGCTTCCATCCCGCCGGAACCTGTGGCACTCAACGGCAGCGTGCGCGCATTGGACGTTCCCCAGACAGTCCGGAGTCCCTCGCATGTATGGTCGAGCCGCTCGATGAACACCGGATCAAGGTGCCCCAGCACGGGGTAGGCCAAAGCGGCCATGGCTTCGGGGTAGCAATTGCTCGGGCCGGGACCGAACAGGAACCTGGACGTCAGAATGTCTGGCATGTGCGAACTCCTTCAGCTGGTTGAGGTCATTCTGCCCCAGCGTGCTGTGCGGAGCGAACCACGCCCCGCACGGCCGCTCTGGAGGACCGGAGCCGGTCCATTCCCCAGACCGCCAGCGCGAGCACAGCAAAAACAGCGCCCAGGACACTGGCCCCGGTCCAACCCCAGGCGTCGTAGACCGGCGCAACAGCTGCCGCACCCGCTGCACTTCCCACGGAATAGAACACCATGTAGCTGCCGATAATGCTGCTGGCCGACTCCTCAGCTCCCGCCACGATCAGGGTCTGGCTGCTGACATGAACGGCCTGCACCGCAGCGTCGAGAACGATGATGCCGGCAACGAACCACAGCAGCGACCAACTGCCGAGGGACAAAGCCACCCAGGAACCCAGGAGCGCAACGAGGCTCCAAGCCGTAACCCGTTGCCCCCACCCACGGTCCGCCGCAGCGCCTGCCCGGGATGCGGCCACCACACCCACAAGGCCGGCCAGCCCAAAAAGTCCAATCACGCTCGGGGAAAGGTTCCAGGCCGGGCCACTGAGCAGCAACGACATGCCGCTCCACAGCACCCCGAAGGACGCGAACAGCAGCATGGTGATGAGCGCCCGTGTACGGAATACGCGATCACGCCGCGTCAGGACCACTACCGATGAGACAGCCCGCCAGTAGCGCACCCTGCCCCTCCCGGCCCTTTCCTGGGGCAGAGCGCGAAAAACCGCGACGGCGAGGACCGCACCTGCCACCGCCGCGAGAACGTAGACAGACCGCCATCCCCACAGGTCCGTCAGGCCTCCCGCCAGCGTCCGGGCAAGGATGATGCCACTCACGACGCCGGCAGTGACGGTGCCGATGTTTCCGCCCCTTTGGTCCGGGGTGCTGGAGGCGGCGGTATACGCCACGATGGTCTGGACCACCGACGAGGCCAATCCGAGGAGCAGGAAGCCACCCAGCAGGGCCGTCGGCGAATCTGCCAGGGCCACCACGGATCCGCCAAGGGCCGTCGCCGCGATATGAAGGGTGATGAGCACCCGGCGGTTCATTACATCCCCCAGCGGCACCAAGAGAACCAGCCCAAGAAGGTATCCGGCCTGGGATGAGGCCACAATCAAGCCCACTCCGGATGTTGGTATCCCCAGGTCCTTCCCGATGCGATCAAGCAGGGGCTGCCCGTAGTAGATGTTGGACACCATGAACCCGGCCGCCACAGCGAGCAGGAACAACAAGCGACGGCCGAGTCCTCGGCTTGATTCCTTCAGGGGTGTGCTCACAGCGCCTCCATGGTTGGTTTCATAATGCAACTATTCGACCTTATGGCAGAATGGTTTCATGTTGCAACCAAGTGAAGTTGAGTGGACGGATCCTGAATGCCCCGTGGCCAGAGCCGTGGACCTGGTGGGCGATAAATGGACCCTGCTCATCATTCGGGACTCGCTGGACGGCAAGCGGCGCTTCTCCGAGTTCGAGAGATCACTGGGTGTGGCTAAAAACATCCTTTCGGACCGCCTCCGCCTCTTGGTGGACAGGGGCGTCCTGACCAGGATCCCCAACGAACGGGGCACCCGAAGCGAGTACGAGCTGACCGATGCGGGGCGCGATCTGTTCACCTTGGTCCTCAGCCTCCGGCAATGGGGCGAGCGCAACGCCTTCGCCCAGGGAGAGGAACACTCGGTCCTCATCGATCCCGTCTCGGGTCACCCCGTCCCCGAGCTTCGGCCAACCGGCGAGGGCGGCAAAAAGCTTGGCCCGGAGCAGACGCTGCTGGTCAAAGCAGGCCAGTCTCCGCCTAACAACGGGACATAGTGCGGCCCTGCCAGAGCGGTACTCCCAGGAACCTCAGGGCAGCAACTGCTAAGGTTGCTCACCAATACTGAGGCCGCCACGGATAGGGGACATTGAGTGACGACTGAAGGAAAAGAGGCGCCAGAGCAAGGCGTCCGCGGCGAAGTAAGCCAGGACAGGTTCGTCGCCGGGCAGGACCTGACCAACTGGAAATCCCCCGCAGGCCGGACACTGGCCCGAGGCGCCGAAAAGGCCACGTCACTGCTGGGGCCCTACGCCGCGCTCATCATCACCTTGATAGTAGGGCTCGCTGCAGCCCTCTCGCTGGCCCTGGTCTTCGGCGAAGTCTACGAGTCCGTAACCGAAGCCGACGGTGTTGCAGGTTTGGACGATCCCGTCCTGGCCGCAGCAAAGAGCGTGCGCTCTCCCGCTTTGGATTCGGCCACCACCGCCTATACGAATATTGGCGGCACCGTGGGCATGCCCCTCATTGCCGTTGGCATCATGATCTTCCTGGCCACCAAGCGGCGATCATGGACACCGGTCATCCTGATGCTTGCTGCCGGGCTGGGCTCCCTGGTCATCACCATTTTGGGCAAGCCAATCTTCGGCCGCGCCCGCCCGGACATCGCGGACGCCATTCCTCCCTACGAGCATTCCGCGTCCTTCCCCAGCGGCCATTCACTGAACTCCATCGTGATTGCCGGCATCGTGGCTTACCTGATCATCCTGCGGCTCAAGACCTTGCGGGCACGGATCGTCACCATACTGGTGGCCGGGGCCTTTGCCTTCACCATGGGCCTGAGCCGCGTTTACCTTGGCCACCATTGGCTGACGGATGTCCTGGCAGCGTGGGCTATCGGCGTGGCATGGTTGGCCTTGGTAATCACCGCCCATCGCCTGTACCTTACGGTGCGGACAAGGCGCCACAGGGCGGTAGTCTCTTGACACCAAGCCGACCACTCGGCTTAACTGAATTACGTATGCTGAAATAACAGTTCCATGATGCGGAAGCTCGAAGTAAAGGCTTCCTCTTGCACCAGCAGGAGTTCCGCATAGCCCACACCATGGATGCCAGCATTTGCACGAGGATGTCACAAGCATGGAGCTTGCAGAATTCAACAGTGTTGACCGGGACGAGGCCATCAGGATCCTGACCCCCTGCCTGGATATCAGCCGCTGGGTGGAGGCCATCGCTGACGCGCGGCCCTTCGCCACCGTCGACGAACTGCTGGGCCAGGCCCAGCGCGCCGCCGAACCCTTCACCGCCGCCGAGGTGGAGTCCGCCATGGCACACCACCCCCGCATAGGCGAACGCCCCAAGGCCCAGACCACCGAGGCCGCAATGTCGCGTTCGGAGCAGGCCGGAGTGGATCCTGGAGACAGCCACACCACTACCGCCCTGGCCGAGGGCAACCGCGCCTACGAGGAAAAGTTCGGCAGGGTCTTCCTGATCCGTGCTGCCGGCCGCAGCGCCCAGGAAATCCTGAGCACACTTCAGGAACGCATCACCCACACCCCCGAAGAAGAAGACACAATTGTGGCTGGGCAGCTGCGGGAGATCGCATTGTTGCGCCTCTCCGGCTTGGTCAGCGAAGGAGTCAACGCATGAGCGTTTCACAAGTAACCACCCACATCCTGGACACAGGTTCCGGTCGCCCGGCGGCGGGTGTCGCCGTCGTACTTTATGTCCGCGAAGGTGACGACTGGACCTTGGTGGCGAAGGGCGAAACCGACGCCGACGGCCGTATCAAGACCCTTGGCCCGGAGCGGATTCCGGGCGGCGCCTACCGCCTGAACTTCGCCACGGGCGCGTATTACGAGGGCCTCGGCACCGAGACGTTCTTCCCCGAGGTTGACCTGAACTTCACAGTTTCCGACGCCGGCGAGCACTACCACGTCCCGCTCCTGCTGAGCCCGTTCGCGTTCTCGACGTACCGCGGCAGCTAACCCCGAAGTTTGTGTACAGATAATGCCCCTAAGGCGACTCCTTGGGGGCATTATCTGTACACAAACGCCGAACGGTACGCTTGAAGGCATGGCTTCAGACGACACCACCCCCAACTCCGCCCGTCGCGAGATCACGGTCCGCCGGGCACCCAAGTTTGTACCCTTCATGATTTTGGGAGCAGTGGTTGGTGCAATCGTGGCCGCCATCATCGCGTACGGCCGCCAGGCCGACCCCGCTTTCGACGCCGGCACAGTGTTCGGCTTCTTCCTCATCGTTTGCGCGGGCGGCGGCGTCATCCTCTTCTCCATCCTTGCCCTGATCCTGGACCGCATCAGCGTCAAGCGCTCCAAGCGCGCCGTAGTGGAAGCCGTTCCGGATTCGGTTCCGGACCAAGGCCCAGAGAACGACGACGTCCGCTAAGTCGGGCGACCGGCCCGCCTCTTCGGGGGGAGCCGAATGTGAGACACACCGCATTTTTGCGGGAACACGCCAGTTTTGCGCACGTCCCCGGGGTCACATAGCCGGCGGGGGAACGTACCACGGCCACAACATGAGACAATCGACCAGTGGCACGTGGCGACGGAAAACTTTCTCATGATCTTCTCCCCGGCGAAAAAGGCCCTCAGGACGCTTGTGGCGTCTTTGGGGTTTGGGCTCCCGGTGAAGAAGTAGCAAAACTCACCTATTACGGGCTGTATGCGCTGCAGCACCGCGGACAAGAATCGGCTGGTATAGCTACCAGTGACGGCAAGCGCATCAATGTCTATAAGGACATGGGGCTTGTGTCCCAGGTCTTCGATGAGACAACCCTGAACACCCTTACCGGGCACCTGGCCGTTGGCCACTGCCGGTACTCCACCACCGGTGCAAGCCACTGGGCCAACGCGCAGCCAACACTGGGTGCGACAGCAACCGGCACGGTTGCCTTGGCCCATAACGGCAACCTGACCAACACCGCTGAACTCCGGGAAATGATCCTTGAGCGCAACGACGGCCAGCTGACCGGTGAAATGAAGCAGGGCAACACCTCGGACACCGCACTGGTGACCGCGCTCCTTGAAGGTGAAGAGGGCAAGACCCTGGAGCAGACTGCACTGGAGCTGCTGCCCAAAATCAAGGGTGGCTTCTGCTTCGTCTTCATGGACGAAGGAACCCTCTACGCAGCCCGCGATACCTACGGTATCCGCCCGCTGTGTCTTGGCCGCCTCGACCGCGGCTGGGTTGTCGCTTCCGAGCAGGCCGGCCTGGCCACTGTTGGTGCGAGCTTCATCCGCGAGATCGAGCCCGGCGAATTCATCGCCATCGACGAGGACGGCGTCCGTTCGCAGCGCTTCGCCGAGGCGACTCCCGCCGGCTGTGTCTTCGAATACGTCTACCTCGCCCGTCCGGACGCTGCCATCGCCGGCCGCTCCGTGTACGAGGCACGCGTTGAGATGGGCCGCCAGTTGGCCCGCGAAAACACGCATGAGGCCGACCTCGTGATTCCCGTTCCCGAGTCCGGCACACCTGCAGCTGTTGGGTACGCCGAACAATCCGGAATCCCCTTTGCCCATGGCTTCGTCAAGAACGCCTACGTGGGCCGCACGTTCATCCAGCCGTCGCAGACCCTGCGCCAGCTGGGTATCCGGCTCAAGCTCAACGCCCTGGAGTCCGTGATCCGCGGCAAGCGCATTGTGGTGGTGGACGATTCAATCGTTCGCGGCAACACCCAGCGCGCCATCGTCCGGATGCTCCGGGAAGCCGGTGCCGCCGCGGTGCACGTCAAGATTTCTTCCCCGCCGGTCCAGTGGCCCTGCTTCTACGGCATCGACTTCGCGTCCCGCGCGGAACTCATCGCCAACGGCGCCACCATCGAGGAGATTTCCCAGGCGATTGGCGCTGACTCGCTGGCCTACATCTCCGAAGACGGCATGATCGGGGCCACCCAGCAGCCGCGCGAACGCCTCTGCACGGCCTGCTTCACCGGCAAGTACCCCATCGAGCTGCCGCACGCGGACAAGTTGGGCAAGAACCTGCTGGAACGCACGGACCTTGGCGGCTTGGAACCAGTCGCCCAGTCCGATTCAGTGGACGATTCCGAGGATCCGGCCGAGAAGCCGGGCGCCACGGGTTGCGATCCCGGACCCGACGCCGAATTCGAGAACCTGCTGACCGACGCTGATCGTTTGACCGACGCCGACAAGAAAGAGTCTGTATGAGCTCCGCAACACCCGCCGCTGGAAGCACCCCGAACACAACAGGTATCACCTACGCTTCTGCTGGTGTCGACGTTGAAGCGGGCGACCGCGCAGTCGAACTCATGAAGGGCGCCATCAAGGCGACGCACAACTCTTCGGTGATTGGCGGCGTCGGCGGTTTCGCTGGCCTGTACGACGTCTCCACGCTGCTCACCTACAAGAAGCCGCTGCTGGCCACGTCCACTGACGGTGTTGGCACCAAGGTAGCCATCGCGCAGGCCATGGACATCCACGACACCATCGGCTTCGACCTGGTGGGCATGGTGGTGGACGACATCGTCGTTGTAGGTGCTGAGCCGCTCTACATGACCGACTACATCGCTTGCGGCAAGGTTGTACCGGAGCGGATCGCAGACATCGTCCGCGGTATCGCTGCTGCCTGTTCCGTTGCCGGCACCGCCCTTGTTGGTGGCGAAACCGCTGAGCACCCGGGTCTCCTGGGCGAGCACGAGTACGACGTCGCAGGTGCCGCAACCGGCATCGTCGAGGCCGACGCCCTGCTCGGTCCGGACCGCGTCCGCGCCGGCGACGTCGTGATCGGCATGGCCTCTTCCGGCCTGCACTCCAACGGCTACTCCCTGGTCCGCCGCGTCATCAACCACGCCGGTTGGGCCTTGGACCGCCAGGTTTCCGAGCTCGGCCGCACCCTGGGCGAAGAACTCCTGGAGCCGACCCGCGTTTACGCAGCCGACTGCCTGGACCTTGCCCGCACCTTCCCCGTTACGGGCGGCGCGGCAGTCCACGGCTTCAGCCACGTCACCGGTGGTGGCCTGGCCGCCAACCTGGCCCGCGTCCTCCCGCAGGGCCTCGTGGCCACGGTTGACCGCAACACCTGGGAACTCCCGGCCATCTTCAAGCTGGTCTCCGAGCTCGGCAACGTGCCGCTGGCCGACCTGGAGCGCACGCTCAACCTCGGCGTGGGCATGGTTGCCATTGTCTCCGCCGAAGCAGCCGACGCCGCAGTGGCCCGCCTCAACGACCGCGGCCTTCCGTCCTGGGTCATGGGCACCGTTTCAGCTGACAGTGACTCGATCGACAAGACCGGCCCGGACTACGTCCAGGGTGCCAAGGGCGTCGACGGCGGCGCTGTCCGTTTGGTGAACGCGTACGCCTAAGCGGTTAATCGCCTCGTAAAGAGACCTAAAGAGAGCGGCCGGGCTGATCACCCGGCCGCTCTTTTGTTTCTCCTCTACCCATCTCAGTAGATCTGCGACCCAGTTGGGTTCCTAGACCTGGATCAGGCTCAGGATTCCGCCCTGCGGATCCTGGATGGTGGCCAGCGATCCCGTCTCAGGCTTGTCCTCCGGCTCCACCAGGAGCTCTCCCCCGGCTGCGACTGCCGCTTCCACGGCTTTACCCAGGTCCGCCACGCCGAAGTAGATCTGCCAACCAGCCTCGTCGCCCTCATCGGCAGGAACAATGCCAGCCACTTCGTCGCCCTTGACCATCAGCGTGCTGTAGCTGCCGCCGTCGTCCTGGGGGTATTCGGTCACCTCATGACCGAAAAGCTGCTGGAAGAACGCGACGGCGGACTGCGGCTCGGGCGTCAACAGTTCAGCCCACGCCAATGCGCCGGGCTCGTTGAACAAATGACTTCCTACGTGCGTTCCAGCCTGCCAAACGCCAGTGGTTCCGCCGCCGGGAGGTTCGATGAACGCCAGGACCCCCGTGTCCGCGACAGCTTCGGGACCAAACTGGAGCTTCCCGCCTGCGTGAACGGCGTCGTCGGCAATTTCTTCAGTGTCCGTGGCGGCGATATAGATGTTCCACTGGCCATGCGTTCCCGCAGCCTCCTGCATGGGGTTCTGCGGTGCGATCACAGCCACCAGCTGATCCTTGACGAATGCTTGAGCGTAACTTCGGCCATCAGGAGTGGGAAGGTCCTTGAAACTCCACCCGAAAACCTGCTGATAGAAATCCTTGGCCGCGGCCACATCCCTGGTCTGAAGGTCAGCCCAGCACGGCTCACCACTGGCGTAATGTTTCCGTGCCGTCATGCTGTGAGGCCCGTCATGATGCTGAATGCCGCCCCGGCAGGATCCATGAGGACGGCCATGCGACCCACTCCCGGCACGTCGAAGGCCGGGGCAATGACATGGCTGCCCAACTCAACGGCCTGATCCACAGTGGCATCGATGTCCACCACGTTGAAGTAGGTCATCCAGAACGGCGACAACCCCTCAATGGGCAACTTCAGGGCACCTGCAACCCGTCGACCCTCCACCAGCAGGCTGGTGTACTCCTGCAGGTCACCGGCCGGTTCAGTTTCGCTGGTGCACCCTGTCACAGCCTCGTAGAACGCTACGGCTTTGGGGACGTCATTTGTTTGCAGCTCATTCCAAATCATGGTCCCCGGTTCATTGACCAGGCCTGATCCCGGGTGGTTGCCTGCTTCCCAGAACCCGATCTGGGCTCCGGTGGGATCTGTGGCGAAGAACATACGCCCTGAACCGTTTGGGACGGAGTCAGGAGGGGAAAGCAGGGTTCCTCCAGCCTTTTCCACACGCTGCGCCGCTTCATCTGCCGAGTCCACAGCCAGGTAATTTGCCCAGTAGGATGGCATCCCTTCCGGAGCATCGGGCATCTGCTGCATCATTCCGGCAATGTAACGCCCCTTGAGCTTGGCCATGTAGTAGGTCATGCCGTTCCCGGCGTCCATGGCATCCAGTTCCCATCCAAAGAGGTCGCTGTAGAAGTTCCTGGAAACGTCAATGTCGTTGGAGGAAAGGTCCACCCAACATGGTGTCCCCTGTTTGTAACTGTCAGCCTCCGGCATGGCTTTCCTTTCGATGCGCTCGAACCTCCAGCCTACGCAAAAAAGGGCCCCCAGGGTACGCCAATGAATGACGTGCCCTGAGGGCCCTTTTTCAAAAGATAGACGGCATCCGAAAATGCGCGTTGACCTTGAAGTACGACGGCGGTGCGCTACTCAGTGCCTACGGCACCTGTTGGTTGCGACAGCTATCCGATCCGGCGGGTGTCAACCTCGTCGTCGTCGTCTTCCGCGTACTTGTCCTCATAAGCCGAATAGTCCGGCTCCGGGGGATCGTCGGGGAAGTGGCTCTTGACACGACTGGACGGACCCGTGAGCTCCCGCTCAAGTGCCGAATAGTCAGTGTTCGGGGAGTAGTACTTAATATCCCGAGCCTGCTTGGTAGCTTTTGCCTTTTGACGGCCGCGCCCCATGGCGTGACCCCCTTTTGTACTTGGACCGGAGGTGGTCACCTTGGCTATCGGTGAGGCCCCGGAATGTTTGGTCAATTTGTCGTATGTCTAGATTACATGCTTTCAGGAGTGCCTGTGCGCCACCACAGGCCCGCGTCCATGCCGACTCAGGCCAAAACCAGCGCCAAACACCTCCCCGGGGGCCAAAAATTGGGTAGAGTCTGCCTCAATGCGGCGTCACAGCAGGAAGGCACACTCCGGAAATGAGCCAGGACAACACTCCACCGCGCGATGGTTCACCACGCGATCAGGACAAGGACGGGGTGCCGCCTGCGCCCAAAAGCCCTCCGCCCGCCGCTGGTGAGCAACCTCCCGCAGCCCCGTTGACGCCGCCGTCGGGACTCCAGGCGGATCCTGCACCCGAACTCGACCCCGATTTCGTGCCCGACCCAGGGTCGCAGCCGGATCCCGCCCTGCCGCCCACCGGTGGGCAGGCGCCTTCCTACGCCAGTGAATATCCCGGACACCAGCCTTATCCGGGGCAGCAACCCTATCCAGGGCAAGAGTCGCCTCCGGAACCCCACGGTGATCCAGTCAAGCGGCAGCGACTGGTCATCGGCGGAATCGTGGTGGGCGTACTCGCACTCATCGGCGTGGTGATCTGGGTGCTGCTGAATCTGTTGGGAACCCGCCCCGAAGCCGCTGTTACCACCCCGAGCGCCACAGCGACACCGGGTCCACTCCCCCGTGACGCCAACTCCAAGGACTACCAGGTGGGCGACTGCTTCGCCGACTTTGATCCCAACGCCAGCGAGGCACGCGCAGTAGCCTGCGATACCGAACACTCGGCCCAGCTCATTGGGGTGCACGTGTACCCGGGCGACGATTCCTTCCCGGGAACCAACGCCCTGCGGGACAAGGGTCGAGAGGTGTGCAAGGCCGCCGTGGCAAAGCTCACCCCGGCAGCGGACAATTACGTACTGCTGCAGCAGAACGTCTACCCGAGCACCACCAGTTGGGACAGGGGCGACCGACGCCTCGATTGCTTCATCGTGGTGGATTCAGGCAACACCATCAAGGAAGACCTCCTGCAGAAGTAGCCCGCCGGCTGCACTTGCATCCTGCGGGCTACTTTAAGCGGGCTGCGCTCCGGTCCGGCCACTTCGGGCCGGCCGTACTTCCTACGGACCTTACTTCCGGCGGACCGTGAGGCCCGTTCCTACGGGAGCGCCGCCGTCGGGGCTGGTCAGCGCCTCGAAGCCCTCAACGGTGAGCTCGTCCAGGTCAGCTGCGGTGTCTACCAGCACGGTGTCTCCATCGCTGATTTCGCCGGCGAGGATCTCCTTGGCGAGGCGGTCTCCGATCTCCCGCTGGACGAGCCGTCGAAGGGGCCGGGCACCGTAGGCGGGATCGAACCCGGACATGGCCAACCATGCACGTGCTCCGTCCGAAACTTCCAGGCTCAAGCGGCGATCCCGGAGTCGGTTGCTGAGCTCGGCCACGTGTAGCTCCACGATCCGGGCCAGCTCATCCACGGAGAGTGGATCGAACAGCACGATCTCGTCCAGGCGGTTCAGGAACTCCGGCTTGAACGATGCCTGCACCACAGCCATGACAGCCTCGCGCTTGGCCTTGGCGTCCATGGTGGGGTCTACCAGGAACTGGCTTCCGGAGTTGGACGTCAGTACCAGGATGGTGTTGCGGAAGTCCACGGTGCGGCCCTGACCGTCGGTGAGGCGCCCGTCATCGAGGACCTGCAGGAGGATGTCAAAGACCTCCGGGTGGGCCTTTTCCACCTCGTCCAGCAGCACCACGGAATAGGGCCTGCGACGCACAGCCTCGGTCAACTGACCGCCCTCCTCGTAGCCCACGTATCCGGGAGGGGCACCCACCAGACGGGCTACCGAGTGCTTCTCGCTGTACTCGGACATATCGATACGGATCATGGCGCGTTCGTCGTCAAAGAGGAAGTCCGCCAATGCCTTGGCCAGCTCCGTCTTACCTACGCCGGTGGGGCCCAGGAACAGGAACGAACCCGTGGGGCGATTGGGATCGCTGATGCCGGCGCGGGCACGGCGCACAGCGTCGGACACAGCCTGCACAGCCTTGCTCTGCCCGATCAGGCGTTTGCCAAGCTCCTCTTCCATATGGAGAAGCTTCTGCGACTCACCTTGCAGCATGCGGCCGGCTGGGATCCCCGTCCAGGCGGAGATCACCTCGGCGATATCGTCAGCGGTCACGTCTTCAGCAACCATCAGTTCGGGCTTGGAGTCACTCCGGGCCGACTCCTCCTCAGCAGCGGCGCTCAACTCGCGTTCCAGTGCGGGCAGCTCGCCGTAAAGGATCCGCGACGCCGATTCGAGGTCGCCCTCGCGCTGGGACTTGTCCGCGGCGGAACGCAGTTCGTCGATCCTTGCCTTGAGCTCGCCCACCCGGTTGAGTCCGGCCTTCTCAGCTTCCCAGCGCGCATTCAAGGCGCTGAGTTCCTCGTTCTTGTCGGCTTTGTCCGCGCGGAGGGCAGCCAGCCGTTCCACCGATGCGGGATCGGTCTCGCCTTGCAGGGCCAGCTCTTCCATAGTCAAACGGTCGACGGCGCGGCGGAGCTGGTCGATCTCCTCCGGCGCGGAATCGATTTCCATGCGCAGGCGGGACGCGGCCTCATCCACAAGGTCGATGGCCTTGTCCGGGAGCTGGCGTCCGGAGATATAGCGGTTGGACAGAGTAGCCGCGGCCACCAACGCGGAGTCCGCGATGGCTACCTTGTGGTGCGCCTCGTAACGCTCCTTCAGCCCACGAAGGATACCGATGGTGTCCTCCACGCTGGGCTCGCCCACGTACACCTGTTGGAAGCGGCGCTCCAGCGCGGGGTCCTTCTCAATGTTTTCCCGGTACTCATCCAGGGTGGTGGCCCCGATGAGGCGAAGCTCGCCGCGGGCCAGCATGGGTTTGAGCATGTTGCCCGCATCCATGGCGCTCTCGCCAGTGGCGCCAGCACCTACTACCGTGTGGATTTCGTCGATGAACGTGACGATCTGGCCGTTGGAGTTCTTGATCTCCTCAAGGACGGCCTTCAGACGCTCCTCGAACTCGCCGCGATACTTTGCGCCGGCCACCATGGAGGCGAGGTCCAGGGCGATGAGCGTCTTACCGCGCAGGCTCTCCGGGACGTCACCGGCCACCATGCGCTGGGCCAGGCCCTCAACGACGGCTGTCTTGCCAACGCCGGGCTCACCGATGAGGACGGGGTTGTTTTTTGTGCGGCGGCTCAGGACCTGGACAACACGACGGATCTCGCTGTCGCGCCCAATGACCGGATCCAGCTTGCCGGAGCGCGCCACGGCAGTGAGGTCGGTGCCGAACTTCTCCAGCGCCTGGAAGGTGTTCTCCGGGTCCGGGGAGTTGACGTTCCTGTCCCCCCGGACACCCGGCAGCGCGGCAAGCAGCGCCTCATGGGAGGCACCGGCGTCGCGCATCAGCTTTCCGACGGCGTCACTTCCGGCCGAGAGTCCCAACAGCAGATGTTCAGTGGAGACGAAGGAGTCGCCGAGTTTGTCGGCCTCGTTCTGGGCAGCCTGGATGGCCTGCATGGATTGGCGCGACAACTGCGCCTGCTGGACAGAACTGCCTGAGGACGACGGCAGCGCTTTGATGGCCGAGCTGGCTTGCACGCTCACGGCATCAGGGTCCGCTCCGGTGGCTCGCAGCAGGGCCACCGCGACGCCTTCACGCTGGTCCATCAGCGCCTTCAACAGGTGTGCGGGCTCAAGCTGCGGGTTGCCGGCAGTCGAGGCATTCATGGCGGCCGCAGAAAGGGCCTCCTGGCTTTTGGTGGTGAATTTGACGTCCAAAGAGTGCTCCCTTTCTGGAGTGGATCCGATGCTTTCAAAGTTGAGTCTACTACGCTCAAGTTTGATTTAAGACCCACTGGGTTCCATGTTTGCCCACGGCGAAACCCGTGTCCAGATAAAACCGTGACTATGTGAATATCGGGTAGCTCCCGCACCCGTAGGCTGGGGCCATGGACACCATTTCAAGCGCGGACGAACTCGAAGAACTCATAGGCCTGCCCCTTGAACGCACGCGAAAGAAGGTGCGTACATCGCTCAGCGATTTTGACCGCCAATGGTTGGCAGCGAGCCCCTTTTGCGTGGTGTCCACCACGGACGCCCAGGGTCGCGTGGACGCTTCTCCCAAAGGGGACCCCGCAGGTTTCATCCACGTCCTGGACCACCAGACCATTGCCATCCCCGAGCGGCCCGGAAACAAGCTTGCCTTCGGTTTCCACAACATTCTGGAGAACCCAAACGTCGGCATTCTGTCCGTGGTCCCCGGCCGGACGGACACCTTGCGGATCAACGGGACAGCGCAGATTGTCCGGGATGCAGATTTCTTCGATCACATGGTGGTCAAGGGACACCGACCCCGCGCTGCCATTGTGGTCACCATTGACGAAGTCTTCACGCACTGCGGCAAAGCCTTCATGCGCAGCGGCTTGTGGCAGCCTGAAACCTGGGAACCGGAAGGGCTGCCCAGCATTGCGGTCCTGTCCAAGGCCTACACCCAGCCGGAGACACCGTTGGAGGAGCTGGAGTCCTATTACGGACCGTCCTATGCCGAGCGGATGTACCGGGACTGAATTTCAGGCCGGGTACAGGGAGACCAGCGCGGACTTGACCACGAACCTCACCTCCATGCCAGGCACCAGGCCCAGATCGGCAGAGGCGGCCGGGGTGATGTCGGCGGAAAGGACCTGCGCAGATTGCCCCGGACTTGCGCGCACCCTGATCTGGTCGCCGTGCGGTTCAAGGTCCGTGATGACCACGGGAAAGGAATTGCGCGGGCTGCCGTGCACCTCACCGGGAAAAACGGAAACGCTCGACGGCGGGAACGCAGCCACGCCTGCCTGGCCGGGCTGGGGTGACCAGCCGGGATCGTGCTGGCCGGCGAAAACCCGGCCATCCGGCGTCGTAATTCCTTCCTCACTGAGGGTGCCGGCAACGAGGTTAAGCCCTGCCAAGCCAGCTGCGAAATGGCTTCTGGGCCTTTCAAGGACCTGGCGTGTAGGGCCCTGCTCGGCGATCCTTCCGTTTTCCACCACGATGACGCGATCGGCAAGCATGTAGGCATCCAGGACGTCGTGCGTAACAATGATGGCTTTCCGGCCTTTCAGCACCCTTTTGAGCACGCGGCGCAGCAAGGGAGCCGCGTGGATATCCAGCGCGGCCATGGGCTCGTCAAGAAGGAGGAGTTCCGGCTCTGCGGCCAAGGCTCGGGCGACTGCCACACGCTGTGCCTGCCCGCCGGACATTTGCGCGGGTTTTCGATTGGCGAGGGACAGGGCGTCCACTTCCGTGAGCCAATGACGCGCGGTTTCCCGTGCCGCGGCCTTGGAAGCCCCGGCACTGCGCGGTCCGAATGCCACGTTATCCAACGCGTTCAGGTGGGGAAACAAGAGCGCTTCCTGGGCCAGTAAAGCAGTCCCCCTGAGGTGCGGTGGGCTCCACAAGCGAGTGTCGCCGTCGAGGTTGAACAACGCTTGTTCACCGTTTTTCGCTGTGCCCATCTTTGCCGCGCCGGAATCCGGCCTCAGCAGGCCGGCGATCACACCCAACAGCGTCGACTTCCCGGCCCCGTTGGGACCAAGGATGGCTACGGTCTCGCCGTCGCTGAGCCTGAGGGACATGTCGAAATTTCTGGCGGCGAGGCTGGCATGGACTTCGAAGCTCACGATTGAACCTCCACTGGTTTGCTGCGAGGCCGGTTGCCGTAGCTGAGCCCCACCACGGCAACCGCCACCGCCACCAGCACCAAGGACAGTGCGACGGCGGCATCGGCATCGGTCTCGCGTTGCAGGTAGATCTCCAACGGCAACGTGCGGGTAACCCCCTCCAGGCTTCCCGCGAAGGTCAGGGTAGCTCCGAATTCGCCCAAGCTGCGTGCGAAGGACAACACCGCACCGGATGCGAGCCCCGGCAGGACCAGCGGCAGCGTGACACGACGAAGGACCGTGGTGGGCCGGGCGCCCAGCGTCGCCGCGACGGCTTCGTATTTGTTGCCAGCCGATCGCAGCGCCCCTTCCAGGCTGACCACCAGGAACGGCAGGGCCACGAAGGTCTGGGCAAGGACCACCGCGGTAGTGGAAAATGCAATCTGGATGCCGGCCACCTCCAGGGACTTCCCCAGCAGGCCCTGCCGCCCAAACGTGTACAAGAGTGCAATGCCCCCGACGACGGGCGGCAGCACCAGCGGCAAGAGGACAAACGCCCGGAGCAACCGCTGACCCCTAAAGTCGCCACGTGCCAGTACCAACGCCAAAGGAACACCCAGCACGATACAGAGCACCGTGCTGGCGGCCGAGGTTCGCAGGCTCAGGCTCAGTGCTGCGAGCGAGGAATCGGACGTGATGAGCGGGATGAACTGCGGCCAGTTGACCTTGGCCAGCATTGCCACCAATGGCAGGACCACCAGTAATCCTCCGACAGCGGCCACGGCATGGATCCATCGCGGAATGCCGTTGTACCCGGAGGTGTCTCGTCTCATCAACGTTCCCGGTCCGCTACGGTGCGCCGAAGCCGGCGTCGCCCAGGATCTTCGTGCCGTCGTCGCCGGTGACCATGGCTATGAATGCCGCTGCCAATGCCTTGTTCTTGCTGGTACCCACTGTGGCTATGGGGTAAGTGTTGACGGCTTGGTCTGATTCCGGGAAGGGGATGCCCTTGACCTTGTCCCCGGCTCCCTTGACGTCTGTGGCGTAGACCAGGCCCGCGTCGGCTTCCTGGGAGGTCACCTTACCCAGGACATCCGTCACGGACGACTCCTCGCTGACCGGGCTCAAAGTGGCCCCGGTTGCCCTCTCAATGGCGTCCGTGGCTGCCCCGCACGGCACCTGGCTCGCGCAGGTGACCACCTTGACCCCGGGTTTGGCCAAGTCGGCAAAGGAAGAGATCGACGCCGGATTGCCGGGTGGGACGGCAATCTCCAGGACGTTGGTGGCGAAGTTGGTCGCCGTACCGTCCACGAGTTGGGCATCGACGAGCTTGGTCATGTTCTTGGTGTCGGCTGAGGCGAAAACGTCAGCGGGGGCGCCTTGAGTGATCTGCGTGACCAGGTCGGAGGAGCCGGCGAAACTCAGATTCACCTTGGTGCCCGCGTTCTTGGCTTCGAAGTCCTTGGCCAGCTGCGTGAACGTGGATTTGAGCGAGGCAGCGGCAAAGACTGTGACCGTTCCGGAGAGCTGACCTGACGTGGCACTGCCGGTGGAAGGTTCCGGGGTGCTTGAAGCGCAGCCTGCCAGGCTGGCAGAAAGGACTCCTGCAAGCAGCAGTGCTAGGGGCTTACGGGTGATCCTCATATGATGCTCTTTCCCTGAGGAGTTTCGATGATGACCGTGGTGGCCTTGACCACGGCGGTCGCCACCGAACCAAGCTCCAGGCCGAGCTCCGCTACGGCTTCACTGCTCATGAGTGACACCACGCGGAAGGGCCCGCATTGAAGCTCCACTTGCGCCATGACCTTGTCCGCGGTGATCCCCGTGACCAAGCCAACGAACCGGTTCCGGGCCGAGCTTCCTGTCCGGGAGGGATCGTCGGGAAGGTGGGATTGCTCGCGGGCAAGCGTTGCGAGTTCAAGTCCGTCCACTGCCAGGCGCCCGGCCGGGTCCTTCTGGGCGGTCAGCGTTCCGTTTTCCGTCCAGCGCCTCACGGTGTCGTCGCTGACACCCAGAAAGCGAGCGGCCTCCGAGATTCGTATTTGCGGCATGGAATGAGTCTAGTTCCGTATTTGCGTGTTGGATGCCATGTTTTCAACGCAAACGAAATGTGACCAATGGTTCTTGCCAAGCGCGATTCGGTGCGCGGCCGCCGTCGTGCAGGGAACCTCAGCACCTCGGACGAACTTGCTCCACCTTCCGGGTGAAACCGACCGAAACGGCGCCGACGCCGGGTCCGCGCACCCTAGTGTTGAGGACATGTCCACGAGCATCCAAGCCCTTCGCCCCGCAGCCGCGCCGATCGTTGCCGCTGCCATGCTCGTGGCGCTGATGATCCTCGACGAGCACGGCTTCGATGCTGCGAGCGCTGTCCTGTTTGCGCTGACGGCAGCGGTGGCCACAGCGGAGCTGATTCCGGTTCCGGCCTTCATCTTCGCGTTCGCAGCATTGGGACTCCAGGCATTCGGCGTCTTCCCGAGCGTAATGGTGACCGGCGCAACCCAGTTCGTCATGCTTCCAGTCCTTGTCTTCTTCGCAAGCCTGGGCTGGAGGGAACCGCAACGGTGGCCGCTTCCTGTCGCCGCTGTTGCCGCCGCCGGGATGGTGGCTGTGAACTGGTTCGCTGACACCAGCTGGATCAATTTCGTGTTCGGCAAGCAACTCGCCGAAGCGGGTACTTTCCGGATCGCCTTGTATGCCTTCCTGGTTTTTGCATCCTTCACAGCCCTCAACCTTGCGGGGTGGGCGGCGGCAACTACTGTGCAGCAGGCTGCCGCCAACCGGCAGGCCAAGGAACAGGCAGAATCGCGCCTCGAATCGACGTCCGTCGCTTTGATAGTTGAGCAGGAGCGCAACCGGATTGCCCGGGAACTGCATGACGTCCTTGCACACTCGCTGGCCGTGATTACCGCGCAGGCCGAGGGTATCCGCTACGTCCACAGGACCGAGCCGGAGTCAGTGGAGGAAGCGGCCGGCATCATCGCGTCGTCAGCCAGGAGTGCATTGCAGGAGACGCGGCGGCTGGTGCAGAGCTTCGGCTCCGAGCTTGACGGCCCTGCCCCCGGAGCAGCAGACCTGCCGGCCCTCGCGCAACGGCTTCACAGCAGCGGCATGCCCGTGGAACTTCACACCGGCGGCCTGGAAGGGCTCTCGCCCGTGGAGGACCTCACCGTGTACAGGATTGTGCAGGAGAGCCTGACAAATGCCTTCAAACACGGAGATCGCAGCGCGGGCGCCACCGTGATGGCGGATCGTGACGCCACCGGCCTGCGGCTGACGATCCGCTCAAAACTGGCCGACGGCGGTACGGACGTACCGCCGTCGGGAACCGGCCGCGGCATCCCCGGCATGCGTGAACGCGCGACGGCGGCAGGCGGCTACCTGACAACGGTCACCGACGGCCAACTCTTCGAAGTGGAGGCGACCCTGCCGTGAGTGAGGCAAAGATCCGAGTAGCGCTGGTGGACGACCAGCCCCTGTTCAGCGCAGGCCTGAAGATGATCCTTCGCAGCCAACCGGACCTGGATCTGGTGGGAGAGGCGACGGACGGCGAGCAGGCCGTTGCCCTCGCGGCGGACGTCGGACCGGACGTGATGCTGATGGATATCCGGATGCCGGTGATGGACGGCATCACGGCCACCCGGCGAATCACGGACGGCCCGGGTAGGACAAAGGTCATTGTGCTCACCACCATCCAGCACGATGAGGCAGTGGTCCGGGCCATTCAGGCCGGTGCCGGCGGGTTCCTGACTAAGGACGCAACCCCGGAATTCCTGCTGGCAGCCATCCGGACCGTCCACTCGGGCCACGCAGTCATGGCACCGTCGGCCACCAATGAACTGCTCCGCGACTACACGACCCCTTCGGCCGCCAATTCGTCAGTCCTGGAACCGCTGTCCGCGCGCGAGCGCGATGTATTCATGCTGGCTGCCAAGGGCCTCGCCAACGGGGAGATCGCGGCGTCGCTGGTGCTCAGTGATGCCACCGTCAAGACCCATATCGGCAGCATTCTCTCCAAGCTCACCCTCAAGAACCGCATCCAACTGGTGGCATTTGCCTACCAGAACAGGCTGCTCGACTAGCTCTAACTGCCTTACCGAATGCCCCGGGACTACTGGGGCCGGCCACCGCATTGCCAAAAACGGACGATAATTCGTCACGAAGGAGAAACAGTGAAGAAGAAGACTATTGGGGCACTGATTCTTGCCGCCGGTGCAGCCGCTACGTTGGCCGCAGCTGCCACACCTGGAGTTTCCTCCATGCTGACCAAGCCTGCCGAGCGTCCGGTCTCCGGCATCACCTTGGCCGCTGAGCAGTTCGCGTCCGAGGATGCGATTGCACAGAGGGGCGTGGCGGAGGCTGTCCGGAGGTGCATGGCCAAAGCGGGCTATGACTACACCCCCGCAGCATCAGGACAGCAGTCAGTAGATCTCAAACACCACATCGGCTTCACCACACTCACCGTTGAAACTGCCCGCGCTTCCGGCTACGCCACCTTCAAGCCCCAGGGGCCGGGGGAGCCTGCCACGAACTCCGAAGTGGGAAAGCTCCTTGCCGATCCTGCCTTCCAGGCCGCATTGAATGGCGGCGGGCCCTCGGAGCAAAATGTGGTCGAGTCTTCTGAGGGGTTGGGCATGCAGTGGGGAGGATGCACGGCCGAGGGCATCACAGCCATCTACGGCAATGCCAATGACTACATGCGCGCCACCGGCTTGGCGTTCAACTCTTTATTGGTTGCCACGAACGCTGCGGCTGCGGATGCCGACATCCAGAGTGCGGTGGACGCTTGGAAAAACTGCATGTCCATCACGGCCTTCCCTTACAGCCTCCCGGGTGAGGCCGCTTCGGCCGGCTTGGATGCCGGAGGCCAGAAGGAACTCAAGATCGCCGTCACCGATGCCACCTGCCGCGCGGACACTAACTTCGATGCCAAGCTGACCACCGTTCTGGATAAATACCTGACCACGCGGATGAAGGAGTTGGAGACCGAAGTGGCCGCGGTCAAACAAATCCGAAGCGATGCCTCGGCCCGGGCAAAGGCCTTGCTCTAGCACCAAAGGACCCGCAGCCGTACCCTGTTCTAGGGAGAGAGTCTCAGGCGCGAAGGAGCGTCCCATGGAATGGATTCGTCCGGACAACCCCACCTATGACGAGGCCCGGAAACTCTTCAACGCGATGATCGACCGCAGGCCGGCCGTGATCGCCAAATGTTCTGATCCCGGCGAGGTTGCTGAGGCACTCAATTACGCGCACAACCACAATCTGGACGTCGCGGTTCGTTCAGGCGGGCATTCGGTGGCGGGCATGTCCACCAATGATGGCGGGTTGGTGGTGGATGTACGCCCCATGAAGTCCATCAGCGTCAACACGGAGGCGAAGACCGCCACAGCGGGTGCCGGGCTCACGTGGGGCGAGTTCGACCGCGCAACCCAACAGTATGGCTTGGCAGTGACCGGCGGGCGCGCGTCCACCACGGGTGTCTCCGGCTTCACGTTGGGCGGGGGGTCGGGGTGGCTGGAGCGGTCCTACGGCTTCGCATGCGACAACCTGCTTTCGGTGGACCTGGTCACAGCGTCCGGAGATCGGGTGACTGCCAGCCCGGGCGAAAATCCCGAGTTGTTCTGGGCACTCCACGGCGGAGGCGGGAACTTCGGAGTGGCAACGTCCCTGACCTTCAAACTGCACGACGTCGGCCCCACCGTGATGGCCGGCCTGATGCTGTTTCCTGGTGAGGATGCCACGGATTTGTCCCGGGCCTACCGCCAACTCGCCCTTGACGCGCCCGACGCCGTAGGAACAGCGCTCGTGTATCTCACCGCTCCACCGGAAGAGTTCGTCCCGGAGGACATGGTGGGCAAACTCGCCGTCGGCATGGCCTACATCCATGCCGGCGATGTCGAGGCAGGCGAGGAACACGCCAAACCGTTCAAGGAACTCGGTCCGAGTGTTGATCTGGTGTCACCCATGGGTTACGCCGACTTCCAGTGCATGATCGATGACCCCCCGGACCACTACAACTACTGGAGCGCGGACTATCACAACGAACTCTCTGACGACGCCCTGGACGTGCTGGTGGACTCTGCCCAACGCCTTCCGGGACCGAATTCCCAGCAGTTGGTGGCACGTTGGGGCGGAGCAGTGGCTGGGTCCGCTGCGGCGAACACACCGCTGCAACACCGCGGCGCAGCATGGGTCAGCCATCCTTTCGGCCTGTCCGAAACAAGGGAGGGCGGTCAAGAGGCCAAAGCGTGGGTGAAGCAATTCAGGCAAGACATCGCTCCCCACACCACGGGCGGAGTATGGCTGAACTTCATCGGCGACGAAGGCCAGGACCGCATCATGGCTGCCTACGGCGAACAAAACTACCGGCGGCTGTCCAAGGTGAAAGGCCAGTTCGATCCAGACAACGTGTTCCGCGGCAACCAGAACATCCTGCCCGCCGAGCGCTGATATTCCCCTAGGCTCCTTCCCAGTTGCCGTGAACAGTACGGGCAGTGAAGCCCGAATTTCCGGGGCGGCAGCACGGCGGTAGACGTCCCGACGGCCGGCAACTGGGAAGGATCGCTTGGGACTACACTTTGGCAATGGCCGTCTACATCGATCCGCCCTTGTGGCCAGCGCACGGGACCGTTTTTTCGCATCTGGTATCGGATTCATCGCTGGATGAGCTTCATGCTTTCGCGACCGCTGCCGGGGTTCCGGAGAGGGCCTTCGACGGGGACCACTACGACGTTCCCGAACGGCGGTACGACGACCTGGTCCTCGCCGGCGCCATCCCCGTTGAGGCTCGGATCCTGGTCCGTAAACTCATTGCCAGCGGGCTGCGGATTCCTGCGCGCGAACGGAGCAAAGCCTTGACGGTCCCTCTGATGGAGCGATGGAACAGCATCTTTCCCGGCTACGAGGAGTTGGGCCTGGAACTCCTGGAACGGTGGGGCGAGGACGGCCGGAAGTATCACAGCCGCACCCACCTCCTGGCTGTTCTTGAGGCCTTGGACGTTCTCACCGAACCAGCGTTGCCTGCACGGACCGTCTCCTTGGCGGCGTGGTTTCACGACGCCGTTTATGAAGGCGTGGCCGGCCAGGATGAGGAAAAATCAGCCCTGTTGGCCGAGGACCGGCTGACCGCCGCCGGGCTCTCCGCCGCCGACGTGGCCGAAGTGGCGCGGCTGGTCCGGCTCACGTCCTCGCACTCCCCCGAGCCCGGTGACCATGCCGGCGCCCTGCTCTGCGACGCCGATCTCTCCGTCCTCGGTGGCGACGAGCAAGCCTATGCACGCTATCTGGCCGCCGTCCGCGAAGACTACGCGCACGTCAGCGACGCCGACTTCGCGAAGGGCCGCGCCGCCGTCGTGCGTCATCTTCTGGGACTTGATCCGTTGTTCCATGGCGAACGCGCCAAGGCGCTCTGGCTCGACGCCGCGCGCCGCAACCTCTCGGCGGAACTGGCGTGAGCGGTTCCGTCAGCGAACCTGGCGCACCGCAGCGGCAGCTTCCGTACGCGGTCAGGTTCGAATGGGGGCTCGACGGCGGCCGGGCTGTAGTGCCCGGAGCCGACCTTGCGGTGGTGGTTGACGTCCTGTCGTTCACCACATGCGTGAATGTTGCGGTGGACCGCGGGGCGATGGTGTTTCCCTACCCATGGCATGACGCGTCGGCCAGCGAGTTCGCGGTCCGTCATGATGCTTTGCTCGCGGGCCCCCGCGATTCTGAGGGCCTGAGCTTGTCGCCGTCCAGCCTCCGCCGGGCCCGCGTGCTGGACCGCGTGGTTCTCCCTTCTCCGAACGGGTCCATCAGCCACGAGCTTGCGTCATCGGCTCGTCAGGTTGTGGCGGTTTCGCTCCGGAATGCCGCAGCGACTGCCGACTGGGTCCACGCGACCTTGCCCGCAGAGGCCGTGATTGCTGTGATCGCGGCGGGTGAAAGGTGGCCGGACGGGGCGTTGCGGCCGGCGTTGGAGGATCAGCTCGGAGCCGGTGCGTTCATCGCCGGACTGGCGGCCGCGGGAAATCGCAACCTGTCTCCCGAGTCGGAGACGGCTGCTGCGGCGTTCAATGCCGCCGAACCCCGGCTGGCCGCCATTCTTCGGGGCTGTTCCAGCGGACGCGAACTGATCGACGGCGGTTTTGCGGACGACGTCAGCATCGCTGCGGAATTGGACGCCAGTTCGGTAGTGGCCCTGCTTCGGGACGGGGCCTTCCAGGGCATAACCTTCACCGATTAGACGCTCCGCGGCAGGGTAGACGGTAGGAATCGTCTGCCCTGCAGCGAGTCGTCTAAATGGAGCGCACCGGTCTAGCGGTAGGTGCTGACGAACGGCTGGTTGGTGGGCACAATCTGCTTGCCCAACGGCATCAGGGAGACCGGGATGAGCTTCAGGTTGGCGATGGCCAGCGGGATGCCAATGATGGTGATGGCCATGGCAAACGCAGTGACTACGTGGCCGATCGCGATCCAGATGCCCGCGACGAGCAGCCAGATCACGTTACCGAGGAGCGCGAACACCCCGGCACCGCCCGGCTTCTCCACCACCATTTGGCCGAAAGGCCATAGGCAGTATGCACCGATCCGGAACGAAGCGATGCCCCACGGGATGGTCACGATGAGCACGCAGCAAATGATGCCCGCCGCGAAGTAACCCAAGGCCAGCCAGAACCCACCGAAGACAAGCCAGATGATGTTAAGGAGCGTTTTCATAGTTCCCATTCTCCCCTGTGGGCCTGACAAAAAGCCTAGGGGTCTGCCCTGATTCTTCCCTGACCTGTGGATGTGCTTGTGTGCCGCTCAGGCCAGCAGTTCGTCCAGCTTGTCGAACGAAGTGCCCCAGCCATCGCGGGTCATGTCCACCCACTCCTGGGATTCGAACGGTCCCTGAGTGACGTTCATGCGGGTACGGCCGTTGAGGTCCTCGAATTCCAGGCGCATCTCCTCAAATTCGTGATCGGCATCCGGAGCAGCTTTGGCTTTCGCTACCAGAAGAGCCGGGGTTTCCAGCTCCGTAATCACTGCTTCAATGGGGGCTTCCTGCTCGCCGTCCTCGTCCGACCACACCATGACCACCTGCCAGATGCCGCCAACCCGCGGCTCAACGATGATTTTCTCGCGGGGAGCTTCCACTTCCACGGGTCCGAACCACTGCGCAAGCTTGTCCGGCTCCATCCAGGCGTCGAAAACCTTCTCACGCGGGGCATCAAACTCGCGGCTCATGGTCAGGGTGAAGTGTTCCGTGCTCATTGCTTGACTCCTGGTATCCGTGCGATTCGTTCTCTTGGGAGCGAGTCTAGAGGGTGCCACCGACAAGCACGCGGGAAGTGAGCGAGCGATCCGCTCAAGCACGCGGGAAGTGAGCGAGCGTCAAGCTTTCGCGGCTTCGACGAACGCGCGGATCTTGGACAGGTCCTTCACGCCGCGGGACGACTCGACACCGGAGGACACATCCACACCCCACGCGCCGGCCGCAGTTGCTGCGAAGGCTACGTTGCCGGATTCGAGTCCACCGGCGAGCAGCCACTCGCGGCCGTCGAGCCCCTTGGCACGGACCGATGCGTAGTCCCAGGCCTCCCCCGACCCCGGCACCGCGGCGTCAACCAGAAACACGTCCTCGCCCAGATCAGCGAACTCGGCCTGGGAGGCACCCATGGTGACGGCACGGATGAGCCGCAGCCCGGCGTCGTGCACTGTTTTTACGTCGTCGGCAGTCCGATGGCCATGGAGCTGGACCCACTCAAGGCCCGCGGCCCGGGCCGTGGCAACGGCATCATCCGCGGACTCGTGCCGGAACACGCCCACGGCACGAACACCCTCGGGAACCAGCGGGAGCAAAATGCGCACCTGATCCGGGCTGACTTCGCGCGGGCTGGCCGTGAGCACGAACCCAACGGCGTCCGCACCGGCGTCGACGGCTTCACGGACGGATTCAGGCGTACTCAACCCGCACACTTTGACGAACATTCCCGTGCCTCCAGCCAAACTCGCAACGTTTTCCACATATGACGTTAGCAAGCCGCATTGCCAACGCAGAAGCTGTGTCCACCACTAGGCTGGTTGGATGGAGATCATCCGCTATGCCGACATCCATCCTGAACCGTGGCGCAACGGGGGCGGGGTGACGCGTGAACTCGCCAGCCATCCGAAAGCGGCCTCAGCCCAGGACGGTGCATGGGATTGGCGCGTCAGCATCGCCGACGTCTCCAAAGCCGGAGATTTCTCCGTCTTCCCGGGCATGGAGCGCGTGATCACCATCATCGAGGGCGAACTGCTGCTGCTCACCGTGGACGGATCCGAGCACCCGCTCGAGAAGTACCGACCCTTCCGTTTCTCGGGCGAGGCTGCGTCGGGGGCAACTCTTCCGACCGGGAACATCCGAGACCTGAATGTCATCGCCCGGGCGGGAGCCTTCAAGGGCTACACGTCCATTGTCGAGATTTCCAAGAAGCGTGCGCACCCGGTCTTCGAGGGCCAGCTTGCCGTCCTGTTGGAGGGTAAAGCGACCGTTGCGCCCGGCACAGCTGTGGAGGAAGAGTCCGACGGCGACTCCCCGGCACCCAGCGCGGTCGAACCTGTTGAGCTGTCACGGTACGACGCCGTGGTCGGCTCCGATATCCGGAGCCCGGAAATCTCGGGCCGCGGTTTCATCGCCGTGATCTCGATCGACCATGTGGAGTCCCACGCCTGAGGTGGTGACGTTAACCACCAGAAGTGGCCACCCCGCACGGGAGTTGCTAGCCTGAATTGAAGGTTCCGCTCTGGAACCTCCGGACGACGGTTCAGTACCCGGAATGCGACAAGACTGGCCAAAGGAAATGTCATGTCGTGGATAATTCTCATTCTTTCCGGAGCACTCGAGGCCGTCTGGGCCGCAGCGCTCCACCGGTCCAAGGGCTTCCGTAAACCCGTTCCGACCGTCGTCTTCCTGGTGTCTGTCATCGCCAGCATGGCCGGACTCGCCATCGCGATGCAGTCCATCCCCACGGGCACGGCTTATGCGGTGTGGGTTGGCGTCGGCGTCGTATTGACCGCAACGTACGCAATGGCCACCAAGGTTGAACGTGCGACGACGGCCCGGCTGCTTTTGCTTGCCGGCATCGGCGCATGTGTGGTCGGCCTGAAGGTGGTGGCATAGCCATGACTGCGAACACCAAGAACACCAAGGACGCCGGCAACGGAATCTTCTGGATCATTCTCTTGGCTTCAGCACTGCTGGAAGCTGTCTGGGCCACCGCTTTGGGCCTGTCCAACGGCTTCACGCAGCTCACGCCAACCGTGGTCTTCATCATTACTGCGGTGTTGAGCATGCTGGGGCTGGGCATCGCGGTGAAGCGAATCCCCCTGGGCACTGCCTACGCGATATGGGTGGGCATCGGTGCAGCACTCACTGTCGGCTGGGCCATGATCACGGGCGTGGAGTCTGCGAGCCCGCTGAAGCTGCTCTTCATCGCGGGAATCGTGGGCTGTGCTGCCGGTTTGAAGGCCTTGCCTGCCGATAAGGCTGCAGCCCAAGCCGAGTAGCCAACACCCCGCGGTGGGCGCTGGCCCATTTCGATGGCTTGCTGCGCATTAGACGTCTCCTACCATCGAATGCGCAGCAAGCCATCGAATCGGGCAGGGCAACACCGCGGACACGGCCAGGGTCCATGTCAGGGAACCCAGCAGGAATACCCACCGCGTCCACGGCCAAAGCTCCATATCGGTGGACCCCGCAGGAATACCCGCCGCGTCCACAGAGTTCATGCCAACAAAGGGCCCTCTGGAACACCTACGCGCATTGGAGAAGTTCATGACTGCAGTTCAGCTCGGCGACGGCCTCACGGTCAGCCCCCTCGGCTTTGGCGGAATGGCCCTGACCCCGGTCTATGGCGGAATTGATCCCGAGGAAGGCCTGCAAACACTGAGGCATGCGGTGGACGCAGGCATCACGTTCATCGACACCGCAGATGTATACGGTGCCGGCAGCAGCGAGGAACTCGTGGGCAGGCTCCTGAAGGAGCGCCGCGACGAAATCCAGGTGGCCACGAAGTTTGGAATTGAGGGCAACCCCGCGGACGGGTACACGGGAGTCCGCGGGGATGCGCCCTACATCAGGCAAGCGGCGGAAGCGAGCCTCCGCCGCTTGGACACTGATGTGATTGACCTCTACTACATGCACCGCCGTGACCTCCGCGTTCCGATAGTGGAAACCGTGGAGGCCATGGCGGAGCTGGTCCGAGAGGGCAAGGTCCGGCACCTCGGTTTGTCTGAAGTGACAGCCGAGGAGCTCAGGCAGGCCAACGCCGTCCATCCCATTGCCGCGGTCCAGAGTGAATGGTCAATCTGGAGCAGGGATGTTGAACTCAACGTTGTTCCTGCAGCCAAGGAACTTGGCGTGGGGTTCGTGCCGTATTCGCCGCTGGGCCGTGGCTTCCTTACAGGAACCGTCAGCGCGGGCGATCTGGGCGAGAACGATTTCCGCCACAAGATCCCCCGTTTTGGTGGCGAGGCACTTGATGCGAACCAGGCCGTGGTGGCCGCGGTTCGCGAGGTAGCCAGCGGGCTGGATGCAACTCCGGCCCAGGTAGCCCTGGCTTGGCTGTTCGCCCAAGGTCAGCGCCTTGGGATTTCCGTGGTTCCCATCCCCGGCACGCGCAAAACGCACCGGATCGACGAGAACCTGGGGGCACTGTCCCTGCAACTGGGAACAGCACAACTTGAGGTGCTCGACCAGGCCGCGGCCGCCGTCGTGGGTTCACGATCGGCCGACCCCAACTGGGTGTCACAGGGCCGCGAAGCCAACCCGGCAACTGCATAGACTGGCACGATGGATTCGCTTATTCACTCATTGCGTGACGTCACCATTCGCAGCATCTCCGTCAGCGAGATGAACAACAACGTGTACCTGTTGACCTCGAAGTCCACGGGTGCGCAGTTGTTGATCGACGCCGCCGACGACCTTCCGGCCATTCAGCAGCTTCTCGAGGACAGTGCCGCGGACACGGCCACGAAGCCGAAACTGGTCCGGATTGCCACCACCCACCAGCACTGGGACCACGTCCGGGCGCTGAAGGAGCTGGTCGCCGTTACCGGTGCCAGCACTTCCGCAGGAGCGGACGACGCCGATGCGTTGCCTGTTCCGGTGGATGTCCGGCTTGGTCACGGCGACGTTGAGCGGTTTGACGACATCGAGATCACGGCAATCCACCTGCGTGGACACACCCCTGGCTCGATTGCTTTCGTGTACCAGGATCCGGACGGGCCGGCCCACATTTTCAGTGGGGACTCGTTGTTTCCGGGAGGCGTCGGCAACACGCAGAAAGATCCTGCACGCTTCACTTCACTGTTGAACGACGTGTCGGAACGACTGTTCGACGCCTATCCGGACGAAACCCTGGTGCACCCTGGCCATGGACTGCCCACAACACTCAGCGCCGAACGGCCACACCTTGAGGAGTGGCGCGCCCGGGGCTGGTAGCGCCTGGACTTGCGGGGCCTGCTCTGCGCTCCATTCCTTTCGGAAAGCGTGCAAAGCGGGCCTCTCAACGAGGGCACCTGGACTTGCGGGGCCTGCTCTGCGCACTATCCCTTACGGAAAGCGCGCAAAGCGGGCCTCACAACGAGGGGGTTAGCGGCCGCGACGCTCGTTGGACGCGGGAGCCGAAGCACGACGCGGGCCGCTGCGTGCCGGACGGCCTGCACCGGACCCGCCGCGACCGGAGTTGCCGGAGGCACCCGAACCGTAGGATCCGCCGGACGCAGCGCCCGTGGCGGAAGACCAAACGGCCTTGTTTCCACCGCTGCGGGTGCTCGTGGTGGACGCCGTGCGCGGAGCCGAAGCTGAGCGCTGGCCCGTAGCCGGACGACCACTGCGGCCGCTCTGACCCTGCGAGCCGGGAACATCGTTACGGTGAGTGGAAGCTGCCTTGCCGCGACCACGTGAGCTGCGGGCGACGTCGTCGTTCATTGCTGCGCGACGCTCAGCGCGGTTGACGTCCGTACGAACCGGTTCAGCCGCGACCTTGCCGCGTCCGTTGCGGCCGCCACGGCCACCAGCGGTGGGAGCAGCCTGAGTGGAACGGCGTGCGCGCTTGCGCTGGGCGTTGGCGCCGGTGGACGTGCCGCCACCCTGCGGAGCTTTCGCTGCGAGGAGTGCCGCACGGGTGCGGGGATCAACCTTGTCCGCGATGTCGCCCACGAGCTCGGCAACCAACGGGGAGTTGGCCGTGACGCGCTCAAAGTTGACGTCAACGCCGGCAGCCTTCATGAGCTTCTTGACGTCGCTCTGCTGCTCGGGGAGCGTCAGGGTGACAACGGTGCCATCGGATCCGGCGCGGGCCGTACGGCCTGAGCGGTGCAGGTACGCCTTGTGCTCTGTGGGCGGGTCCACGTGGATGACGAGTTCGACGTCGTCAACGTGCACGCCGCGGGCTGCGACGTCGGTGGCCACCAGGACGCGGACGTCACCGTTGGAGAACTCGGCAAGGTTACGGTCGCGGGCGTTCTGCGACAGGTTGCCGTGAAGGTCGACGGCGGGAATGCCGGCATCGGTGAGGGTCTTGGCAAGCTTGCGGGCGTGGTGCTTGGTCCGCATGAAGAGGACGCGGCGACCGGCACCGGAGGCCAGTTCAACGATGAGCTGCTTCTTGACGGTCTGGTCGTTGACCACCAGGACGTGGTGTTCCATGGTGGTGACAGCGGCCTGGGGATCGTCCACGGAGTGCGTCAGCGGGTTGGAAAGGTAACGGTTGACCAGCTTGTCAACACCGTTATCCAACGTCGCGGAGAAGAGCAGGCGCTGACCCTGGGTGGGGGTCATGTCCATGAGCTTCTTGACGACCGGGAGGAAGCCGAGGTCGGCCATGTGGTCTGCCTCGTCCAGCACGGTGACCTCAACGGCTTCGAGGGTCAGGATGCGCTGGCGGATCAGGTCTTCGAGGCGGCCCGGGCAGGCGATGACGATGTCGACGCCGGCGCGCAGCGCCTTTTCCTGGCGTGCCTGGGAGATGCCGCCGTAGATAACCGTGGTGTTCAGGCCCATGGCCTTGGCCAGCGGTTCAATGGTGGCGTTGATCTGGGTTGCCAGTTCACGCGTCGGTGCAAGGACGAGGCCCATGGGGCGTCCCGGCTTGCGGAAGTGCTTTGCTTCGCGCTCGGCCAAGCGGGCCACAAGCGGTATGGCGAAAGCGATGGTCTTGCCGGAACCGGTGCGGCCCCGACCCAGGACGTCGCGGCCTGCGAGCGTATCCGGGAGGGTCTTCACCTGGATGGGGAATGCCTCTTCGATGCCATCTGCGGCAAGAGACTCAGCAATGGGCTTGGGCGTGCCAAGGGCAGCAAAAGTAGTCATAAACTTCATGTCTTTCGGGCGGTGTCCAGTTGCGGACAACGGCCCCCGACGCCGGTTGGGCCAGGGGTTCGCCGAGGAAAAGTCAGGTGGTCTACCGATTCGCTTCAACAGCGGTGGCCGGGACCAAATAGAACGCGTTCATCGACGCAGGATGTGCCTCTCACATGAAAAATGCCCCGCCGCGCAGCCTTTCAGGCCACCTGCTTTAGGGCGTCACCGCACATCAAGTGTTCCCAGTCTAGCAGTGATCGGCGCGGAGCCTTGCATCGGGGCAGGTCGGCTCCCGTTGAGAGGCCCGCTTTACACGCTTCCGGGCTCGAATACCCCGCAGAGCAGGCCTCGCAACTCACCCACCCGGCGTTGCGAGGCCCGCTTTACACGCTTCCGGGCTCGAATACCGCGCAGAGCAGGCCTCACAACGAGTTAGGCGTGGCGCGAGAGCTCGGGTTTCGCGTCCAAGCCACCCATTCCACCGTCCGGAGATGCCACACGGGCGGCGACCCTCGGCGCGATCAGAACCCCGACGACGGCGATGACCGCCGTCAGTGCGAAGACCCCCGCAAACGAGTTCGTCGTCGTAAAGGCTGCGAAGACCAGTCCCGTGGCGGCGAGGGACAGCGCGCCACCCAGCGAGTCGGAGATGGACATGGCCGCACTGTTGAAGCCTTGGTTTTCCGGGGTGGACAGTGCCAATGTCATCACGGACAACCGCGGGTACATGAGGCCCATCCCAGCGCCCGCGAGGATCCAGCCGCCGATCGCCACGCCCGCAGGCAGGGCAAACGCAGCCGTCACCAGCGTGGAGATCACGGCAACCAGCACCAGCGCGGCCCCGATTTTCACGGCAAGATCGTCCGCGAGCCGAGCACCCAGCCGCCCCTGAACGGCGGAAGCCCCGGCCCAGGCGAGCGCGGCGCCGGTCAGGGTGAGTCCGGCAAACGTCGGCGTGAACGCGTAGCGCTCGGTCAGCAGGTACGGCAGGTACACCTCGGCCCCAAAGAACGCCGCCGACGCCAGCCCGCGAACCAGGATCACACTGGGCAACCCACGGCGCGCAGTCAGCGTCCCACGCGGTACCAGTGGGCGGACCGCCACCAGCGCCAGGACAAGCGCGACGACGGCAATCACCCCGCCCACGCCCGGCACCTCGGCGGACAGGTTCAGTCCGAGGACCCCGACGGCTGCGAGCGCAGCCCACCCCATGCGGCCGAACGCCCACGGGACGGGCTCGGCGACTGATTCCGAAGCGGGCCCGGATCCCATCCCCCGCACGGCCGGCACCACCATCAGCAAAGCCGGGACCACCAGCCCCACAACGCCCAGGAACACCCAGTGCCAGCTGCTCAATTGGGCCACGACACCTGCGGCGAACGGGCCAACCAAGGACGGAACTACCCAGGAGGCAGCGAAGGCGGCGAAGATCTTGGGATGCAGCGCGGGCGGGTACACGCGGGCCACCAATACGTAGAGGGCAACGGTCATCGCGCCACCACCGAGCCCTTGGACCAGCCGACCCAGCACCAGGATTTCCATGGTGCCGGCCATACCGGCAATCAGCAGTCCCGCTACGAACAACGCCACCGAGGAATACAGGGGCGCCGCCGGACCACGACGATCCGACCAGTTCCCCGCTGCCACCATGCCCATCACACCTGTTGCCAGCGGCCCGGCGAAGGCCAGTGCGTACAGGCTGGCTCCGTCGAGGTCGCGGCTCACCAGCGGCATGATGGTGGTAACTGCGAGGGACTCGAACGCGCTGAGGAATACCAGCGCGCAGGCGCCCACGGTGGCCAGCAAGTAGGGGCGGCTCAGGATCCCGGCCGTTGAGGTGTCAGAGGTCATGGTGGCTACCCTAGAACCTCAACTAATGTTGAGGTCAATCAACCGCCCTCCACCGGAAGCAATGTCATGTCGCAAGCCGCAAACCACCGGCCCCTCACCATCGGTGAGCTGTCCGAGCGAAGCGGAGTGTCGCCGTCGGCCCTTCACTTCTACGAACGCAACGGGCTCATCGAAGCCGAGCGGACGGCCGGCAACCAGCGGCGGTATCGCCGCGATACGCTACGGCGGGTCGCGTTCATCAAGACCTCCCAGCGGGTGGGCCTGCCGTTGAAGGACATCCGCGAAGCATTGGATTCCTTGCCCGACGGCCGGACCCCCACCAAGCGGGACTGGGCAAAGTTGTCGCTGCGGTGGCGCACGGAGCTCGACGAACGCATCGCCGCACTCCAGCACCTCCGCAACGACCTTGACGGGTGCATCGGCTGTGGCTGCCTGAGCCTGAAGTCATGCACGCTGCAGAACCCGTCGGACGAACTCGGCGCTTCAGGGACCGGGGCGCAGCGCTGGAGTTTGCCGAACCAGCAACAGGCATTGCCTTCTGCCCGCCCGTAGCGGCACGCTTGGCGTATGACTGAAAAGACGCACGACGGCGGCACTCCCCACAGCGATGAACCCACCGACGCCGGCACTCACCAGCACGGGCACCAGCACGAAGGCGCGCAGCAGGGCGGCCTGAACCTCCACGAGGACGCGGACAACGCCGTGGACATGTGGGACGGGATGTACCGGGAGCGGACCAAGGTCTGGAGCGGGAATCCCAACCCGCAACTGGTGGCAGAAGCCAAAAACCTGAAGCCCGGCCGGGCACTGGACCTTGGCTCCGGGGAAGGCGGTGACGCTATCTGGTTGGCCCGGCAAGGCTGGACCGTCACCGCTTTGGATGTGTCCGCCGTCGCGCTTGAACGGGCAGCTGCGCACGCAGCGGAAGCCGGCCAGACTGAGCGCATCACCTGGCAGCAACAGGACCTTGCCGAGTGGGAGCCGGAGCCGGTCTTCGATCTGGTCTCGGCCCAATTCCTGCACTCGCCCCTCCTGCCGTGGCGGGATTCCGTGGCATTGGCTGCGGCGGCGGTGGCACCGGGTGGCACGTTGTTGATCGTGGGTCATCACCCGCACGGCCTCCCGTCGTGGAGCCACCACCACGATTCCGGCATGTTCTTCACTCCTGAGCAGCTGGCGGGTGCCCTGAGGCTGGACCGCGAGCCATGGTTTGTCAACGTCCTCACGGACCGCGAGCGCACGGTCTCCGGCCCCAACGGTGAGTCCGGCAGCACCCTGGACACCGTCTTGAGGGCTACCAAGCACGCTTAGATACCGTCAGGCAGCAGCTCCCCGTAGGGCGGAACCACGTTGCCGGTGGCAGTCGAGTCCGGGTTCAGCATCCACCCGACACGCTTTGCCGTGTTCAGCATGACCACGCTCTCCACGAGTTCGATGCCCGGGATGCGCTGCTGGATGGTGAGTTCCATTTCCATAACCTCGGCGAGCGAGCGCAGCCACATGATCATGGTGAAGTTGGTCCGGCCTGTGGTGGAGGCGGCGAAACGGACATTGCGGATGGTGCGCATTTCCGTGGCTGCGGCTTGGTGCTCTCCTGCGGGAACGTTGGCGAACCATTGGACGGTGATGGGGAAGCCGGAGAATTGTTGGGCAACTTCGCAGCGGAAGGACAGCATACGGCTATTCAGGACCCTGCCCAGCTGCCGTTGGACGGTGGCGGGGTTTCTGCCCAAGGCCCGGGCGATTTCTGCTGCTGTGGCACGGCCGTCCCTGGCCAGGAACGGAATGAGCGCCAAGTGGTTTTCGGGGAGCGGGAGTACCGGGGCGTCGTGGGCTGATTGTGTTGATTCGGCTCCGGCGAGCGCCCTGATCGCTTGCTGTTCCGCTTTGCTGAGGACATTGAGCCGCCAGGCGTAACCGCTGGTGTGGATCCGCGTGCAGAGGGACGTGTGGTACTTGGTGAGCCCCCTGATCTCCTTGAGTTTGGGCAATACCTCGGTGCTGAACTGTCCCAGGTCCCGGGTGATGACGGTCAGCGTGAGGTCACGGTTGCTGGCCGCTTCTTCAACGGTGATGACCTCCGGGAGCTGGGCCACTGCGGAGGTTACGTCCGGCCTGAGGTGCATTTCGCAATCGATGTCCACCATGGCCAGGCACATGTCCTTGGGGTCGCCCATGAGGTGGGCGGTGGTCCATGCGGCACCGGCTCCTTTGAGGCGCTCCCATCGGGAGGCCAGTGTGGTGGCATGAACGCCCAGGACGTCGCCGGCGTCGGACCAGCTGATCCGGGGTGAGATCTGCAGGGTGTTGACCAGACGGAGGTCTTCCTCGCTGAGTTCCATAGGTACAGTCTGGCAGATTGATGCATTATTACTGCCTGGAAACAGTACTTGATGCATATTTTCAGTTGTTTCTGAGCTTGTGAAGCACGTCACCTCAGAATGGCATTAGCAACCAGTTACCTCGGAAAGACCAGGAGAACTCATGACTATCGTCGCTGATGCCAAGGAACTGCAGGAGGACATCGTCCGCCTGCGCCACGATCTTCACCGCGAACCGGAAATCGGCCTGCAGCTCCCCCGCACGCAGGAAAAAGTGCTCAAGGCGCTGGACGGTCTCCCGTACGAGATCACCTTGGGCAAGGAAACGACGTCGGTCACCGCAGTCCTGCGCGGCGGTGCGGCTCACGCCTCAGCTGAGAAGCCCGTGGTGTTGTTGCGGGCCGACATGGATGGGCTCCCTGTCCAGGAGACCACCGGCGTGGACTACACCTCCCGCGTCGATGGCGCGATGCACGCCTGCGGCCACGACCTCCACACCTCCATGCTGGCCGGCGCTGCCACGTTGCTGGCGGAGCGCCGGGATCAGTTGGCAGGGGACGTCATCCTCATGTTCCAGCCCGGCGAGGAGGGCTACGACGGCGCGAGCTACATGATCAAGGAAGGCGTCCTGGATGCAGCGGGCCGCCGCGCGGACACTGCCTACGGAATGCACGTGTTCTCTGCGCTGGAACCCCACGGCCAATTCGTCACCAAGCCGGGCGTCATGCTCAGTTCCTCAGCCGGCCTCGTTGTCACAGTACTGGGCGCAGGCGGCCACGGCTCAGCCCCGCACTCCGCCAAAGATCCTGTCACGGCAGCTGCCGAGATGGTCACTGCACTTCAGGTCATGGTCACGCGTCAATTCAACGTGTTTGATCCCGTGGTCCTCACCGTCGGCGTCCTGCACGCGGGCACAAAACGGAATGTCATCCCGGAGACCGCACGGATCGAAGCCACCATCAGGACCTTCTCAGAGGAGTCGCGGCGGAAGATGATGGAAGCAGTTCCCAGGCTGCTCCACGGCATCGCCGCAGCCCACGGTTTGGAGGCAGATGTGCACTACCAAGAGGAGTACCCCCTCACCATCAACGACGAGGACGAGACCAACACCGCGGAGAAGGTCATCGCCGGAATGTTCGGCGAATCCAGGTACAGCCGGATGGCCACTCCCCTGGGCGGTTCCGAGGACTTCTCCCGCGTCCTCGCCGAAGTCCCCGGCACGTTCGTGGGACTCAGCGCTGTTGCCCCCGGCGCCGACCACGCGACGTCGCCGTTCAACCACTCACCGTACGCAATGTTCGACGACGGCGTCCTCACCGACGGCGCGGCGCTGTACGCCGAACTCGCCGTATCCCGTATCGCCGCGCTCGCCGGCAACTAAGCCCACCTCCCAGCCCGCCCCACCTTGGAGAACCACATGACCGCCACCGTAGGAACGTCCCCCGACGTCAAGGTCCACAAGTCCCACATGCGTACACTCGTCGGAACCGGCATCGGCAACGCCGTTGAATGGTACGACTGGGCGATCTACGCGACGTTCTCGCCATTTATAGCCAGCGCCTTGTTCAGCCAGGCCGATCCCACATCAGCAGTGCTGTCCACCTTGGCGATCTTCGCCGTCGGGTTTGTTGCCCGCCCGTTTGGCGGCTTCGTGTTTGGCTGGATCGGCGACCGGATCGGCCGCAAGACCTCCATGACCGTGGCCGTTGCCCTCGGAGCGGTCGGCAGCCTCCTCATCGGCATCGCGCCGACATTCGCTGCCGTGGGCGCTTTCGCCTCGGTGATGCTCCTGATCGCCCGCCTTATCCAAGGCCTGGCGCACGGTGGTGAGCTGCCGTCGTCGCAGACTTACTTGTCTGAGATGGCACCCAAGGAACACCGGGGCTTCTGGGCTACCCTCATCTACACCTCCGGCACCGCAGGAATCCTGGCCGGCACGCTGCTTGGCGCCGTCCTGACCAACGTCCTGAGCAAGGATGACATGAGCGCCTGGGGTTGGCGCATCCCGTTCCTCATCGGTGGCGCCCTGGGTATCTACGCCTTGTTCATGCGGGCCAAGATGAAGGAAACCGAAGCGTTCGAGGCAGAGACTCCCACCGAGAAGCGCCTGCCGATCCTTCCGCAGATCATCAAGTACCGGAAGCAGGCCCTGCAGGTTATTGGTCTCACCGTTGGCCTGACGGTTGTGTACTACATCTGGGGTGTTGTGGCGCCGAGTTACGCCGCGACCTCGCTGAAAATGGACCGCGGTGAGGCACTCTGGGCAGGTGTGGTGGCCAACGTGGTGTTCATTGCCGCCCTGCCGTTCTGGGGAAAGCTGTCCGATCGCATTGGCCGCAAGCCGGTGATCATCGCTTCAGCCGCAGGTGCCGCACTCCTGCACTTCCCCATGACGTGGCTGCTCAAGGACTCGCCGTGGCAGCTCGCAGTGTCCATGTCCGTGATGCTGTTCTTCATCGCCGGCAGCGCTGCGATCGTTCCGGCCGTCTACGCGGAACTGTTCCCCACCCACATCCGCACCATCGGCGTCGGCGTCCCGTACTCCATCTGTGTCGCGGCTTTCGGTGGCACGGCTCCGTACCTGCAGACCTGGCTCGGCAGCATCGGGCAGGCGCAACTGTTCAATGTGTACGCCGTGATCCTGCTGCTGGTGGGCATCGCGTTCGCCTTCTCCATCCCGGAGACCAAGGGCAAGGATCTGACCGTCTAAGTTCCCTTTCGTTGCGAGGCCCGCTCTGCGCACTTCCCCGAGGTTTTGGGATGCAGAGTGGGCCTCACAACGTTAAACGAAGCGGTCGCGGCCGGCGCGGTATCCGAAGAACGCTGCCAGGCTCCCGACTACCAGGAACAGGATGCCGGCCGCTGCGAACCCACCCGTGGCTTGGTGCAACTGTCCTACCAACAGGGTGCCGACCGAGCCCACGCCGTAGCCAACTCCCTGCATCATTCCGGACAGGTGCGCGGCAGTGTGGGCGTCGCGGGTGCGGACCATGATCATGGTGAGGGCCACCGCGGTGAGTGATCCCTGCCCCAGCCCGTTGAGCCCGGTCCACACCCAGATCAGCTCCGTGGGGCCAAAGATGGTGAGCGCAAAGCCACCACCCGTCATCAGCGCCACCACCATGTTGATGATCCGCTGGTCTTTGAAGCGCGTGGCCAATGCAGGGGCAAACAGAGAGCCGAGCATCTGCAGCACGATCGACACCGAAACGATCAACCCGGCCGTTCCGCCGTCGATCCCCCTATCCCGAAGGATAGGCGCCATCCAGGCGAACACGCTGAACGACATCATGGCCTGCAGCACCATGAACATGGTCACCTGCCACGCCACCGCTGAACGCCACACGTTCACACCGCCGTGGACGGCGTGGTGCTTTACCGCCGGCTGGCGGATTGCCAGCGGCAGGAAAAGCAAAAGTACGACGGCGGCAGGCGCCGCCCAGAACCACAGCGCCGAGGTCCAGTGGCCGGTTGCCGTAAAGACCGGATACGTGAAGCCCGCACCGAGGGCGGCCGAAGCGCAGATCGCAGTGGTGTACAGGCCGCCCATCAGGCCCAGACGGTGCGGGAAGTCCCGTTTGACGACGCCCGGAAGGAGCACGTTGCACAAGGCTATGGCGGCTCCGCAGGCGGCGGTGCCCGCCAAGAGGGTGGGAAGGTGACCTGCCCCGGGGATCTCCAGGGGCCTCAGGAGCAACCCGAGCGTGAGGACGGCCATGGCACCCAGGAGCACACGCTCAGCGCCGAACCTGCGGGCCAGGATGGGGGCGAGTGGTGCGAAGACTCCCAGCAAGGTGACGGGCACGGTGGTGAGGACCACCAGCGACCAGCCCGGCAGAGCGGCGTCGGACGTTATTTCCGGGAGCACCGCGGAGAAGCTGGAGAAGACGGTGCGCAGGTTGAGTCCGATCAAAACCAGACAGATGCCGAGGTAGACCAAGCCGCGCTTTCCGCGGAGTTGGGTTGGGTCCGCTGCCGGCTCGTCGTCGATCTCGGCGTCCACTGCTATTGCAGGGAGGACTGATTTCTCTGGGTAGCCGGGCGTCTTGGAGGAGGTCACACGTCCTATTCTGTCAGCAGGCGATTACCGAGCCCCAGCCGGCGGCCAGTGCCCGGGATGTGACCGGATGTCAGGGGATGATTTCCTGTCCGCGCCAGTTGCTGCCGTCACGAGTGAACTGCCAGCGGATGTGAGGATCGCCTGAGAGGTCCAGCCAATCCAGATCCGTCATGTCGATTCTGATCCAGGCAAAACGCTCCATGGCCGTCGCATCGTCTCCCGGGCCATCCAGTGGCTGATCCGGGCGAGGAGAGCCCGGAACAAGCCGTGAGGCATAAAGGTGCCGGCTGCTCGGGCTGAACCGCTCCCAGGCCCGGCGTCGCTCGCTCTCATCGGTGACCACCTCAGCGTTACCCAGGATGCGCAGCTGAACCCCGCGGTTGTCGTCGTACAGAGTCAGTGCCACAAGCGGCTGGTGGCCCAATTCGGCAACCTTGCGGGACAGAACGTTGGTGGCAACCATGACCTGTCCGGCTGTTCGGTCAACAGCCCTGATGATGACCGCACGGACCCGTGGGCCTCCGTCCGGCCCTGTAGTACCCAGGAAACCGAGCGTAAATGGGGTGCGCCCCTCCGTGGCCGCCACCAAGGAACCGAGTGCCAGCTCCAGCGTCTCCGCGCTTGTGCTCATTTCCGGAGACAACCAGGAGACACAACCCGCGTGGTGCTGGCGGGATTGTTGACCAAAGCGGCCGCGAGACGGATGGGGCGCAGCTGGAGGTTCCCGCCGCAGTTCGGGCAGGACCTGCTGGGGAAGCGATCAACACAGTCCGGACACCACGTGCACTCAAAAGTGCAGATGTAAGCCTCGCCGGAGGGGAGGATGTCACGGTCGCAGCATTCACAATTCGGGCGGATCTCAAGCATCAGGCAACTCTACCCATAGGGCATGGCCAGCCCTTTCGCCACCGGGTTACCGTGTGCCCCCAGTGGATGGCCTCACCCAGGTTGTGGGTGTAACTGCCGGCACCGAGGATGTCCACCATGGACCCCCAGCCGGGTCCCCAGGTGTTGGCTCCTTCCCAGCCCCCACTACTGTTGGTGCGGTAGTGGTGCATGTACCCGTCGTAGTCGCGTCCAAGGACATCCACATTGCCATCGCCGGGATACAGGTGCAGATCACCTTCAGCGTCCCGGTGTTCCAGCCAGTGCCAACCACTGAACGGTCCTACCACCCGCCGGAACCATCCCCTGGCTAAAGGTACAGGTCGCCCTCGTCGTCCCTGCCGAGGACATCGTTGTTTCCGTCCCCGTCGAAGTCGCCCTCCGAGCGACGCCCGCCCGGCAGATCCCGTCACGAGCAGGCCAGCCAAGGCACCCGCCGTCGCCACCGTCCGGAAGACCTTGACCGGATTTTTCCTGCGTGTTGTGGAGAAGATCATTCGGGCTCATTCCTGCTGAAGTCCGGAACTGACGTTGGCAGCAGCGAACGTCCCGTCCGAACCAAAGTATTCTGGAAGCGATGAGTGAAACCCCAGATTCCCCGCGACCCGTCACGCCCGGTACCCAGGCCTCCTTCGGTACCTACGGCGGCCGGCCCGTCAGCTTTGTGCGTCGAGGCACCCGTCTGCAGGGCCGCAGGCAGGCAGCGTGGGAAGAGCACGCTGAGCGCTGGGCGATCCAGGTTCCGCGGCACGTCGCCAACACGTCCGTGCACCCGGACTACACCTTCGACGCCGAGGCCGTGTTTGGGCGCAAGGCACCCCTGATCGTGGAGATCGGTTCGGGTTTGGGCGACGCCGTGGTGCACGCGGCCGAGCAAAACCCGGACAAGGACTTCCTGGCCGTCGAGGTCTACACGCCCGGTCTGGCGAACACCATCATCAAGATCAACAGCCGTGGTCTGACCAACGTGCGTGTGGTGGAAGCCAACGCCCCCGAGGTCCTCGAGTCGATGCTCCCGGAGGGTTCGGTCAGCGAGCTTTGGGTGTTCTTCCCGGATCCGTGGCACAAGGCCCGGCACCACAAACGCCGGCTTATCCAGCCCGCTTTCGCCTCGGTCGCAGCCAAGGCACTCGAAAAGGGTGGCTACTGGCGCATTGCCACTGACTGGTCCAACTACGCGGTGCACGTGCGCGAAGTGCTGGCGGATTCCACTGAGTTCGAGAACATGCATGAAGGCGAGCGCAGCGGCGAAGAGAGCCCTCTCACGCAGGTGTGGCAATCCGGCGTCGAATCCGTGGTGGGCGGTGCGCCGGTCAGGGAAGGCCGCGCGCCCGTAAGCACCGAGCACACTGGCCCGAACGAGGGCGTGGACCAGGAAGGCGGTTGGGCTCCCCGGTTCGACGGCCGCATCCGGACCAGCTTTGAGAACAAAGCCCACGAGGCCGGGCGCATGATCTTCGACCTCACCTACCGCAAGATCTAGCCGAAGGACCTTTGGGGGAACCATGAGCTATCAGCCACCGGTGGACTATTACCAGCAACCCCAACGGACCAGCACCCGCGGCCTTGCCGCCGGGATCACCAGCATCATCGCAGCCGTGCTCTCGCCGATCGCGGCCGTGGTGAGCATCCCCTTGGGCATCGCAGCCGTCGCATCCGCCATGAGCCGTTACAACGAGGGCAACGATGCTTGGTGGTTTGGCGCGCTGGTGCTGGCGGGCGTTGCTGTGGTGCTGGCTGTCGTCGCCGTGGTGAGCGGGCTGATCGCCGTCTTCCGGGCCGGCCGCATGAACGCGGGACGCATCACGGGCATCATTGGTTTGGCGATCATGGCGATCAACATCTTTGGCATTGTCTTCATGGTGTTCCTGGTGCTCGGTTCAGGTCAGGGGTTCTAAATGCCACAGGTACGTGCCGAACGATTCATTCGCTTGGATCCGGAGACCGCCTTCGCTCTCTCCCAGACCACGGGCGCATTCCGGCTCCAATGGGACCCGTTCATCTCCGCCCAGGCTTTTCTGGACGGAGCCACGGCAGCCGGTAAAGGTGTGCGTACACGGACCGTCTCCCGCATCGGCCTGAAAATGGTCAGCGAATACGTCTCCTACACGCCGCCCCGAAACGTGGGCATGACCATGGTGTCCGGGCCATGGTTCTTCGAAAACTTCGGCGGTGGTTGGCGCTTTACCGAGGACGACGGCGGCACCCGGGCAGTCTGGAAGTACACCTTTTCATGCCGCCCGGCCCTGGTGAAGCCGTTGGCCGAGAGGATCGGAAGCTGGCTGCTGGGCCGCGAGATTGAACGCCGGATCGAGGCGTTCGCCAAGGCCTGCGAGGATCCTGCGCTGGTGGCCGAACTGCGCGCCCAGGGCACAGGGGTTACGGACCTCTAAGGTTTACGGCACCGAAATCGAGGCCACTGTTTTCTCGGCTTCATCGCGAAGCTCAACCCCAGCGATGCCAGCCAACTGCACCGGAGTGGCCCCGGTGATCTTGATCCGGCCGCTCTGAGTGGCGGTCCATCCGCACGTGCGTTCTTCGGCGCCGTCCCGGCCCTTTACCCACAGATACAGGGTGCCTTCCAGCGGCATCGAGCGGCCCTCCACAGCGAGCTCAGTGCCCCAGTTCTTTTTCACCATGCCCACTGTCAACTGCAAACCGTTGTCCGACTGCACTGAGTAGCTTGCGTCCGGTTTCGGGGGCTGGTTCAGCAGAGGTCCGGCGAGGAAGCCAACTGCAAGGCAAGCAGCGGCAACCGCTCCCACCACAGCCGCCCACCGCCGTCGTGATTTCCGCCTCCGGACCGACAAGTCCACCAGAACTTTTTCAGGAATCGCCTCGGGTTCCAGCGCTGAGATCGTGTCCGCACCTCCAGCGACCGTGAGTGCGACGGCGTCAGCCCGGGGAACCGCAGCGAGCAGTGCGGGCAGGCTTTCAAGCTCCTCCAGCTCACGGCGACACTCAGCGCAGGTGGCGAGGTGGTCCTCAAACGTACGGGCTTCGTCGGGCTCCAGCCCACCCAGGAGGTAGGCGCCCAGTAACTGGTGTACGGAGTTGCCGTTCATCGTTCCACCCCCATTTCATCAAGAATTGTTCGGAGGGCTTTCACAGCGTAGAAAGCCCGGGACTTCACAGTTCCCGCCGGAATGTTCAGCTGCAATGCTGCCTCGCTGACGGTGAACCTTTGGTAGTGGAGGGCCACCAAAACCTGCCGGTGTTCCTGGCTGAGCCGGAGCAACGCTTCCTCCATGAGAACCCGGTTGAGGAGCTCGTCCACGCGCTCGGTGGCCGCGTGGTCCGGGAGGTCGTGCTCCCCGGCTTCTGCAGGGCGGCGCTGCGCTTTCCGGTAGTTGTCAATGATGACGTTGCGGGCCGTCCGGAAGAGGTAACTGCGCAGGCTTCCTGTGATTTGAGGGGCATGCTGCCACACCTTGAGGATGGTTTCCTGCACGACGTCGTCGACTTGATGGGCGTCGGAGGTGCAGCTGAGAACGAAGCGTTTCAGAGCCGTGCCATGGTCGCGGTAGATCGCTGCCACTACGTCCTCGTCCAACGGCATGGCCACCTCCCTCACTGTTTCCTCCGCCCCTTCGCCTATACGACGGCGCGCACAGGTAAATGGTTCAGCCTTGTGAACCATTCTTCCTCCACGGGCGTCGTTTTTGGATGAGCCTCTACTTCTTCACCAAGGACGTCAAGGACTCGAAAGCCAGCGCCTGTGTGGACGCCTGCCTTGAAGCTTGGCCGGTCTTCACCACGACGTCGGACACCCCCACCGCTGAAGGCGTCACGGGGACCGTAGGAACCATTGCCTCGCCGGATGGAAAGAAGCACATAACGCTTAACGGCATGCCCCTGTACCACTACGCCAAGGACAAAGCGCCCGGGGACATGGCCGGTCAGGGCGTGGGCGGCGTCCGGTACCTGGTGAGCCCTCCCGGGGAGATGATCAGGGGCGCTGCGGGTTCGGGTTATGGGTCCGTTAGACTGCAGGCTACTCACTGGGGAGAGAACATGACACAGGACATCAGCAGCAAAAAGACGTCGACTTTGACGTTCCTTGGGGTGCAGGAACTCGCGTGGACTCTGGGGCTCACTGCCATGATCATCAACGCGACAGAGCGTGGCCTGGACTGGGTCTGGGTGGGCCTGTTGGCCTGCTGGCAGGCAACCATAGTGTGGGGCTTCATCAAGTTCCGGCAGGCGAGAGCAAACTAGAGCACTGGATTCGCCGGGAACACTGTGAGGTCGCTGGAACGCTACGGCGAACCCGCAGCGTTCCAGCGACCTCGGCGGAGAAAGGCCTAGGCGTCAGCGAACTCCTCGGACTCTTCGAACTCTACGGCCGCGATGATTTCCTTGGTCTCCGGGTGGATCATGAAGGCCTCGTCGTCGTCCTCGATCATGAGGTAGTCGCCGTGGTCGGTGGAGAAGTGCCAGGCGAGAGTCTTGACGCCGTCGTGCTCGTAGTTGGGATCGCCCATGGTGATCTTTTCCAGGGCGTAGCCGGCCACATCGCACAGTTCGCGGATAATCACCTCGAACTCCGGGGCATTGGCGAGGGCTTCTTCGTCAGCTTCGGCCTGGCGCTCGGCGAGGTCCGGAATCTGTGCGACGCGCTCCGCGATGTGAGCTTCGATTTCTTCGTCGGTCAGGACCAGCAGTTCGGACTGGTCGCGGAGGTAAGCCGCATTGAGGTCGATGATGTCCTCTTCCTCAAGCAACGCTTCAAACTCGCCGTCGAGCTCGTCCAAGGTAACCACTGAAGAAGGCGGCGTTTCGGACTCGTCCAGTTCGCCGTCGAGGTAGGCCTCTGCTTCGTCCTCGGTGAGGGCATCGAACGTGGCTGCCGTGCGGTTGAAGAGTTCCAGGTGGCGGGTGGCTCCCATGCCTTCGAGGCCTGCGCGGACGTAAGCATCCACTTCCTCGCGTTCCGGTGCGGTGAAGACGTACTGGGCGAAGCCGCCGGACAACGCCTGCGTCAGATAGAAGTCCACAAAGTAGCTGTTGAGCGCGGCAGAGGAGATTTCGTCGCTGTTGAGGAGCTCCTGGTACATCTGGTTCACGACATTGACGTTGGAATCCACTACGTCCGCGTTGCCGGCTTCGAAGCTGGTCTTGTTCAGGACGATGGGGTAATCGTTGGTAGTCATGGGAAATCCTCACTGCTGAAAGCTGATGGTGCTCCGGACACTTTCAACGTACGCGTGGGAGCGGCGCGGCAATCGAGGAAGAGGTTAACGGAGGGCGAAGTTTGGGAGCCGTTTTCTGCTGACTAAGATTGAGCAGATAACCTCCTGCCGAAAGTAGCCCGACGCATGCCGTCCCACACAGACGAAACCTGGGAACTGGCCATACAGACTCCTGCCATTAACGACCGCTCCCTGGCGGCCGGACTGGCCTATGCCATGGGCAGCCGCGTCAGCGGGATTACTTTCGACGCGGCCACGGGCCTTCTTATGGGCAAGGTCCGCGGGACCGGCCCGCAGCCGTATTCGACGTCGGCAAAACTGGTTCGCAAGCCCAGCGGCTGGAGCTGCACGGTAGGAATCTGCAGTTGCCCTGTCCGCAAGGATTGCAAGCACGTCGCCGCATTGCTCTTCACTGCCGAGGACCACCCCACCATCCGGGCGCAGCTCCTATCCCAAGCCCCCGGCGTCCAAACTTCACGCGCAGGTTCAGGGCAACAAGGAAGTGCTGCACGTCCCGCTTGGGAACAAGCCCTCAACAGGCTGATCACAAAGCCAGGCACTGCTCCAAGCGCGGCAGGCATCCAGCTCGCGCTCCAGTTCGAGGTGGAAGAGCCCGCCGCGCACTTCTCATACACAGGCCGTCGAGACCCCATGCGCAGCGTCCGCCAACTCAAGGCCCGCCCCGTCATGATGGGCGCCAAGGGCAAATGGATCCGCGGCGACGTCTCCTGGAACAACCTCAGCTATGTCAGCTTCCGGCGGGAATTCAACGAGGTCCACGTCGAATGGCTTCAGACTTTCCTCGCCGCCCACGGTTCAAGTAATGGCCGACAGCAACCGTCGGGGGCCATGTGGCTGAGCTTGAACGACTTCGCTGCCAAGAACCTGTGGACCCTCCTCGCCGACGCCACCAAAGCCGGCATCCCCCTCATCCACTCCGCCGGGAGCGAGCCCGTCCGCGTGGAGGCGCACCCCGCCGTCGTCGGACTGAGCCTGGCGCGTCTGGACGCAGCCCCGGACGCCACAACGGAAGCGCACGACGGCGGCCTGCAGCTTGCGCCGTCAGTCACCGTGGGCGGGGAGCCCGTTGATGCCGCCTCCGTGGGCTTCCTGGGCAAGCCGGCCAACGGCATCTTCTTCACCCATTCCGGGGACTTCCTGCCCGGAGTGCCGCAGCAAAAGAACCTGATCACCTTGGCCCCGATCGAGGGCGGCATCACTGACGAGCTCCTGGAATTCGTCATGGACGGCCAAACCCTTCAGATTCCTGCCGAGGATGAGAGCCGGTTCCTGACCTCGTTCTACCCGAAGTTGCGGCAGTCCACACCCGTGCAGGCTGCGGACGAATCGGTGGAGCTGCCCACGCTGGCTGTTCCCACGCTGTCCCTGCTGGCCAATTACGGCAACGATCACAAGGTCCGGTTGCACTGGGAGTGGCACTACAAGTCCGGCACGCTGGTCACGGCGCAACCGCTCTGGCGGCACCCGGATGACCGCGGTTACCGCGACGATCCCGAGGAAGCCCGGATCCTGGAATCGCTGGGCCGGCCGTGGGATGTGGTTTCGGCGTTGGCCGAGTCTGCCACGGGCGGTTGGGGTGCTCCGCGACTCGCTGCCTCGGTGGAACTGGGCGGCTTGGACACTCTGGCGTTCACCGAAGAGGTGCTGCCCGCCCTGCGGGAATTGCCCGACGTCGTGGTGGAAACGTCCGGTGACATCGCCGATTATCGTGAAGCTGCCGAAGCTCCCGTCGTGTCGATTTCCACCAAGGAAACTGCCAGCGGCGACTGGTTCGACCTCGGCATCGTCATCACCCTCGAAGGTGAACCCGTTTCCTTCGCCGCTGTCTTCTCCGCGCTTGCCGCCGGAATGAGCCGCATGCTGCTGCCCAGCGGCGCCTACTTCTCCCTGGATCTGCCGGAACTGCACCAGTTGCGCGCGTTGATCGACGAAGCCCGCTCCCTGCAGGACAACCCGGACAACAAGGACGGCACCCTGCAGATCAGCCGCTTCCAGGCCGGGCTCTGGGACGAGCTTGCCCAGCTTGGGATCGTGGACGAGCAAGCCGCCGCGTGGCGCGAGGCTGTGGGCGGATTGCTCGACGACGGCGTGACCGGGCTGCCGCTTCCGGCCGGCCTTAACGCTGAGCTGCGTCCGTATCAGCTCGAAGGATTCAACTGGCTGAGCTTCCTGTACAAGCACAGCCTGGGCGGGGTTCTGGCGGATGACATGGGCCTGGGTAAGACCGTGCAGGCCATTGCCCTGATCTGCGCGGCGAAGGACCTGGCCGCGGAGACCGCTGCTGCCGCCCAGGGTGACTCTGCTGAGGTGACTCCGCGTGCTCCCTTTCTGGTGGTGGCACCAACAAGCGTCGTCAGCAACTGGGCACTGGAAGCACAACGGTTCGCCCCTGGCCTGGTGGTGCGAACCGTCGGTGAAACCTTCGCCAAGAGCGGCCTGTCACCGGCGGACGCGTTGGCGGGTGCCGACGTCGTTATTACCTCCTATGCCTTGTTCCGCATTGACTACGATGCCTACGCGTCGTTCCACTGGGCCGGGCTGATGCTGGACGAGGCGCAGTTCGTGAAGAACCACCAGTCCAAGGCCTACCAATGTGCCCGGAAGCTGCCGGCCAGGTTCAAGTTGGCCATCACCGGCACGCCGCTGGAGAACAACCTCATGGAGTTCTGGGCGCTGACGTCGATTGTTGCGCCGGGCCTGTTCCCGAGCCCCAAGCGGTTCGCCGAAAACTACCAAAAGCCGGTGGAAAAGAACGGTGACTCGGCGCAGCTGGGCAAGCTCCGCCGTCGTGTGCGTCCGCTGATGATGCGCCGCACCAAAGAGCAGGTCATCAAGGACCTGCCGCCCAAGCAGGAGCAGATCCTGGAGGTCGTGCTCAACCCGAGGCACCAGAAGGTCTACCAGACGCACCTTCAACGCGAGCGCCAAAAGATCCTCGGCCTGATCGACGACGTGAACAAAAACCGCTTCACGATCTTCCAGTCGTTGACATTGCTGCGGCAGCTGAGTTTGGATGCGTCGTTGGTGGACTCTTCACTCTCCGGGGTTCGGTCCTCCAAGCTGGATGTGTTGTTCGAGCAGCTGGAGGACGTCATTTCCGAGGGCCACCGGACGCTGATCTTCAGCCAGTTCACCGGATTCCTGGGGAAGGTCCGGGAGCGCCTGGACGAAGAGGGCGTGGAGTACTGCTACCTCGATGGCAGCACCCGGAACCGCGGCGACGTCGTCAGCGAGTTCAAGAACGGTGCCGCCCCGGTGTTCCTGATTTCGCTGAAGGCCGGTGGCTTCGGGCTCAACCTGACCGAGGCCGACTACGTGTTCCTACTGGATCCGTGGTGGAACCCGGCCTCCGAAGCCCAAGCGGTTGACCGCACGCACCGTATTGGGCAGGCCCGGAACGTCATGGTCTACCGACTGGTTGCCAAGGACACCATCGAAGAGAAAGTCATGGCGTTGAAGGCCAAGAAATCACAACTGTTCGCGGACGTGATGGAAGGCGACGCGCTGGCCGGTGGCTCGCTGACGGCCGATGACTTGGCGGCGCTGTTCGCGGAGTGACCTCCAAAAACAACGTGCACTGGCTTAGTCGGCTCGTGAGGAAACCGCCTCAATAACCTCGGCCAGGTCCCGGGGGCGGCTCCACATAGGCCAATGTCCCGCCGGGAGGTCAATGACCTCAAGGTGCTCGATTTTCGCGACTTCAGCAAACATGGGATGGCCTGTTCTGGCTAGTTCCAGCACCTGGGCACCAGGGATGGAGCAGCACACCAGGGTGGTCCTGACCTTGCCACGGGCCTCGTTCACGAGCTCCACGGGCTGACGAAGCACGGGTCCGGGCTCCGGAACGGCGCGGGTCCGAAAACGCTCAAGGACCTCTGCGCTCAGGCCCTCGAGGCTAGCCTGTTGCCCGAGGACGTCAAAGGACGGCAAGGGAAGCTCATCCACTTCTTCCGGGAGCTCCGGGGCGAACACGCTTCCTGTCGCCAGAGGGCCTGAGTCCACCCACACCACCCCATGAACAAGCTCCGGGTGTCGGTCCAAGACCAGGCTCACCGGGGCGTTGGCGCCGCTGTGGGCCACGATAGTGGCGGGCTGATCTCCCGAAACCCCGTATTGCGCAAGAATTTCCAGGACGGCTGCAGCTTGATCGTCGAGGGTCTTCGTCGCCCGGTCAGGATCGTTCCCGTCGAGACCGGGGAGCGTCACTGCGACTGCACGGGAATGGCCGGATTTCATGTGTTCAAGGACGTCGTCCCACGCCCAGGCACCCAACCAGTGGCCGGCGATGAGAATGATGTTGTGATGGCTCGTAGTAGTTGTCATATGACAACCCTCGCAGGCAGTATGGACAAAGGCGTGTCACTATTTATGTCATGAATTCTGGATGGGCTGAACGGTGAGACGAGCGGAACGACTCCATGCTCTATCCGAAATGCTTCGCCGAACCGGAGCGCGAGGGGTCTCCGCCGAGCGGTTGGCGAGAGAGTTCGAAGTATCGGTACGCACAGTGAAGAGGGACCTGGATGCGCTCGAAAGCAGCGGTGCGCCCGTATGGTCGCGCCCAGGACCCGGCGGTGGCTACGGATTGTCCGCCGGTGCTTCCCTGCCGCCTGTCAGCCTGTCCCCAGCGCAGGCCGTAGCGCTCATGGCAGCCGTATCCGCCGCTCCTGAGGCCCCCTACGCCGACCTGGCTACAGCCGGAATCAGGAAAATCGTCGACGTGCTGGACCCCAAAACCCGGGAAAGAGCCGACGAACTGGCTGCCCGCGTCTGGGTCAATACGGCTGCATCCTCATCGCGCACCATCAGGTCGGCCTTGGAGGAAGCGATGTCTGAGCAGCGAGTCGTGCGCATTCGCTATACAGCCGGAGATGGAAGCACCACTGTGCGCGACGTGGAACCGGTGCTGTTCGCCTCCACGAGCGGCCAGTGGTACTTGGTTGGGTGGTGTCGGATGCGCGACGCCATCCGGTGGTTCATGGTGTCGCGCATCGAGCGGGCCACCGTCACCAAGGCAGTGTGTGCCGGCCATACCATCGACGAGGTAGGAGAACCCCCGGCGAACGCCAAGCCCGTTCACGGTGGGCGCGTGTAACCGGCTCAACCGCTCAGGTCATGGCAGCTGGTCGTCCAGCCTAACCCCGCGCAGCAACAGCATCGTTCCGCCGACGGCAACCGCGGACGCCAGGAACACGCCCGCCCCCCCAAGGCCTACCGCCACCACGCCGATAGCGCTGGGCAGGACCACTTGGCCCACCCTGTTCCCGGCAAGCCGCAAGGCCAGCGCCCGCCCGCGTTGGCCTTCCGGCGCTTGGGCTGAAAGCCAGGACATGGTCAGTGGTTGTCCGATTCCCAGACCCAGGCCGAGGAACGCCATGACGACAAAGAGCAGCCACTCGGGCATCGGGATGGCGGCCACAGCCAGTGCAGCCGTGGAGATGGCCAGGCTCAGGATCAGCAGTTTCATTCGCCCAAGCTTTCGGGACACGCTGCCGAGTCCCAGCCGGGAAATCATGGAGAACACCGCCCGGACGGTCAGCATCAGGCCCACGGTGGCCGCCGTGAGGCCGCGTTCGGCGCCGAGTGCCGGAAGGTAGACCACTGTCAGGTCAACCACCGCGAGGACGGTGGCGCTGGTGGCCAACGCGCGGACCACGCCGGGAGTCCTGAGAAGCGCCAGCGAACTGCCCTGGGTACCAGTGCCCTTGGGCGTGCGCCGGCCTCGACTGACCTTCGCAGAGATCACGAACGTGGTCAGGAACATCACCAAGCTCATGGCAGTCGCGAGTAGGAAGATCGCCTGCGTGTTCGGGCGAACGGAAGCACCGCCAACCACGGAAATGGCCAACGGTCCCAGGGCCTGACCCAGAGACGCGGCGAAGGTCAGGTACCCGAAAGCAGAGTCCAAGCGCGACGACGCCGCGTTGTTCGCGACCACCGCTTGCTGCCCCACAACACAGGCCAGCTGGCCTGCACCAAGAAGTGCCGTCCCGGCTACAAGAGCAGGAACTGACGTTCCCCAGAACAGCAGAAAAGCAGAACAGCCAAGTACGACGGCGGCCCCGATCGCCATGAGCCGACGCTCACCAAGACGGTCCACCAGTCCGCCGATGGGCAGGGCGAGCAGCAGGGGAAACACAGCGTAGCTGGCGGCGAGAAGGCCAAGGGCGAACCCGGGAACATCCAGTTCGAGTGCGCGGTACGTGGTCGCCGGGCGGACCAGGAACGTGACGGCCTGGATGAGAGTCGAGTGGATGAGGAGGGCCGTGGACGAACGCCTTCCAAGTTCGCCGATCATTCGACCACGAGGCCGGAGCTGGAGATGACCCGCAAGGTCTCATCCCTTGCGCCGATGACATGATCGAAGGCGACCTTGGCTGCCTTCTCCGCATCCTTTGAAGCTATCGCTTCGACCAAGAGCCTGTGATTGGCGAGTGCTTCATCGCGGCGTTCGGGGGCATTGTTGGTGAAGTATCGGTAGCGCTCAACCTGGCTGGCGATCTGCTCATGGAAGCGCTGGGCCCAGGAGTTCCCAGCGATCCTGGCGATCGCAGCATGCAGGGCAACCCCGTACTTCATGGCCTCGTCGGCGAACTCCACCATGGCAGCATTGCGTGCCAGTATCCCGCGGAGTTCTTCAAGATCCGCGGCGGTGGCGTTGGCGCAGGCCTCCCGCGCCATCAGGGACTCCAACGCTGCGCGAACATCGTACAGCTCAGAAATGACCTTCTCATCCAGCGCGGGAACCAGGACTCCGCCGGTGGATTGCTGTTCCAGCAGGCTCTCGGAAATCAGGCGACGGATGGCTTCGCGAAGGGGCGTGCGGCTGACTTGCAAGGCCGTAGCCATGGCGGGTTCGTAAATGCGCTCACCCGGTTTCAGCTCGAGGCTGAGGATCCGGCGCTTCAACTCGCCGTAGACAAGGTGCGCCCCCGTGTTTCGTGGTTGTTCTGCCATGTGGTGCCGCCCTGCCAAGAAAGAAGGTGTACTTGTATACATCTATACAACCATGAGTCAGCGCAAGGCAAAGTTGTTACACCTGTGACCACGTTCCCGGTCCCCTGATCCGCGAAGTTGCCAACGAGCTCGCCATCCTGGAACTGCACGGAAGCGCGACGCGGGAGGTGAGTTTCGCCGTCGGACCTGACTTGGGCCCCGACGAAAAGTAGCCCTCTCCCACATCCCACGCCCTTCCCGCCAACCTTCTCCCACTCTCTTTAGAGGAGTGAGAGAGGGTTCCGATTTAAGGGCCGGGACGTGAGAGAGGGTTTCGATTTAAGGGCCGGGACGTGAGAGACCGTTGCGGCACGCAAAAGGGACCGGTTGATCAACCGGTCCCTTTTACGTGTTCAGTTCTCAGCTCTGTGTCTTCAACGACTGAGCGTTCAGCGCGCGGGCGTCATTAGCCGCGGCAGAGCTCGCCGTACTTGGTGCCTGCTTCCTGGTACGCAGCACCAAGCTCAGCCAGCTTGGCTTCGTCGGGGGTTTCCTTGGCCTGCTCGTCCATGTACTCCAGGATGGCGGTAACAACCGGCTTCATGTCGTTGGAAGCCACGGGCTCAATGGGCCGGATAGCGTTGGCAACACGGATGGTGGCGGTCTGGCTGGCGTTCTGGGGAATGCCGGCTGCGGCGACGCCAACGCGGTCACAGGTTTCAGCCGTGGTGAGCTGCTGCTGGGCGGAACAGGCGGATGCCGAGGCGATGAGCCCGGCAGCGATCAGGACAGTGGTGAGTTTCTTCATGATTCCCTCAGTGGTCGACGTCCCTTTGATTGTAAACAGAGCAGCGGCCGCACCACGCATCGGCGCTGGTCCGATTGTCCGCGCTCCTCCCCGGATACTTCCCTCATCCGGCCCGAATCGACGCCGACCCGCCGGTGTCGGAGCGGAAATACGGCAACCACCAGGAAGCAACCGGGAGGGAGCGCTGGGCAGGCGGCACAGCTACAGCGCCGGCGTCCGGGGCGGAACCGTCCGGCGCGAACCCGTGGCTTCGAAGGCTGCGGCCAACGTCAACAATGCCGTGTCGTCGTAGGCCCGCCCTGCGAACGTAAGGCCTACGGGCATGCCAATGTCTGCCATGGTTCCCATCGGCACCGTGACGGTGGGGATGCCGAGGTGGCGTGGGACGAGGTTGCCGTTGGACACCCAGACCCCATTTCGCCAGCCGAGGTCCGCGGATGCCGGGTTGATGTCCATGTCGGCAGGTCCGACGTCGGCCGCTGCAGGGAACAGGACGGCGTCCAGTCCGAGCCCGTCCATCCAGTCCTCCAGGTCAATTCGCCGGGTCTCTTCCAGTCCGCGCACTCCGCCATCCAGCTCGGGGATCTCGGTGAAGCGGGATACGCCGTATTCCCGGACCTGCCGGGGATAACCGGAGATATGGTCGTCGAATCCGGTGTAGCGGTCCGCCAGGGCGCCCTTCGGGTGGGGGAAGATCTGTGCGCCATCCACATCGGCAAGCCTGTTGAGGGCGGGATCGCCGTTGGCGCGCAGGAAGTCGTCCCATGCCCAAGCTGAGAGGTCCTCGATTTCACGCTTGAGGTACTCCGGGCTGACCAGGCCGCGGGTTTTGATGGTGGGCGAGCCAGGGCGATCGCATTCATAGTTTGAGACCACGGGGAAGTCGACCAGGACTACCTCGGCCCCCGCAGCCTCGAGGTCGCGCTTCGCGGCTTCCCACAGATCGATCACGGAAGCCCGCGTCTCGATGCGCTCGCCTGTCGGCCCGCCGATGCCCGGCTTCGCGCTGGTCCCGGCGTCGGGGTCTGCGTTGACGTACATACGCGGCACTCCGAAGCGCTTGCCCCGCAAAGCCAGCCGTCCGGCGTCGGGCCCTTCCGGGGACAGCGCCACGTACGACTCCGGTCGGACCTCAGACGATTTAGGGATCTCAACCCACGGCTGTGCGCGCCAAAAATCACCGCGGGACTCGGCGTCGTCGGCCACGATGATATCCAGGAGCTCCAGCATGTCCGCCATGGTGCGCGTGTGCGGGACCACGACGTCCATGGTGGGGACCAGCGGCCAGTTCCCGCGCACCGAGATGACGCCGCGGGAGGGCGTGTAAGCGCACAAAGCATTGTTCGACGCCGGTGCGCGGCCACTTGACCAGGTCTCCTCGCCGAGGCCGAAGGCGGCGAAGCTGGCGGCCGTCGCGGTGCCGGAGCCGTTGGAGGAACCGGAACCGAACGCTGCTGTCAGGAAGTCAGCGTTGTAGGGGCTTTCGGCGCGGCCATAGACGCCACGCTGCATGCCGCCGTTGGCCATGGGCGGCATATTGGTGAGGCCGATCAGCACCGCACCGGCATCCCGAAGCCGCTCGATGGTGAAGGCATCACGCTGCGCCACCAGATGCTCGAAGGCAGGCGATCCGGCCGCGGCCGTAAGTCCTTTGGCCAAGTAGCTGTCCTTGGCGGTGTACGGGATCCCGTCCAGGGGGCCCCTCGCAGCGCCTTGGGCCCTGCGTTCATCCGAAGCCCGCGCATCCGCCAAAGCGTCGGGGTTCATGACCACCATCGCATTGAGTTTGATGCCGTTGCGGTCGTAGGCCTCGATGCGGTCCAGGTATGCCTGGGTGAGTTCCTCGCTGGTCGCCTCGCCCGACTCAAGTGCCGCGCGTAACTGCTCAATGGAGGCCTCAACGACGTCGAAGCGCGACATTACGCTGCACCCCCGGCAAACTGCGCTCCGCTGAGACGGGGCTGCTGCTGGGTGATGCAGTGGATACCGCCGCCGCGGGCCAGGATGGGCCGGGCATCGACCGTGACAACACGGCGGCCGGGGTAAGCCTCGGCAAGGATCTCGGCAGCCAGCGAGTCCGCACGATCTTCACCATAACCACAGGCGATGACGCCACCATTGACCACCAAGTGGTTGACGTAGCTCCAGTCTACGAAGCCGTCTTCGTCGCGCAGGGTTGCCGGCGCGGGCAGCGGCACGATCTCGAAAGGCTTGCCCGCTGCATCCGTCTGGGTCTCAAGGAATGCCTGAAGCGTGCGGCTGACTTCGTGGTCCGGGTGCTCCGGGTTGGTTTGGGAGTGCAGCAGGATACGGCCGGGGGTGGGGAGGGTGGCCACCATGTCGATGTGGCCGCGCGTGCCCAGGTCCTCGTAGTCGCGGGTCAGGCCGCGGGGAACCCAAATGACCTTGGTGGCTCCGATGGTGCGGGCCAGTTCAGCCTCAACTGATGCCTTGTCCGCATACGGATTACGGCCCTGGTCCAACTGCACGGTTTCGGTGACCAGGACGGTGCCTTCGCCGTCTACATGGATGGCGCCGCCTTCGTTGACCAGCAGGGAGCTGACAAGCTCCGCGCCGGACTGCGCGGCGACAAACCGGCCCATGGCGGCGCTCTTCTGCCATTCGGACCATGCCGGAGCGCCCCAGCCGTTGAAGATCCAGTCCACTGCGCCAAGCACGCCGGGACGTTCATCGTCCAGCACAAAGGTGGGTCCGATGTCGCGCATCCAGAACTCATCCAATGGGGCCTCAACCTGCTCGATGCTGTTGCCCAGCATGCGGGCAGCCCGGTCGCGCTCGCTCGGGTCCACCACCATGGTGACCGGTTCGAATTCGGCCACGGCATGGGCGACGGCGGTCCAGGCCGCGTAGGCCTCTTCGGCCGAGGCGGCGTCGTCGCCGAGCGTCAGGCCGGTACGGGGGAACGCCATCCACGTGCGCTCATGCGGTGCGGTTTCGGCCGGCATTTTCCAAGCCATGGTGACTCCTCTGTCCTCAGTGCAATCCTGTTGTTGATCATACGATCAACAATGCTGAAAAGGTAATCTAGACTGGTCCTTGATGTCAAGCACTCCACAGAAGCGCGCAGTCCGGAAGTCGCCGGCGGAGCGCGCCGCAGAAATCACCGAAGCCGCCCGCGAGATCGCCCTCGAGGCGGGTCTCACCGCACTCACGCTGCGCAATGTTGCCGCCCGCGTTGGTGTCGCTTCAGGCTTGGTGGCGCACTATGAGCCCAACATGGACGCTCTCGTTTCCAGCACGTTCACCACCATCGTGGCTGCGGAAACACAGGAAGTTGCAGGCTTGCTGACCCAGCGCCCCGGACCCTCCGAGCGCCTCGGCCTGCTGGTAGACACCCTCTTGGACAACAGCAGGCTGGACGTCACCGCAATCTGGGTGGAGGCCTGGACCTTGGGACGCCGCAATGAAGCCCTGGCCGCCTCGGTCCGCGAGCAAATGGATGCCTGGCAGAACGTGTTCCAGACAGTAGTGGAGGACGGGAACGCGACCGGAGCGTTCAACGTTTCCGATGCCGCCGCCGTCGCCTGGCAGATCCTCGGCATGGTGGACGGCCTGAATGCGCAGGCCTTGGTCCGCTGGGACGGCGTCAACGATCGCGGCACCCACCTTGCCCGCGCGGTTGAGGGGATGGTGGGCGCGGCCCCTGGATCGCTCGCTTCGAAACCCGGCACATAGGGAAGCCGGCCAGCCCGCCGGTCTTCGGGAGCCGCCGCACCCTGCCCTAGGCTGGGATGCATGGCGATCATTCACAAGGCAAACCTGTCCCCCTCCAAGCTCGAACTCATCGCCGGCTACCTGCCGAAGCAGCCCTGGTTCATCCAGGACGGCACGCCGGAGCTTATTGGCGCCTACCGTTTTGACGATCCCGCCGGCGAGGTCGGGATGGAGACACACGTGGTCGCCGCCGGCGAGCGCATCTACCAGGTTCCCCTCAGCTACCGGGGCTACGAGCTGGCCGGTGCCGAGGAATGGCTCATCGGCACCATGGATCACTCGGTCCTGGGCAAGCGTTACGTGTACGACGCCTGCGCCGACCCCATCTACGTCAAAGCCCTGGCCACCGCCATTTTGACGGGCCAGGAAGAGGCCCAACTGATCGTCGACGGTGAGCCGGAGCCCCGCCCCAGCTCGGTGACGGTGAAAGGCAGCGGAAAGCTCGACGGCGGCGTCCCCGCCCTGAGTGCCTCGGCACCGGTTTCGGGCAGCGGCGTGACCATCATTGATGCCGGCGAACTGCGGTTGAAAGTGGCCCGGGTGGTTGACGTGGCCGCGGACTCGTCTGCCAGCTCGGCCGCCGCTCCTGAGCTCCACGGCGAGCTGACTCTCAGCGGTAAGTGGGCAGGACTGGAGGACCCGGTGGAGTTGGCTGCTGTGGTCCGCGACTGACGTTTCGACGCCGGGGCACCTGCTGGCCACAGGGGCATCTGTTGGTCGCAGGCCGCTCCGGCGTAGGCTGGCTAACGGAGACATCTACGCCTGGAGGGGTGCATCATGTACAAACCACAGAACATCATTCCCGCCGCGCAGGATCTGGCCCGGGAGTGGGTATCACACGCGGCGGACGGAACGTCGTCCCAAGCCGATGCAGTGGTGAAGTGGGCCTTGACCCGCATCAATCATGCCGATGTCCCGTCCGTGGTTCACGGCGTCATGCTCACGCTGACGGGCAACAAGAAGGCCGCCAAAGAAGCCCAGCGCGCGGCGGCCAAAGCTGTGACAAGGACAACGCAGGCCTTGAAACGTAACAGCCAGCAGCGCGCTCCGCGCCTGTCCGGTTGGGTCATCGGCCTGATCATCGGTGCTGTTGCTGGCGCGGGCGCTGTCCTGGCGTGGCGCATGATGGTCCCCCCAGGCGAACCTCAACCCGTCAAACAGCCTGAGGCTCCGGTCCAGCCGCCCGTGCCACCGGTTCCCTAGGGGACGTCCCCGCACGAACTGCACCGTAGCTGCTTGCCCGACTCCGGCAGGCCTGTAGCCCCGCTAAGGTACGGGTTCGCCGTCGTGCCTTCCAGACTTTCTCCGAAGCGAGGTCCCGGACAGCAGCCAATACGCCCCGCCGCTGGCCAGAAGGAATCCCAGCACGCCCAGGACAACAAGCTGGGTGACGATGCCGGCGATTACCATCGCAAAGCCGCCTAAAACGGCCAGACTGCCAAGGATAGTACGGGCAGCCTCTCCCCGAGGTCGGCCCGATGTCAGCTCGGATGCAAGATCGGGATCGGTGGAAGCGAGTTCCCGCTCCAGCTCTTCCAAGCTCCTGCGTTCTTCATCGGACAACGACACCGTCATCACCCTCACGATGCTCAAGCCATCAGCACGCGCGCTGCTTGCCGTGCCATGCCTTCATTATCTGCCCGTTCCGGCGTTCTAGCCACAGGCAAAGAAGCGCCGTTCAACCCGCTTGTTACCGGGGTGCCGACGACGTTCCCGCGAGACAGCGAGGGGCCACGGACCGCCGTCGAGGTTCAAGCGCCCGACGGCGGTCCGCGGCTGCGCCGGCAACGTCACCGGACGCCGGGGTAGGTCAGGCCGTTGCGGCGAGCGCTGCCGTCGCAGTCAGTTCCACCTTCATGCCGGCGATGCCGAGCTGGCTGACGCCAAGTGCGCAGCGAACGGGACGCGGCGCCGGGAAGTACTCGCGGTAGACCTCGTTGAAGACGGCCCGTTCAGCCATGTCGGTGAAGTAGATGGTCAGGTGCATCACGTGGTCGAGGCCGCTTCCGGCCCGATCAAGGGCGGATCGCAGGTTGTCCAGCACCTGCTTTGACTGTGCCTCGATGTCTTCGGGGATACTGCCGTCGAGCCGGGTGGGTATCTGGGTGGTCCAGACAACTCCCCCCGTTGTGGCGGTATCCGAATACAGGGCGGATTGCGGGTCGGCCCCGGGCTCGGGAAGGAACGCCACGGTCTCCTGTGCCACCGCCATCAGCTCGTGTGCGCTTTGGACTCGGCGATCTTGGCACTGTCGAGGCCCCACTTGGCGAAGATCTCGTTGTACTTGCCGTCAGCGATCAACTTGTTGAAGGCCGCCTGGAATGCGGCTGAGAGCTTGCTGCCTTTGGGCAGAGCGATGCCACCTTCAACCGTGTGGAAGACCTGGCCGGCGGTCTTGAGCTTGCCCTTGGATTGCTGGGCGACGTAACCCGCTACTTCTGCGCCCATGCCGGTGGCATCGGCACGACCGCTGGTGACGGCAAGTGTGGCTTGGTCCTGCGTCTTGTAGCCCTGGATTTGGACAGTCGGCTTGCCGGCATTTTCGCATTCCTTGCCGGCGTCTTCCGCGTAGGTCATTTCGTAGGAGCCGCTCTGGAGGGCAACTGAGCGTCCGCAGAGATCGGCGAAGCTGTCGATGGCTCCCTTGTTGTCGTCGCCTCGGACCAAGTACTGGGAACCGCTCTGGAAGAAGGAGACCATGTCCACGGCCTTGGTGCGTTCCTCGGTGATCCAGAAACCGGCGAAACTTGCTTGGTACCGCTGGGACTGCAGGGCGGGGACGATTGCGTCGAAGGCCACAGTGGTGGGCTTGATGGTGACGCCCATCAGTTCTCCGGCAGCGGTCCAGATTTCGGGTTCGATGCCCACCATCTTGTCGCCCTCCATGAAGTCCATGGGCGGGTAGGCGGAGTCGACGGCGATCTCGACGGTGCCGCCCTTCTTGAGTTCTTCGGGCAACAACGCCTGGACTTCGGCGTTGGCCTTGGCTTCAGAAGTGGCTGCCGGAGCCGCGGCGCCGTTGCCGCAGGCTGAGAGCAGAGCAACGGAGAGGAGGACTGAAGCTGCCGCCATTGGCTTCTTCAGGGCATGACGGGGCTGGGTAGTGGCTTTCATGGTGTTCCTTTGGTGGGTGGGGAAATGCAGGGTGGGTCCTGTTAGAGGACCTTGGAAAGAAAAGCCTGTGTTCGGGGGTGCTGCGGGTTGTTCAAAACATCGCGTGGGTTGCCGCTTTCGATGACGGTGCCACCATCCATGAAGACCAGGGAGTTTCCCACTTCCTTGGCGAACGCCATCTCGTGCGTGACAACGGCCATGGTCATTCCGGATGCCGCCAGCTCGCGCATGACATCCAGGACCTCACCAACCAGCTCGGGGTCCAGCGCGGACGTTGGTTCGTCAAAGAGCATGACTTTCGGCCGCATGGCCAACGCCCGGGCAATAGCAACACGCTGCTGCTGGCCTCCGGAGAGCTGGCCGGGGTAGTTGCCGCTCTTGTTGCCCAAGCCAACACGTTCAAGGAGCTCCAGCGCGTCGGCGCGTACTTCGGTGCGCTTCCTGCCCCGGACCTGCATGGGTGCTTCCATGATGTTTTCGAGGGCGGTCATGTGGGCGAACAGGTTGAACTTTTGGAAAACCATTCCGACGTCGGCGCGCTGCCGGCAAACGTCCTTGTCCTTCATTTCATGGAGATTGCCGTTGCGTTCGCGGTACCCGACGAGTTCACCGTCTACGTGGATGGTCCCGGCGTCGATCTTCTCCAGGTGGTTGATGCAGCGCAGCATGGTGGACTTACCGGATCCCGAGGGTCCCACCACGCACATCACTTCGCCGGCGTTGAGTGCAAGGTTGATGCCGTTGAGGACGTGGAAGTCGCCGTAGTGCTTGTGGACATCACTGACCTGGACCATGGGGAGGGCGTTCATCGGTTGCCTGCCTTCAAGAGACGCCGCGTGTTGAGCAGCTGCGTGAATTTGTTCGTCCGGCCGGAGATCCGCTGGTCGCTGCGGCCGAACTTCCGTTCCAAACGGGACTGGCCGACGGACAGTACCGAGGTTGCCAGGAGATACCAGAGGCTGGCCACGATGAGCAGCGGGATGGTCTGGAACGTTTGCGCGGAGATGAGGTTGACTTGGTACATCAGGTCCGCCACGGCTACCACGCTCACCAGGGAAGTGCTCTTGAGCATGGTGATGGTCTCATTGCCTGCCGGCGGGATCATCACCCGGGATGCCTGTGGCAGGATGATCCGGCGGAGCGTTTTGGCCCGGTTCATGCCGAGTGCACTCGCCGCTTCCACCTGGCCCTTGTCTACGGCGGTGATGCCGGATCGCACAATTTCTGCCATGTAGGCGGCCTCGTTGAGCACCAAGCCCAGGAGGCTTGCGACGATCGGGGTGATGATCTTGTTCGCATCAAGGCTGGCGAACACCGGGCCACCGAACGGGATACCCAAATTGATGGCCGGGAAGAGCACCGCCAGGTTGTACCAGAAGACCAACTGCACCAGCAGCGGTGTTCCACGGAAGAACCAAACAAAGGCCCATGCGGTGTAGGAAGCGACGGGATTGGACGAAAGGCGCATAATCGCGAGCACCACACCGAGGGCGATGCCGAGCACCATGGCCACCACAGTCAGCCAGAGTGTCAGCCAGAGGCCTTGCATGATGGGCGGTGCGAAGATGTAACTGGCTACCACGTCCCATTCGAAGTTGGGGTTGGTGAACAGGACCAGGATGCCCTGGGCAACCAGGACCAGGATGATGATGGCTGAGACGATCCGTCCGGGACGGCGTAGAGGAATGACCTTGCGGGGCGCAGTGGCGCCTACGGGTTTGGTGGTTGATACGGCGCTCATGCCATGACCTCGCTGTAAAGACGCATCCAGTTTCCACCCATCACGGCGGAAACTTCCGAAGAGTTGAGTCCGCGTCCGGCAAGGCCGTCAGCGATTCCGGCGAACGACTCCATGGAGGTGAACCACTGGGGATCGTCGTCGCCGGGGGCTGATGCCGAGGCGGCACCGTAGTTCGCTTTCCTGGTCCAACGGCCCTGCCTCATCCAGGCCAGATCCGCGTCGGTGGTGCTCCCACCCAGATCCGAGCCGATCCCCACGTGCTCGATTCCGGCTATGTCCGCCGTCTTGAGGACCATGTCGCACCAGGTGTCCAGCGACTTGCTGTATTCCGGGCCGGCGAGGTTGGGGTAGAGCGCGCAGCCGATGACTCCGCCACGCGCTGCCAATTCCTTGATGGTGCTGTCCGAAACATTGCGGGGGTGGGCGTAGAGGCTCGCTGCATTGGCGTGGGTGATGGCCACTGGCTTGGCGGATGCGGCAATTGCGTCTTTGCACGTCCGCTCCCCCACATGCGAGAGGTCCACCAAAATTCCGTTGTTGTTGAGTTCGCCCACCACTTCGTAGCCGAACCTGGTAAGTCCTGCGTCGCCGGGCTCGTAGCAGCTGGATCCGACGTCGTTCTGGTTGTTGTAGGTCAGCTGGAAGACGCGCACGCCCAGTTCGGCGAACAACCGCACAAAGCGGATGCGGCCCTGCAGGGACGACGTGTTCTGGAAGCCCAGCAGTACCGCTGTGCGGTTCTCGGACCTGAGCCGCCGGATGTCATCGGCATTGCGAGCAAGACCGGCAACATCACTGTTTTCTTCGATGAGTTCACGCCATTTCGCAATGGAGTCCAAGGATTCAAGGGCGTCGTCCCAAAAACCGCACGTGACCGTAATACAGTCGACGAGCCCGGACCGGATGGTCCTCAGCGTCCCGGAATCGAAGCTGCCGCTTTCCATCCCGTCGACGTAGATAGTGTCGGGTGTTTTCATGGTCTGGTAGTTCCTCTGGTTTGTACTAGTTGGCTGGATGCCATAGCGCATGGAGGTTGTCAGCGCCGGCTTGGAGCCTGCGCGCCACGTCCTCGATATCCAGGCGCTCTTCGGGTCCCAGGACGCCGAGTGCGGCAACGCAGTAGCCGCGATCGTCCATCAGCGGGACGGCAACGGCCGTGATCATGTCTTCGTCGTCGGGTTCCCGCGCCGAAACGGCGTAACCGTTGCGGCGTACGCGGGCAAGTTCGGTTTGTGTGGAGAGTTTTGCGCCCGCGGCCCTCAGTTCATCGACGACGGCGGGATCGGCGAACGCTGTCAGCACGCGTCCCGACGCGCTGTCGTCCAGCGCCCAGCTCATTTCCGAGCTGATGTCGGCGCGGATGCGCCGGCGCGGTTCCATGCGTTCGACGATGTGGGCAGCATCCCCGTCGAGAACTGCCAGGAACGTTGACTCCCTGGTGGCTTCCGTGAGTTGGCGCATGAGCGGCAGGACCCGCTCGCCGATGCTGGACTGCTCCATGGCAGCCCTGCCCACGCGGCTTGCCCGCATGGACAAACGGTACGATCCATCGTCGAGCTGCTCCAGCCATCCTGCATTCACGAAAGTGACCAAGTGCTGGTGCAACGTAGCCCTTGACCAGCCCAGTTGCCGGGACAATGTGGGCGGCTTGACGGGACGGCGATGCTCCGCGATTGCTTCGAGCAGGCCGAGGGCCCGGCTGGCTGAGCTGAGAGTCCGGGTTGCGGACTTCTGAGCGGACTGTTCTTCGAGGGCTGGTGTATTTTCCATTTGTCAGGAGCATACGTGCGCTGCGACACAGATACAAGACCCATCTTTCACCATTGCCTCTTTTGGCATAAATCCGCCCTATCGCAGGATTTGATGTATGTGTATGCTGAACAACGTCACGTATGCGTAGACGTACGTTCTCAATCTTGCCCGCACGTCCGGGCACACCACACAGTCATGGAATGGAGCAGGAATGATGCAATTGAGGGATCCGGGGGTCGTCATGACACCCGATGCGCTGGGCGCGCTGCAGCCTACGCGCTTCAGCGCCAGCCGGACGCTGATCACCAGGATGGTCCAGGAGCGCTGGGTTATCTCCCGCGCGGAATTCACTATCGATGCTGCAGGACAGGGCAACGCCCGCTACCACGTGGCCGTCAACGACGACTGGTCCTTTGAGTTCGTGGTGTTCTCCAACGCGCCCAAGGAGGGCGTTGAACGTACCGACCGGATCATCGGCAGTCATTGGGACATGATGGGTGCACTCATTGAAGGCGCCGCAGGCGACGAACGCATTGAGCAGACCAAGCGTGAGCTGCCCAAGCTTTACGGCGGACGAGCCGCGCCGGGAACCTTGATTTGGTGCCGGGCCAACCGCAGCATGCGGGCCTTCGACCTCACTGTTGAGGCCTTGTCCCGGGGCGAACAACCACCAGCAAGGGTGCTCGGTGCTGTTTGCTACCTCATGCGCAACACCGGCCTTGACGGGAACGGAACCTTCGGTACACGGTCGTTCGCCGCCTACGAAGCCGACCACCCGCTACGGACGCCGTACCACGCGCAAATGCTCACGTCATACCTGATGCGTGAATTCAGCCTGGATCTGGCGGAACACATGGCCGCGGCCCAAGGCCCGGATGCTGTTGGGTTAAGCCCTGAATTCCGTCGCTTCCTCGGCCTTGGCAACGCCTCCGGACTTGGCTTGGTGCTGTTCGCCAAGAACCATCCGCAGATGGTGGACCGCTGGATCACCTTGCGGGAATCGAGCCTGGCAGAGGCACGGGACATGGTCCTTGCCGCAGACTCACCCGAATTGGACCGACTCGACTCACTGTTGGAACGCGCCGTCAGTTACAAAGCCAAAGACCGGATGCGCTACACCTTTCAGCCCGCGGCGCAACTGGTGAGTTCCGAACTCGCCGAACTCCGTTCCCGGCTGGCGGCATTGAGGGCAATCTCCGGGGAGCCTGGCAACCTGCTCGACTCCATCTATCAGGAGGCCACGGACTTCACTTCCGAAACACAGGAGATCCTGTGCGCCCTGTTGATGGAACTGCCTGCTGCGCCGCAGAATATGCCCAGCCTGATCACCGTTGAAGAGCATGCCCCTGCATCACCGGCCACGCCTGCCGGTGAACTCCTGGACGTCATCGCCAAGGACTACGGTTGGGCAACGTCGGTGGACCTGGATGACCCGTCAGCGCTGCACTTCGGTTGGTACAAGTCCGCCAATGCCGAAGAACCCCGCCGCGGACCGCTCAAGGACCTTCCCACGGTTTTCGACGACATGACGCTGGACCTGCCCGAGAAGCTGCAGCAACTGGTCCCCCTTCTCCGCGACATGGACCCGGCCACGACCGCAGGTTCAGTTGCCCGGCAGTTCCCTGAGTACCGCGCCACCATCGAACGACTGCTTGCCTTGCGGGACACCGCCTATCACACCGTCCGGGCGAACACCCGTGATGAGCACTTCAACCCTGCCCACATCATTCGTCTCTTCAACAGTGCCTTTTACGGCTTGGACAAAACCAAGGAAGACGGGCCGGTTGGCGTTGTGGGAGTCCTGTTCCACGGCGCTCCCACACCCGCAGAGATCGCCAGCGGGTCCGGCCAGGACTGGCTGTTTCCCGCAGAACCGGAGGACTAAACAATGAGCGATTCCAAACTGACACCCCCACCCGGCAAGGCAGCTATGTCGGTCCGTGAATGCCGCCTGATCCTTGAGCGACTGCTGGTCGCATCGGGCGCCACGCCCGGCGAAGTCCCAGCAGCCCGTGATGCCCTCTTGGCTGCCGAAGTTCACGGACTGGGCCTGCTCCAGATGATCCACAAGCATCCGCTGAGCCTTCCCACCGAACCGGTGGGTTACGACGAAACCGGTCCCATCGTCGTCGTTGATGGTGCCGGCCGCCTGTCAGCGCTCCTCATACCGGCGCTGCGGGACATTATTCTTGAACGCCGAACCGTGGACATCACCGTCGCCAACGTCAGTGCACCGGAGTTGTTGCAGGCCCTTGACTCGGTCCCGGAGCTGGACTCAAGCCAAGTCCGGGTTTCGGTTCAGGCACCCGGTGCCGTAACAGTCAGCGCCTCCCCTGCCGATGAGGCCACGGTGGCGGCACGCCTCGCAGCACGCACGCGGCGCATCGCCGACGCTCAGGTGAACGGCCTGCCTGTACCGGGCGTCGTTTGGCTTGAGCTATACCAGCAGTCCAACGCAGCCCTGCTGGGAGAATCCGCGGAAACCCGAAGCCACGCCGGATATAAAGACGTGGACGAAACGGGTCGGATCGTGAAGCAAATGGACGACGACGTCGATGTCGAGTTCGCGCTTCAGCAGCTGGCCGGCTGAGGTACTTCGGCCATGGCTCCGCCCCGGTTCCCGATGATGGGAGCCGGGGCGGAGCGTGTTCCTGAGCGGCCGCGACTTACCAAGGGTTCTCAGCATGCTTACGATGGTGTGGCGGGTTACGGCCTGCTCATGCACGGACTACCGAACGCCGACGGAAAGTTGAACTCCCCATGGCACGAAGAGACTCCACCAAGGCAGCAAAACTCACCGGTGCCGGTTCCACACGGCGCGGTCCCCGCCGCACCATCTGGCTCATCGCAGCAGGCCTCGTCGCCGGAATCGCCGGCGGAGCGTTCGCCGTCCGGATGCTGGCTCCGCAGGCTCCAACCCCCGAACCTTCGCGGCCCGAACAGCCCGAGCAGCCCGAGCAGCCTGACGAGATTCTTGTCCGAGAGGAACCGGTGGAGATTTCCACCAGAATGCGGCCTGGCGAATGGACTGAAGCGTCGCTGCAGGAGCATCTTGAGAACTACCGGCAGCAGATTCGTGACATGGGTGCCAAGGAGTCGCAGATCGTCACCAACGTGGAACGGACTGAAGAGGGTGCTGCCCGGGTAGTAGTGAGCTGGGACCGCAGCCGGGCGTAGCTGGCTACTCCCCGCCCCGCGGCCTCCACACCACAACGGCCTGCGATCGCGCCCTCGGCCTCTGCCCACGGGCAAGGCTGACGACGTCCCCCGCCGCACCTGCCGCGAAGATGCGCGCGTCCACTGGTGAGCGACGGCGGGACAATTCTTCTGTCAGCTCGGCCACCCGGTACTGCAGCGCAGCTACCTGGTTTTCGAGGTCGAGGATGCGTTTGATGCCTTCGAGCGAGACGCCGGACTGCGAGAGGCGCTGGACCTCCCGCAGTTTGTTGACGTCGTTCTGCGAGTAGCGGCGGGACTTCCCGGGCGCACGGCTGGGCGAAACGATGCCCAGGCGGTCGTACTGGCGCAACGTCTGCGGATGCATATCGGCAAGCTCCGCAGCGACGGAGATGACAAAGATCGGCTGATTGACGTCGATTGCCATGACCGTCTCCTTACAACCGGGCCTTTGCGGCCAGGTCGTGACGCGGGTCGGCGTCGGTGGTGGCGGCAGCGAACGCCTTCACGGCTTCCTCCGCTTCCTTGTTCAGGTTCTGCGGGACCGCGACGTCGATGGTCACCAGCAGGTCTCCAGTGGCCTTGGACGTTTTCACGCCACGGCCCTTGACCCGGAGGGTACGGCCCGACGGCGTTCCGGCCGGGACGCGCACCTTGACGGTGTCGCCGTCGAGCGTTGGAACCTCGATGGTGGCGCCAAGCGCCGCCTCCGCGAACGTGACGGGCACGTGGATGCGAATGTTGTCGCCGTCGCGGTGGAAGAAGTCATGCGGCTTCACGCTCACAGTAATGATGAGATCGCCATTGCCGGCAGGGCCAGCGTTGCCCTTGCCGCGCTGGCGGACTTTCTGCCCGTCCTTGATGCCTGCCGGGATCTTGACGTCGATCACGTTGCCGTTGCTTTCGCGCAGGCTCACCGTGGTGCCCTTGATGGAGCCGGCAAATGAGATGGAGGTGGTCGCCGTCCGGTCCGCGCCCTTCTGCGGGGCACGCTGGAACCCGGTCTGGCCGGCGCCGCCGAAGCCGCCACCGAACAGGTCGGCAAACTCGGGCGGGATACCGCCGCCCGCAGGCTGACGGGCACCCGGCCCGCCACCAAACAAGCCACCGAACAAGTCCTCGAACCCACCGTTGGCCCCGGCGCCACCGCGTCCGGCTCCAGCTCCCGGAGCGAACCGGGCACCGCCCATGGCGCGGATGGCGTCATATTGCTGCCGGTCCTCAGGACTCGACAACACCGAGTAAGCCTCGGAAATGTCCTTGAACTTCTTCTCCGCAGCAGCGTCCCCGGAGTTGGTATCGGGGTGGTACTGCCGCGCCAGCTTGCGGTAAGCCTTCTTGATATCCGCGTCGGACGCGTCCTTGGCAATACCAAGGATCGCGTAAAAATCCTTTTCAACCCAGTCCTGGCTGGCCAAGAGCGTTTCCTTTCTAAAACAAACAAAGCGTACGGCGAGACTACCTCGAAGCCGTAGCGGATGAGGGGGCCCGGGAGTGGCTTCGGGCCTGCCGGAGCGTGGCGGCTAAGTCCGTAGGACTAAGCCGCCACGCGTAGGGGCGGGGCCCCCTCATCCGCGAAGGCGGAACGTGAGACTACGCCGGGACCGCGACGATCACCTGGGCCGCACGCAGGACACGCTCGCCTGAGCGGTATCCGGAGCGCAGCACCTGGCTGACCGTGTCAACCTCGATGTCTTCGCCGGGCTGCTGGATGAGTGCCTCGTGGATGGTGGGGTCGAATTCGACTCCGGTGTCCGCGATGCGTTCCAGTCCGTACGTCTTCAGCGCATTCTCCAGCTTGGTGGCGATGGCGGCAAAGGGGCCGCCCTCAAGGTCACCGTGCTGGCGTGCGGCGTCGACGTCGTCCAGCACCGGGAGCAGGGAGTTCAGGACGCCGATGACGGCCATCTCTCCTGCTACGGCGCGGTCGCGTTCGACGCGCTTGCGGTAGTTGACGTACTCAGCCTGAAGGCGGAGGAGGTCGTTGCGCAGTTCCGCTGCCTGGGCTTCAGCCGCGGCACCGGAGGCTACCGATTCCTCGGCCGGCACCTCTACCCCGTTGAGGATTTCCTCAGCCTGGGAGAGGGCGTCGCCGTCCGTGGGAGCGGCGTTGCCTTCGGTGGGAGCCGCAGCTTCGCTATCGGGGTGACGGGCCGCCCCGGTCTCCGGGTCAACCTTGCGGTTGTCCCGGATGACCGGCTTGCGCGGCTCGTTGCCTTCAGAGTGCTCTGCTTCGTTGCCGTGGTGAGGCATGGCTACTTCTTCGCTTCGTCTTCGTCGATGATTTCGGCGTCGACGATGTCTTCGTCGTCAGCAGCCTTTTCACCGGCGGGAGCGCCTTCGGCACCGGCACCCGGAGCATCAGCTGCGGCGGCCTGCGAGTAGATAGCTTCGCCGAGCTTGGTCTGGGAGGCCTGGAGCTTCTCGAACGCAGTCTTTACGGCTGCGTCGTCAGTGCCTTCCAGCGCGGACTTGAGGGCGTCGACGTCGGCCTTGACCTCGGTCTTGACTTCCTCAGGCAGCTTGTCGTCGTTGTCGGCGATCAGCTTGTCCACCGAGTAGGCGAGCTGCTCTGCGGAGTTACGGGTGTCCGTAGCTTCGCGGCGGGCCTTGTCCTCAGCGGCGTGCTCTTCGGCTTCACGGACCATGCGGTCAATGTCGTCCTTGGACAGTGCCGTGCCACCGGTGATGGTCATGGACTGTTCCTTGCCGGTGCCCTTGTCCTTGGCGGACACGTGGACGATGCCGTTGGCGTCGATGTCGAAGGTGACCTCAACCTGCGGGACGCCACGCGGTGCCGGAGCGATGCCCGTCAGTTCGAACGTACCCAGCGGCTTGTTGTCGCGGGTGAATTCACGCTCGCCCTGGAAAACCTGGATGGCCACGGACGGCTGGTTGTCGTCAGCGGTAGTGAAGGTCTCCGAACGCTTGGTGGGGATAGCGGTGTTGCGCTCGATCAGGTGCGTCATGACGCCACCCTTGGTTTCGATACCGAGGGACAGCGGGGTGACGTCGATGAGGAGGACGTCCTTGCGCTCACCCTTCAGGACACCGGCCTGCAGAGCGGCACCAACGGCCACAACTTCGTCCGGGTTGACGCCCTTGTTGGGCTCCTTACCGCCGGCGAGTTCCTTGACGAGCTCGGAAACAGCAGGCATACGGGTGGAGCCACCGACGAGCACGATGTGGTCGATGTCGGAAACCTTGATGCCGGCTTCTGCGATGACGTCCTGGAACGGCTTCTTGGTGCGGTCCAGCAGGTCCTTGGTGAGGTCCTGGAACTTGGCGCGAGTCAGCTGCTCGTCCAGGTGGACCGGGCCGTCGGGGGTGACGGACAGGTACTGGAGGGAGATGTTGGTGCTGGTGGAGGAGGACAGTTCCTTCTTGGCCTGCTCTGCAGCTTCACGGAGACGCTGGAGGGCGATCTTGTCCTTGGAGAGGTCGATGCCCTTGACCTTGAGCTGGCTCAGGAGCCACTCGACAACGCGGTTGTCCCAGTCGTCGCCACCGAGGCGGTTGTCACCGGCGGTTGCGCGGACCTGGATGGTGGAGAAGTTGTCTTCGTCCTTGCCAACCTCGAGGAGGGAGACGTCGAAGGTTCCGCCACCGAGGTCGAAGACCAGGATGAGTTCGTCTTCCTTGCCCTTGTCCAGGCCGTAGGCCAGTGCAGCCGCGGTGGGCTCGTTGACAATGCGGAGGACGTTGAGGCCTGCGATTTCGCCGGCTTCCTTGGTGGACTGGCGCTCGGCGTCGTTGAAGTAGGCCGGAACGGTGATCACGGCGTCGGTGACCTTTTCGCCCAAGTAGCTCTCGGCGTCGTTCTTGAGCTTCATGAGGATACGCGCGGAGATTTCCTGCGGCGTGTACTTCTTGTCATCGATGGCGACGTTCCAGTCGGTGCCCATGTGGCGCTTAACCGAAGCGATGGTGCGGTCGATGTTGTTGACGGCCTGGCGCTTGGCGATTTCGCCGACCAGGACTTCGCCGGACTTGGAGAACGCAACGACGGACGGCGTGGTGCGGCCGCCTTCTGCGTTGGCGATAACGGTGGGCTCGCCACCTTCGAGAACAGAGACCACGGAGTTGGTGGTTCCGAGGTCGATACCTACTGCACGTGACATATCTTGTTTCCTTTCAATGGCCGATGTTGGAGATTGCACCTGGCAGCGGTCCGCTGGGCGGTTTACGTGCCGGAAGCCTGCTCAACAATCGGCTAGTTGAGCGTTCTGCACTCAACTGTACTCAGGCTCAGAATTAAGTCAATCCAAAGTTGAGTCAGGTTGGCTCAAGTCTGGTTTTTGGCATCAGGAATTCCTTGAATTCACGGGCAATAGGGGCTGGTTTCGCCGACGGTGAACTGCCAGACTGACGCGATGGAGTTCTCGGGATATCTGCCGCCGGACGAGTTCTGGGCGATGAATGACACCATGGACCAGGAGGTCAGAGACGGCGTCGGCATTCTCCCGCTGTTCCACTTCGCGGACTGGAACGGACCGGTGATGCTGGGGTCATGGCAGTTGGACGGGAGCGAGGGCGGGGTCATTCACGGCAGTGCCTTTTCGCAGACAGGCCCGCTGATTGACGTGGTCACCACAACCCAGGATCCCCGAGAGGTGGTCAGAAACCGGTGGCGTGCTTCAGCCGGAATACCGCACAATCCGGAGGAGCTTCAACGGCGGAACGACGCTTTCCATGCGCTCAACAGTGAGCACCTCACCATCACGGTTGAGGGCGCCACTACTCCTTTCACGCTATGGCCCGGAACCAACTCGTGGCTGGCGGCCGGCCACGCGGGCGGGTTCGGCATCGTGATCGACGCCCAACGCACCCCTCTCCCACCACAACCCGTCAACCTCACCCGGGTGTCCGACGTCGAGCCCTTACTTCAGGGGCGTCGCGCTGCCCTCAAGGCGATACGCGGCGAATCTTAGGGTCCGGTGCAGCGTCAGCGGGAGCGTCAAGCGGTTCGGGCTTGTACACCCACGCCACCAGCACCACGGAAATGATCATGAGCAGGAACCACGCCAGAAGCTTGTCGACGGAGACCGCCTGCCAGCCCTCCAGTTGGTTCGGGTAGAGCCACGCACGCGACCATGTGCCAATGTTCTCGGCGAACCAAATGAACAATGCCACCAGCAGGAAAGACACCAGAATGGGCATACGGAAGCGACGGCGGAACACCCTGAAGTGCATCACGCACCGCCCATAGACAAGCACGACGGCGGCCAGCAGCACCCAGCGCGCGTCGAAGATGTAGTGGTGCGAGAAGAAGTTCACGTAGATCGCACCAGCAACAAGTGCCGTGATCCACCGGCGCGGGTATCGATCGAAGCGGAGATCGAACAACCGGAACACCCGCACCATATAGGACCCCACGGCGGCATACATGAAGCCGCTGAACAGTGGAACGGCCCCGATCCGGAGGAAGCCCTCGGCCTCGTACGCCCAGGATCCGACGTCCGTCTTGAACAGCTCCATCACCGTGCCCACCACATGGAACAGCAGGATCACCCGCAGTTCCCGCAGGGTTTCCAGCTTGAAGGCGATCATCAGGGCTTGAATGACGACGGCGGCAAGGGTCAGGAAATCATTCCGGGCAAGGGCGGCGTTATCCGGATACCAGAGGCGGGCCCCTATGATCACGGCGAGCAACGCAGCTCCGAACACGCACGCCCAGGCTTGCTTCAGCCCAAAGACCACGAACTCAGTGAGCCGGGCTTGCAGGCGGCCTCCCCGGAACCGGCCCAAGTAGCGGTGGGCAAGGGCGTCGATGGACTCTTCCACCGAGGTGGAGTTACGCATGCGGGCCCTCGGCTTCCACAACAAGCCGGCCCAGATAGTAGTCGCGGGGCCAGTGCCGGATACGCTGCGGCAGCCTCGGATAAACACGGCCCATCAGCCGCATGGTCCGCTCGAACCGGCGGGCGTGGCCAGCACTCCACTCAAAACCGAAGCCTTCACGCAGGTGGTCCGGCAGCAGGCCGGCGGTCAGGAAGCGTGCCAGCGGCATCGCCAGCCGCAGGAACCGGGGCCCACCCGTCGGATAGAGCAAATCCCTGGCTACCCCCAGCGCTTTATCGTCAGGCTGGAGCCCGCGCACATGACTGTCCCAGTAAGCAGCGAACGCAGCACGGTCGGCCGGCCACCGGCCTGCTGGAAGCTGCAGGGCTGTCCCGATCCGCGCGTACTCGCGGTAAATGCGGTCGGCGGTATCGTCGTCGAGCTTTCCGTGGATCTGCTCGTAAACGGTGACGGCGGTGTCGTAGAGGGTGGCCACCACCCACAGCTGCGACTCGGCGTCGAAAGCGTTGTAGCCCTTGGTGGCGCCATCCGGTTCCCGGCGAACCGGCGCGTGGGCGCGGTTGACGGCGCGACGAACGGCTTTGAGCTGCTCCTCGGACCCGTAGACCACCGCGTAGACGTACGTCATGGTGGCGCGCAGCCGATCCATGGGACGCTCAGCGAAATTGCTGTGCTCAGCTACGCCGTGCCCTACTTTGGGATCGGCGATTTGCAGGAGAATGGCGCGCCCGGCACCGGCGAGCAGGGCACCCTCTGCACCGATGTCTGCCAGCCCTCGAACCATCTGAATACTGTAGCGCCCTAGCCTTGGAGCCCCACCACACCCTGAAGGACGCTCAGCTGATGGTCGAACAGTTCATCGCGGGCGGCGAAGGTATCGCGTCCGTACTGCCCAAAGACCTCAAAACTAATGGCCCCAAACACGGACGTCCACACCAGGACGCCCCGCGCCAAAGTGGCGTCGGGCGCGGCGAGATTCATCTCGCCGCGAATCGCTGCCAGGTCAGCGGCCAACCCTCCGGGAACCTCGACGGCGGGACTCACCGCGGCGTTGAGCGCGCCCGCCCGGTAGGCGGCATCGAAGATTCCGACGAGGCGGACGATGACCCGGGTTCCGGGGACGGTAGTGCGCTCACCCGGTGCTTGATACCCCGGGACGGGACTGCCGAAAAGGAGGGAGTAGCTGGCCGGTTCGCGGATGGCCCACGTACGCACCGCCTGGGCCAGTGCCCGGAACTGCGCTACGAAGTCGTCGTCCGCCTCGGCATTCACTGCTTCATCGACGTCGTCGCCAAGCTGGTTGTAGGCGTCGATCAGCAGGAGCGTGAGGAGTTCATCGCGGTTCTCTACGTAGCGGTACACGGCAGAGGACACGACGCCAAGATCCCTTGCCACGGCGCGGAGGGACAAGGCGGCCGCGCCGTGGACAGCAAGGTGCTCGCGACCGAGCCGAATGATGTCGGCGATGGTCTGCGTTCGAGCACGTTCGCGGGGCGTGAGGGGCTTGCCCTTACCTGTGGCGACAGCGGGTTCGGCAGAAGTCATGATCACAGCTTGCCACAACCGTGAGCACTGTCAACAAATGAGAGCAGCGCTCTTGACATCGAAGCAGGGAGGGCTCATCCTGATTGAGAGAGCACTGCTCTCGCTTTACGAGCTTTGCTGAATCAGACCCGGAAGAAGGAACCCATGTACGTCGTCACAGGAGCAGGACCCGTTGGCTACACCGTCGCGGAGCAACTGGCAGGGCAAGGGCATCAGGTACGCATTCTGACGCGCTCGGGCAGCGGTCCGGAGCATCCCCTTGTTGAGCGCGTCCGGGCGGACGTCTCGGATCCTGCCCAGCTGAACCAAGCAGTAGAGGGTGCAAGCGCAGTCTTCCATTGCATCCACGGATCCGCCTACCGGGCGTCAGCGTGGGCCGCCGAACTCCCCCACGCCGAGCAGGTGGTGATGGACGCAGCGGCGGCCGCGGGCGCCGTCGTCGTCTTCCCGGAGAGTCTCTACTCGTACAGCGAACCTGACCGGATCATGACGGAATCAAGCCCGCGGGAAGCAGCAGGCGGCAAACGCGGCATTCGGACTGCGTTATTGAAGGCGCGGCAGGCGCACGCGGCCGCCACGGTCAGCGTGGTTGCCGGCGACTTCTTCGGGCCACGCGTGAAGACAGCTCATGCCGGCGAGCGCATGGTCACGCCGATCCTGGCGGGCAAGGCGGTGCAGTTCATCGGAGCTACGGGCCAGCCCCACTCCTTCACGTACGTCCCGGACCTCGCAGCGGCAATGATTGCAGCTGCACAGAAGCCCGAGCTCTGGAACAGCGTGCTGCATGCCCCCACCGGCCCGGCCGTGACCCAACGGGAAATGGCTACGGCGCACGCTCACGCCGCTGGCGTGGCTGCACCCAAGGTGGGTGCCGTGCCAGGTTGGGTACTGCGGGCTGCGGGCATCTTCTCCACGGACATGCGCGAGCTGGCGGAACTCCTATACCAGTTCGAGCGACCGTTCGTGATGGACTCCTCCCAGAGCCAGAAGCTACTGGGACTTGAGCCGACTCCCTTGGCGGACGCAGCAGCGGCCACCGTGGAGTGGTGGAAGGGTGCTGTTCCGCACGCCAAGTAGCAGCAGTCCAGGAGCCGCGGCGGGCTAGAGGCCGTCGTCGTAATTCCAGTGCTCCTGCCAGCGCCAATCGATAGGTTCGCTCAGCCGCTGGTAGCGGATGTCGGTGGACAGGCGCATGGTGCCGTGGCGGTCCGAGTTGTCCAAAGCGGCATGAACAATGTGTGCTGAGTGGACCACGACGTCCCCCACCTGGTAGTCGGTGACGAGCCACCTGGCATCGCGCTCGTTCGCCAGCCCCGGAAGATCGGCGGTGATTGAGGCAGCGGGCATCTTCAGGGTCCCCTCACGTTCCTGGGCCATCACCCAATGGTGGCTGCCCTCGAGGTAGGCCAGGCCACCCCGCTCCCGAGGGCAATCACCCAAAGGTATCCACATAGAGAGCACGCGATCGCTGCCCTCGCGCAGATAAACAAGATCGTAGTGGGCCTGGGTGGCAGTGCCGATGCCGCTTTCGCCCGGTTTGGTGTGGCGGATGATCTTCCGGCGGTGCAAATGGACATCATCCCCAAGGAACCAGGCGAACCAGTCGGCAATTCCTTCCGCAGTACACAGCGCCTGGTACTCCGATCCCGGAACAATGCGGTCGAAGAGGCCCCGGCGCAAGGCAGCACGGTCCACATCACCTGGCGCTGCAATGCCAGCGCGCGGATCCGTGCCGGCCGCGTACACATTGGCTTCGCCTAAGGACTCGAAGTAGAACTCCCGGAAGTCCAGCAGCTGGTCCGGATTCAGCTGCCCCTTCAAGTAGAGGTAGCCATGGCGGCGAAGCCGTGCCCACAGCGCTTCACGATCCCGGCGCTCAGAAGGGGGTACCGGTTTCAGCTCGGCGAGGCGGGTCTCCGATTCGTCCAGAACATAGCCATTCGAAGTCAACATGTTGTCCACTGTGGCAGTGGCAGGCGATTGAAGTGAATGGACTCCGGTTTGCTGATACTAGGACTTTTGTGTGGCTTGTCTCTTGAGTTGGACGGGGGAAGCATGAAGCCTATGGACAATTGGTCACGCTACCGGCATCCGGCTCTCCCCCTTCGTGACCTTGGCTTGGCATGCCTGGGTGCCGGCGAACAAAGCGGCCTGCTACCTTCCTTTGCCGGTCGGACCCTCAACAGCCACGGCATTGTCTTGGTATCCGAAGGTTCCGGCCATTTTTCCGTGGACGGAAGGAGTTTCGAGGTCCGCGCTCCCGCGATCATGTGGCTTTTCCCGGGCGTAAGCCATGGATACGGACCCGGGCCTGAGGGGTGGAAGGAACACTGGCTGTTGTTCACCGGACCAACGGCCAGGGCGTTTGAAGAGTTGGGGTGCTACGCCCGCGAGTACCCATTGCTGCAGCTTGATGGTTCGTCAGAGCGGGACCTGATGGAAGTACTTGGACTTTTTCCGGCCCTGTGCGCGGCTCTCTCGGTGGGCGGTCACCACTCAGACTTGGACGCTGCATTACTCTGCCAGCGGGTACTTGTCGAGGCCGGCAAGCAACGTAACCATGGCGCCAGCGGATCCCCCGGAGACGAGGAGAAACTGCTCACCAGGCTTCATGAGATGGCCCATCTGCCGCTCAGCTTGCCGCAACTGGCCGCTTCATTGAAAGTGACCGCCTCCGAACTCCGGCACGCAGTCCAGGCTGCCACGGGTGTAGGGCCGAAAGAGCTGGTGATCCAGATCCGGATGTCGCGTGCCCAATCACTCTTGGCAGACACTGACCTGCCGATCCAACGCGTCGCCACGCTCACCGGATACAACGATCCCGCATACTTCAGCCGGCTCTTCACCAAGAAGACGGGGTCTTCTCCGAGCCAATTCCGCAGGGAGCATCACCGGAACAGTCCGCACTGACCTCCACGCATCCAATGTCTGAAAATGTTCGAATCATGGATTTCCCAGCCCCTGGCTGAAACCCTGAGTGCAGTGCACAGGACGCATCCGGAACGTCCCCAACAACACCACACCCCAACGATCAATGCCCCACGGGATACTCAATGAGGAGATCTTCCATGTCCACATTCGCCATCAACCGTCGTCAGTTGTTGCAGACCGGGGGCATCGGCGGACTCGCCGTAGCACTGTCAGCAATGTCCTCCGGCGCAGCCCACGCTGCACCGCAAAAGCAGACCGCTGGTGGTCCGCAAATCACCGATCTGGGACCCGCCGTCGTGCAGTTTTCCCTCATGAGCTCGCTGCTGGTGGGCGACACTGTCTACATCGGTTCCCGCAACCTCAATCCTGTGCGGATCATTGGCTTCCACCTCCCCACCCGCACCATCACTTCAAGGACAGACCTCGGCTCCGGGTACAGCATCCAGGCATTGGCCGCTGACTCCACCGGCCGCTACCTTTATGCCGGCGTTCTGCGCGAGGGCATCGACGGGAAGCCAAACCTCTACCGTTGGGACCTCAGCACGCCCAATGCTCCGGCAGTGGGTGTCGGCGAAACAGGTGACCGGGACATCCGGGCTTTGGCTGTAGCCCCGGACGGCAAGGTCTACGTTGCCGGTGGCGGGTTGACCACCAACGCACCCTCCCTCTGGGAATTCGATCCCGCCACACAGGCCATGACCAGCTGGGGTGTCCCCGACCCTGGAGCGACCATTGCCCAGGCTGTGGCGGCCACTGCCAGCCACGTATATTTCGGCACGGGCAGCACACTGGGCGGCGGCAACGGCTCCAGCCCGGCCCGCCTCTTTGCGTTCGATCGGACAACGAAGACCTCCACGAACATCCTTCCGGCCGAGGTGGCCACCGGCGTCTCCGTCACCTCCCTCAGCGTGCTGAACGGCCAGCTGGGAGTAGGGGTCAAGGGACCAGGAAAGTCCGTGCTGATCAACCTGGCCAACCACGCCCAGTACACCATCATCGCCAAGACCGGCGTGATGTTCCGGCAGTTGGGCAACGACGTTTTCTTCGTCAAGGAGCCGGGCGTCTGGTCCTACAACATGGTCAGCAAAAAGATCACCCAGATCCTCACGGAGGATGTTGGCGCCATGTGGGGCCTGGATGTCTATGGCAACAAGGCGCTCACCGTCTCTTCCTACGACGTCATTGAAGTCGATCCTGTGGCGAAGTCCGCTGTCAAGCATGACCTCACACAGGCTGGAGCACCGGGCGGACCGCAATCGTGCATGGGCCTAGCCGCAGGCGCCGGGGACGTTTATGTGGGCGGCACAGGAACCATTGCCCGTCACCAACTTGCCACGGAACAGGTGTCCTACCTCCGGGCGACAGGCGAGGCCAAGGACGCCGTAGTGGTGGGCGGAATCCTGTTCACGGGCCAGTACAACTCCAGGGGCATCTACTCCTACGATCCCTCTACCGGGCAACTCCCCCATCAAGTGGCTGCCCTCCCTGCCGGGCAAAACCGCCCCCTGGATGTCTGCTGGGATGCCGTCAACGGGCTGGTCATTGCCGGCGCCCAGAACGATACCGGCGGAGGCGGCTGCTTCGCTGCCTACAACCCGGTGACAACGCAGGTCATCACCAAGGTCAATCCAATCGATGCCCTCCAGATGGTCCGGGCGGTGGCCACAAAGGACGGAGTGGCCTACCTCGGCGGGGACAATATCTACCCCACCGGTCCCCGATGCACCGTGGTGGCCTGGGACCCGGTGGCAAACCAGGAGCTGTGGCGCCTGGATCCCGGACAGCCGCAAGGCATCGCAGCAATGGCCATCCAAGGCAAGTTCCTCTACGGCATGTCCCGCAAGGCTGCGGGCCTGTTCATCATTGACCTCGACACCCGCCAAGTGGTTCACCGGGGCGACCTGAGCAGCGTCTGCACGGACTTTGGCGCCCTCCAGGTCAGCCGCGGGATTGTTTACGGCGTCTCCGACACCACGGTTTTCCGCATTGACCCGATCACGTTCGCGGCGTCCGTTGTTGTGGCTGACATCAATGGCGGCTGGTACAGCGGGCCCCACATCACAGCCGACGAGGACGGGCTGCTGTACACGCTCCGGGGACCCAACCTCGTGCGGATTGACGATCAACAGGCGATGCAAGCCATGCGGCGCTAAGCCCCATGCAAGTAGCAGCAGATGCCGTTATGAGCCCTCATAACGGCATCTGCTGCTACCCAGTTGGGCTGGAAGTGAACAGTCCCGCGAGCACCGAACAGGCAGCACCCCTGGCCAGCGCTACGGGATCCGCAATGGCGGTATCAAACATTGGAGGCGGAGTATTCGCGTGGTCGTATTGCCGCACGAACGCGTCCTTGGTCTGCTCGGCAAACGTGCCCAGAGCGGCTTCGGGAGCGAACCCGACCACCACCTGTCCAGGGCCCAGGACTTTGGCCATGTTCGCCATACCAATGCCCAAGTGCAGGGCTGCGTCGGCAATCAGTGCCGAATCTACGTTGGGGTCCAGCCGCCTGTCCTGGCCGCGTCGCTCCAGTTCACGCTGCAGGCCCCACAGGCTGCCGCGGGTTTCGAAACAGTCCTCCGCGCCGCAGTGGCAGGGCCTGGCCGGCTCGGGACCAGTGATCGCGCGCGAATGAGCGAAGCCCCCTGCAGAACCGTTGAAGCCGCGTTGGATACGGCCTTCAACCACGACGGCGGCCCCCAGGCTGGTGCCGACGCTGAAGATGAGCATCTCGCGGCCTGTAAAGACGTCGTCGAAAAGCAGCCCGCGCGTGTAGGCGTTGACGTAACTGTCGATGATGACGGGGTGGTCCGCAGCTTCTTCGAGGAGCTCTTGGAACGCTATATCCGCCCAACTCATGGCCCCGCTGTGCCGCACCAAGCCACCTGCCTGGTCCACCACGCCGGATACGGCCGCCCCCACACCGATGAGCCTGGGCTCCTTGGCGCCTGCAGCAGCGCGCACCGCCCGCGCCGCGGCTGCTGCGGCTTCGGCAGGTTTTGTGGATGCCAACGGCTCGCTGTGCGTGGCCACCACGCCACCGCGCAAATCGACGACCACGGCGTGCGCTTCGGTGGCGGACAACCTCACGCCCGCGGCGAAAACGCCCTCGCGGCCAAGTTCGAGCAGGCGGGCGGGCCTGCCGCCCGTGCTGGGCGCGATCTCGGTTTCCACCAGCAGGCCCGAGTTGATGAGCTTGCCCGTAATTCCAGTGACGCTGGCAGCACTCAAGCCGGTCTGAACAGTGATGGTGGCCCGGGAGACGGGCGATTGGGTCCGCACGACGTCGAGCACCAGTGCCTCGTTGATCTCACGGATCAACGCCTTGCTGCCTGCACGTGGCTTCATTGCTGGTGGCTCCTGTTGTTGCGCGGCAAAGGATCCCACCCATTCTGGCATCCGTAGCGCTGTTGCTTTCACACTCTCCATAATACTTACTTTAGTCATTGACAAAAGATATTGAAACTGGCAATCTCAACCCATGAACATCAACAACGGCGTTGCACCAACACCTTCGCCGCCCACCACCTCACGGCACAGGATTCTCCTGAGCATCCCGGACGTGGAACGGGCGGCCTTCATCTCCCCGGAAACCCACGCTGCACTGAACCAGCTGGGCGCGGTCACCGCCATCGCACCGGCCCAGCTCCAGTCATTTGGGGCTTTCGCCGCGGCTGCAGCAGAGACAGACATTTTCATCACAGCCTGGGGCTTCCCCCGCCTCGACGCCGAACACTTGGCAGCAGCGCCGAACCTCAAATGCGTTGTCCACGCTGCGTCATCGCTGCACGCACTTGTCAGCGACGCATTCTGGGCCGCTGGCATCCCCATTTCCCAAGCGGGCGCAGCCATGGCCCCGGCTGTCGCAGAGCTCTCCCTCACCTTCACGCTGAGCCTGCTGCGCCGCGTGCACATGCTCGATCACAGCCTTCGCGCAGGCACCAACTGGGAAGACGCCCGCGCCGTCCCGAGGGCCCGTGAAATCTCCGGCGCCCGCATCGGCGTAGTCGGCGCCTCACGAACAGGCCGCCGCTATATCGACGCCTGCCGGGCACTCGGCGCAGAGGTACGTGTCTATGATCCGTACCTCCTCAAGGGCGATCCCCTTGCGGCCAGCTCCGCCACCTTGCATGGGTTGATGGAAAGCAGCGATGTCGTCGCCATCCACGCCCCCGCCACCAGTGAAACCGTGGGGCTCATCGGTGTTGCCGAACTCGCCCTGCTTCCGGATGGGGCAGCGTTAGTGAATACGGCCCGCTCCACCATCGTGGACATGGAAGCCCTCTACAAAGAGGTGCACTCGGGCCGGATTGACGCTGCGTTGGATGTCTTCGACGCCGAGCCCCTTCCCGTGGATGCTCCTTGGCGCTCCCTGCCGAACGTGCTCCTCACGCCCCACCTCGGCGGAGCCACCGTTGACTCGCGGCGCCGGGCCGGCGGCATCGTCGTTGACGAACTAAGCCGCTTCATCAGCGGCCAGCCCATGAAACACGCCCTCACCCGGACCGACCTCGAACGGATGGGCTGACATGCGCAACATCCTCTTGATCCACTGCCATGACCTCGGCCGTTTTCTGGGCACGTACGGAGTGGAGACTGTCTCAACCCCGCACTTGGACTCCTTGGCCGATGAATCCGTGCTCTTCGAGCAGGCCTTCGCCACCGCTCCCCACTGCAGCCCGGCCCGGGCCTCCTTGTTCACCGGTACGTATCCCCAGACCAACGGTGTCCTCGGGCTGACGCACGAGCCGTTCGGCTGGGACCTCAAAGAGCCGAAAGACCACATCGCCTACAGGCTTAAGTCCGTCGGCTACCAAACCGAGCTTGTTGGCGTGCACCACGAATCGCGGGTTTTGGCGGACGACGTGGTGGCCGCCAGGCTCGGTTTCGATCACGCCCGTCCGGGAGGCACGCGGGACGTCGTCGTGGATCGCGCCGCTGACGCGCTGCGTCGAATGTCCGACAGCGACCGGCCCTTTTACCTGCAGGTCGGCTTCACCGAGCCGCACCGGGTGCCCTCCGCAAGGGACCGCCCGGGGGTGATGGGCTTCCTGGCCGATGGTGTGGAACCGGACGTCTCCTTGGGGCATACTGTTCCGGCCCACTTGGTGGACGACGACGGCGCCCGCGAGGAAATCGCCGAGCTCCAGGGCGCGATCAAACACATGGATGAAGGCGTCGGCAGCATTCTCGCGGAACTCGATTCGCTGGGCCTCCGGGACCAGACACTGGTGCTGTTCACCACCGACCATGGGCTGGCGCTGCCCCGCGCCAAATGCACCCTGTACGACGCCGGACTAGGCGTTGCGCTGATGCTCCGCCACCCCGGTAATCCGGCCTGGTCCGGGCGACGAGTGGCGGAAATCGTCAGTCACGTGGACGTCCTGCCCACCTTGCTGGACCTGGCAGGACTTCCGACCCCAAACGGCCTCGCCGGCACAACCCTGCGACCCGCCGTCGAAGCAGGCGAGGCCACGCGAAGCCACTGTTTCAGCCAGCTGAGCTACCACACGTACTACGACCCCAAACGCTCAGTGCGGACACCTACACACAAGCTGATCGTCAACTTTTCCAACGCACCACGCGCCATGGATCCCACACAATCCTGGATCCACCGCAGCCTGCCGGCGGACCTTGGTGGGCCCACCATCGGCACCAGCCCGGCGACGGAACTCTACGACCTCACCACAGACCCTGAGGAACTGGACAACATCGCCGGCCATCCGGAGCAGTCGGAAATCCTCAGGGATCTCTCCGCTGCCCTCTTCGACTGGATGCGGGAATGCGGCGATCCCCTCCTCACCGCCCCCGTAGCAGCCAGCCGCCACCAGTTCGCGCTCAGCGCGATCCAAGAAGCCACCCCCACCCGAAAGTAGCCACCATGTTCATTCGAAAGATGCACCGCACCGCATTGGCCACAGCCGCCGTCGTTACCGCCGCTTTGACCCTCACCGCCTGCGGTTCCGCCGGTTCTACTACGTCCGACGGCGGCCAGGCCACTGGCAAGGTGACGCTATGGATGTACCCCGTCATCAAGGACGAGACGGCGAGCAAGAAGTTCTGGCAGGACACCGAGGCCAGCTTCGAGAAGTCCAACCCCGGCATCGATCTGACCATCGAACTCCAGACGTTCGACAAGCGGGACGCCCAGATCTCGGCGGCGCTGGCCGCAGGCTCGGGACCCGACGTCGTGCTCATTACGCCCGACCAGGCAGCCACCTACCGCAACGTGCGGGGGCTGCTGCCGGTGGACAAGGCCGTGGAGCAGGACAAGGACAGCTTCTATCCCGCGACTTTGGAAGCGGCGACGTTCGACAAAGAGGTGTTCGGCGTTCCGCTGTTCCAGAACATCAACACCACGGCGTACAACACCAAGATCTTCGCGGACGCAGGAGTACCGCTGCCCAAGACTTGGGACGATCTCCGCAGCGCCGCGCCGATATTGGCGGAGAAGGGCATCGCCGTGATGGATTACGCAGGCAGCCCTGAACAGACGTTGAACCTGTCCTTCTATCCGCTGTTGTGGCAGGCAGGCGGAACCGTCTTCTCCGATGATGCCAAGGACATCGCCTTCGACTCAGAGGCCGGCGTCTCCGCATTGCAGTTGCTGATCGACTTGAAGAAGCTCGGCGGGCTTCCCGCCGATGCCGCCACCGACGGCCCCAAGGTTGAAGGTGCTCCGATCGCCACCGGCAAGGCCGCGATGCGGGCCACCACGTCGCTGCCGGAATTGAAGCAAATGCGTGCCGCGCTCGGGGCCGAAAACGTTGCCTTGGGTGCTCCGTTGCAGGGCAAGGTCCAGGCGACGTACGGCAACCCTGGATTGCTGGCGCTGACTTCAATCAACAAAAAGGAAAACCGCGAAGCTGCCTACAAGGTGATGAGTTACCTGAGCTCGGCTGAGTCCCAAAAGGCCCTCAACACCGCTGCCGGCAACCTGCCCACACGTACGGATGCCGCCGCCCTGGGCACGGACGCTGACTCCCTCGCCATGGCCGAGGCCCTGAAGTCCGCCAACCCCGGCGAACCCTCCCCGGTTGCCCGCCAGGTCATGGGTGCCCTCGCACCGAACATCCAAGCTGCCCTCCGCGGCGATGTCAGCGCCAAGGAAGCCCTTGACCGTGCTGCCAAAGAAGCCCGCGGCATCCTGCAGCGCTCGGCATCCTGAGTCCGGCCCAACCACCGATTGGTCACCCCATGTCTGTAAACACCCGCACCAGAACCACGCTGGCCGGCCGACATCCAGAGCTGACGGCGCCACCGCTCAAGCCTTTTGGGGCCAAGAAGGCCCTTAGCCGCGAGGCACTTGCCGGCATCCTCTTCGTCCTGCCCACCCTGGTCATTTTCGGTCTCTTCAAGTTCCTGCCCATCTTCGGGGCCGGCGCCATGAGCCTTACCGAGTACAGCCTCAACGGCGACTTCGAATTCCTGGGCGCAGACAACTACACCCGCTTGGCTGCTGATCCCAACTTCTGGCAAAGCCTCAAGGTGACGTTCCTGTACGTGGCGATCTTTGTGCCGTTCATCATCGCCGTGTCGCTGGCCGGCGCTGTCCTCCTGGACAAACTGGTCCGGTTCACCGGGACTTTCCGGGCCCTGCTGTTCATCCCGTACCTCAGCTCTTTCGTCATGGCCGGCATCATCTGGACCTGGATCTTCTCCACGGATGGACCGCTGAATGCCGCTCTGGTCGGTCTGGGCATGGGCCCCGTCCCCTTCACGTCCGGACCCCAACTGCTGGTCCTGCTCTCGCTGGCCGTGGTGTCCGTATGGAAAGGCTTCGGCTATTCCATGTTGATCTTCCTGGCCGGGCTCAAAGCACAACCAGCCGAAGTCCACGAGGCTGCGCGTATTGACGGTGCCGGCGCCTGGAAATCGTTCTGGTACGTCACGTTGCCCCTGCTGAAGCCCGTGGTGTTCTTTGTCCTGGTCATCGAGACGATCGTCGGATTCCAGGTCTTCGACACCATATACGTCATGACTGGAGGCGGACCCGCCCGGGCCAGCCACAGCCTCATCTACTTCCTGTTCGATGAAGGATTCAAGTTCTTCGACTTCGGCTATGCCTCGGCCATCGGCGTCGTGCTGTTCGTCATTGTGCTCATCCTGTCGCTCATCCAGCAGCGCTTCTTCGAAGGTAAGGACTCCAAGTGACTGCCACCATCTCCATTCCCTCAGCCGGCCCGCGCCGCACAACAGAGAAGCGCCGCCAGCGGACGCTGACCTGGGTGCTTGCGGTGATCTCGCTCTTCACCGTTGCGCCCTTGATTGCCGTGGCAATCCTGGCCCTCTCCCCGGAGGATGCCCCCACGCTCCCCTACGCGTTGCCGTCGTCTCTGACGTTGGACAACATCATCCGTATCTTCAACGTGGGCGAATTCCCTCTCTGGCTCTGGAACTCGTTTCTGTACTCGGCTGTGTCCGTGGTGGTTGTCCTGCTGACGGCTTCGATGGCCGCCTATGCCTTGGCCCGCAAGCGGTTCCCCGGCCGTAACGCGTTGCTCTGGGCCATCATTGCCACCATGATGGTGCCCGTCCAGGCCACCCTGATCCCCACCTTCATCCTGATCTCCAAGATGGGCGGCGTGAACACCCTGTGGGGCCTGATCCTGCCCACGCTGGCCAACGCCCAGGCGATTTTCCTCATCCGCCAGTTCGTCCGGGACATGCCGGAGGAACTGTTCGACGCCGCCCGCATCGACGGTGCCGGCGAATGGCGGACCTTCTGGCAGATCGTGCTCCCCCTGATCCGTCCCGTCCTGGCAACCCTGGCCATTTTCGTCTTCCTCTGGCACTGGAACGATCTTCTATGGCCGTTGGTGGTGGGCCAATCGGATGCTGCCCGCACGCTGACCGTGGGCCTGGCCACGCTGAACACGGAAACCGCGTCCACCTCCAACGTCATGGCGGCAACGCTGGTCAGCTTCATCCCGTGCCTGGTGATCTTCGCCCTGCTGCAGAAGCACATCGTCGCCAGCATCACGCACAGCGGGGTCAAAGGATGAGAACGCCCATCCGTTTCGGGCTCATCGGCGTCGACTCCCCGCATGCTCCGTCCTTTACGCGCCTCTTCGGGAACGGCATCGACGGCGTGGTCCCCGGCGGCACGGTGACCCATGCGTGGAGGGGGGAAACGGCGTCGGACTTTCCGCTGGGCCGCGACCGCATCAACAGCTTCACAGACGAAGTCAGCGAACTTGGCGTCACCCTGTGCGACTCGCCGGAAGAGGTGGCCGAGGCCTGCGATGCCCTGCTGATCGTGGCCTCGGATGCACGCACCCACCCCGTGTACTTCAAGCGCGTTGCCCGGTTCGGCAAACCGATCTATGTGGACACGCGGTTCGCTCCCACTCTGGCTGAGGCCCGGACCATGCTCGCCCAGGCGCAGGCCTCCGGGACTTTGGTCCTGGCCGGTTCCCCCAAGCGGTTCACCCCGGAATTCCAGGCGGCCTTGGCCGGAGGCCCTTATCACTCTGTTTCCTTGGACGGCCCCCTCCCCACCCAGCCCGGCCACCCGGGCCTGGCCTGGTACGGCGTACATCTGGTGGACTTAGCAGTGGCTGCGCTCGGTGCCTGCCCGGAGACTGTAACCGTCGACGCCGGGAGGCCGGGTCCTGCGGACGGCGCCACCACGGTGACGGTGCGCTGGGGAGACGGCCGCGAGGTCGCAATGACGGGCGGAGCGGACTGGAGCCCGTTCACCAAGGGGCGCATCGAATCCGAGGTCGGCTGTTGCGAGTTCTCGATCGAAGCCGGCCCGCCCATGCTGGTGGGCCTCTTGAAGGGGATTGTGAACTCCATCCGCAGCGGGACACCGAACGTACCGCTGCCGGAAATCCTCAGCATCGTCGCGATCGTGGAAGCCGCCAACAAAAGCCTGGAAGCCGGCCGCCCCGTCCCCCTCTCACCCAACTAAGTAGCAGCAGATGCCCTTTTGAGCACCCAAAACGGCATCTGCTGCGAACTACTTGGGTGCCAACTCCGAAAGATCACTGATGACCCTGAGTTCCACCCCCGCTTTGCGCGCCCCGCACGCGACTGTCCCCTCAGCTGCCCGAACGGTGAGGATCGGCGTCGACATCGGCGGCACCAAGATCGAAGCGGTCGCCATCGATCAGGACTGCACCGTCCTGCACACCGTCCGCCGTTCCACCGGGTTCGGGAATGAAGCGCTGCTCAGCTCGCTCTTCGGCGTCCTCGACGTACTGCGCGGCGCAGAAACCCTGGCGGACTGCACCGTGTCCGGGCTGGGCATCGGAATTCCCGGAACAGTTAATACGGAGACGGGGTACGTCGCCAATGCCGTGAACGTTGGCGTTGCCGGTTTGGACCTCGGCAGTCTGGTGGAGGCTGAGCATGGACTGCCGGTAACGATGGAGAACGACGTCAACGCCGCCGCCATCGGAGCCCACTACTTACTGGCCGATAGCGACGCGTCCGGTTCCAGCGCCTACCTCAATCTGGGCACCGGGCTGGCGGCAGGCTACGTCAGCAATGGCGTTGTGGTCCGTGGCACGTCCGGAGCTGCTGGCGAAATCGGCCACCTCCCCCTTGGGATGCGGGGCGAGGAATGCCCCTGCGGCCAAAAGGGCTGCCTGGAGCTCATCGCTTCGGGGTCGGGCATAGCCCGTCAGTGGAAAGGCCCGGGCCAGTGGCCGGCGGTCTCACTTTTTGACGCGGCGCTCGACGGCGACCCGGTCGCCAAAGTTGTTCAGCAGCGGTTCTTCGAAGGTGCTGCCACAGCCATTCGAATCCTGGGGCTGACCTACGACCCCGCTTCCATCTACATCGGCGGCGGCCTGAACGCCCTGGGCGCACCACTTCTCCGCGGTATCCAGCTGGAACTCGCCCGGTTCTGCGCTCCCTCCCCATTCCTTTCCGGCTTGGCGCTTGGGGACCGTGTCCGGTTGGTTCCGCCGGGGCTCTCCATTGGCTCTGTCGGTGCGGCGATCGTTGCCGACTAACTACGCATTTTCACCAGTTACTCAAAGGAAAACCCTATGGCAGAAGTCATCATTGTCCGCGACCCCATCGAGGCTGGAAGAATCGCTGCATCCATCTTTGCCAAGCAGATCATCGCAAACCCCGCCACCGTGCTGGGCCTGGCCACTGGTTCCACGCCGCTGACCACCTACTCTGCACTGGCTGCCATAGTCGCGGAGGGGGCCATCGACGTCTCCGGAGTACGTGGCTTCGCCTTGGACGAGTACCTCGGCGTCCCGCCGGAGCACCCTGAGAGCTACCGCTCAGTGATCACCCGCGAAGTAGTGGAGCCATTGGGCCTTAGTCCGGACCGCGTGTGGACGCCGCGAGGCACGGGCCCTGGTATCACCCAGGCCGGTGTGGAGTATGAAGCCCTCATCGCCGAGGCAGGTGGAGTGGACATCCAGATCCTGGGCATCGGGTCCAACGGGCATGTGGGATTCAACGAGCCCGGGTCCTCCTTGGCGTCTTCAACCCGCATCAAGGCGCTGGCCGAACAAACGCGGAAGGACAACGCCAGGTTCTTCAGCTCTCCGGAAGAGGTCCCCACCCAGTGCATCACCCAAGGCTTGGGAACCATCCTCCGGGCCAGGCAGTTGGTCCTTCTGGCCTTCGGAGCAAACAAGGCGGACGCCATTGCAGCAGCGTTGGAAGGGCCAGTCTCCTCAGCCGTGCCGGGCTCGGTCATTCAACAGCATCCGCGGGCCACGGTGATCATCGACGAGGACGCCGCCATAAGGCTGGCTCATGCAGAGTATTACCGGCATGCGTGGCAGTCGGCGCAGGACCTCTGTGAAGTAGATTTTTGAGCGGGACTATCTTTTGTCCCACACACTAAAGGGGGCACTACATGGACCAGGCCGTACATCCGTCACGTTGGAAAGCATTCTGGAACAAGGGTGGCTGGTGGCGGGCCATCCTGCTGGCAGTGCTCTATATGGCGATCTACCTTGGCGCTGGCCTGCTGATCGGGCCCCTTGCTGGAGACCAAGTAGTAGCCGAGGACATCTTCCGGACACCCCAGAGCGTCTTCATCGGCCTCACGCTTTCGCTCATTGTTGGCTGCGTGGCCCTGGCTGCGTTCGTGTACTCCGTAGGCTGGTTCAAGCCGCTCTTCGCACCGCAGCCGGTCAAAGGGAGTTGGTGGATGTGGGCGGCGCCTTTCTTCCTGGTGGCCGCCATTGTGTTGCGCTTTCTGGGCATCAATTACAGCAGCTACCAGGCATCCGTCGTTGTCATTACGCTGCTCACCGGCTTGCTGATCGGCTTTGCCGAGGAAATCCTGACGCGCGGCATCGTGGTGAAGATGCTCCGGGATTCGGGGAAGTCCGAGTGGGTGGTTATGGTGCTGTCCTCCCTGGTCTTTGCACTGCTGCACTCTGCAAACGCCCTGTCAGGCATGCCGATCGTCACCGTGTTGGTGACCGTGGTGTTTACGTTTGGCTTCGGTATCTGCATGTATCTGACTCTGCGGGTCACCGGCAATTTGATCTGGCCCATCATCCTGCACGCCTTGTACGACCCCACGCTCTTCCTGTCCACGGGCGGAATTGACCAAGCCGCTGCGGGTCCCCAGAGCCCATTGCTGTTGCTGGCTGGACCGGCCAACATGGTTTACATCCTGATCGCCGTCATCGCCCTCATCATGGTGCGGGGGCACGCCCACCGCGCCCCGCTCGCGGAGCCGGCGGCACTTTAGAGCACGCAATACAGAAGCGGGGGGGGGGGGGGGGGGGGGGGGGGGGGGGGCCCGGGGGGGGGGGGGGGGGGGGGGGGGGGGGGTTTTGGGGGGGGGGGGCACAAGGAAAAAAGGGGGGGGCCCGCTTGTGTTGGGTTGGCGGGGGGGGGGGGGGGAGAAA
>NZ_JBEPOP010000008.1:0-226761 GCF_040546855.1 Paenarthrobacter sp. 4246
GCTGCAGCGGTGTCGGTGCCTGGCTCCGGTTCCGTCCAGCCGGTCCGCCATTGCGGTGCTGCTGCCGAGGACCCCGGACCGGCCTGTAGTGCTTCAGTCCGGGTCCGTTCCACAGCCTGCGCCGCGACAACCTGCAAGTACTCCACCGACCGGGCGATCTCCTCGACCTTGCCGGCAAAATCAGCCGCTTCAACAAACCCAAACAGCCGCGCCTCACCGGCGGCTATCGATCGCAACGCGTCGGCTGCGGCGGCACCCTCAAATAGCGCCGCTTCCAATGAAGGGGCGTCAGGTAATGACGGCTCGGCGGACAACGGACCCCGACCTTCCCCTGGCGCGGATTTCGAGCCCGCGGACAGCGCCGCCCTTCGTGGCGCCTCTGGCGCGGATGCCCCGGGTTTGGGCCACGCCTCAGGCACCTTTGGGGGCGCAGATCCCCGGTCTTCGCGCGAGCCCGCGGACACCGCCGCCTCCAGCAATGCCTCAGGCAGAGGTTCACCGGGAGCGGGCAACGAATCGAGTCGAGGAAGCAGCCCGGAATTCCGGTCGGTAACAGCATCGCCGACTGCCGGCGTCGGGCACGTGCGGACGGCGGGTCCGGGAGGCAAGTCCAGAGAGAGGGATGACATGTGAGGGGGGACGTCACTGGCGCCGGACAAACCTGCCCGCCGCGCCACGATCTGCCCTATGCCATCCATAAACCAAGCCTGTCAGGATGGCTTGACAGCTATAAGCCCTCATCTGCGCTATGTGGAAAACTCCCCTCGAAGGCTCCTGCAGTAGCTGCAGGCCACCGTTAGAAGGCTCTTATCCGGCGACTCCGGTTTGGTGATCGATGCCCGCTTGGTCGACCTTCCGGTGGAAACGCATGCCGGCCTTTCCTCCGAGGATTGCGCCGAGAAGGGGGACGATCAAGGCGATGACGAGGCCAATGATGCCGCTGGCGGTCATCAGGCTTCCGTCGAGGGGTATCTGGGGTGCACCGTTGAGATCGTCGAGGATGTTGAACTGGTTGCCTGCCAATGCAGCGAGGATCGCCACGAGGATGGCGACAATGATGCCCCACAACCACACAGCAAGCCCTTGCTTCGCACCGTCGAAGCGTGCCATGCGCCCAGCAACGTAGCCGCCACAGTAGTAGGCCAGAAACAGCACCACCGCCAGCACGATTCCACCGACGATCCCCAGGGTTTCTGCGTTCTGCCGGGCCTGATCCGCTGCCTGTTCGGCGCCGGAAGGGTTCGCCGCTCTTACGCCAACCCCGATGGCCGTAGCCAAGGCGCTGAGAAGGACGGTCATCCCGATGGCCGTTAGCCAGCCAAAGAATGCTGAGCCCCATTTAATGCCGCCAAAACGGTCCTTTTCCGCCCGGACGACCTCGTCCCTGCGGGCTTTGGGAGTGCTTGATCCCGAGTCATATCCATCAACCATGTCAGCTCCTGATCCGGTTGCCTGAACCTTGGTAAACCAAGCAAAACACCACCTCCAACAAGAAAGCAAGGATGCTTACTAAATTTCCATTGCCCACGAACCCTTAAGACTTTCCGCATATAGGGACGGGTTGCTGTTTCGTGGGAGAATCGGAGATATGGAAGCCACTACCGCCGGAGCCCGGACACTCGAACGCGGGCTCAGCCTGATTGACTGCGTAGCGGCTGGCAATCACCGGCTTGAGGACATCACCAAAGCCGCAGGGCTCAGCCGATCGGCCACCCACCGTATGCTGACCTCCTTGGTGGGAGCCAAGTATCTGAGCCAGTCGGAGGACCGGAGTTACCACCTGGGCGTGAAACTCCTGGAGTTGGGCACGCAAGCTCAAACCAGCATCGATTTGCCGGGGGCCGTGCAGCAAGTCCTGTCCGATATTGCCCGTATCACCCTGGACGCGACCCATCTGGGGATTTTGTCCGGCGATGAAGTGGTCTATCTGGCCAAGGCCCGCGGCCACCGAGGCTTCGAGATGACTTCATATCCGGGCGTTCGCCGGAAGGCCCAGACCACGGCCTTGGGCAAAGTGCTGCTGGCCGAGAAAAGCGACGCCGAGGCGATCACGGCCTTCAACCACACCATCACGCCAACGCCGCTCTCCATCAGGACGGCCGAAGAATTCCTGGCCGCGCTGCATGAGGCCAAGCACAACGGCTATGCCATGGACAACCAGGAGAACGAACTCGGAATCACGTGCCTTGCCATCGGGATACCTGACTTGAGCGGGGCCATGGCTGCCGCCGTTTCAGTCTCAGCCCCCAGTGTCCACATGAATCCCGAGCGCATCCAATCCCTCGTGGCGTTGCTGCAGAAGTTCCAGCCGGAGCTCACCAGTTGCCTGCCGCCGGGATTCGAAAGGGCCTGGATTTAGCGCCCGTTGATCCGCGCAGGGAAGAACCGGACCAGATCCACGCTACCGCGCCACGGGTTCCGAAGAATCCAGCAAACCCAACTCACCGCGTCGCGGCATGCCTTCCCAGTCGCCGGGCACCAGGCATGCGAAGGCTCCTGTCCTCACCGCGGTGCGTAGCCGGTCTTCCACGGAGGCTCCGGCAAGGAGGTCGGAGATGTACCCGGCCACAAATGCGTCTCCGGCACCGACAGTGTCCACGGCGTTGATGCGTACCGCGTCTTGACGGTATTCGGCGCCGTCGATCACACCGACGCAACCGAGCGGGCCGTTCTTGATGACTACCTGCTGTGGTCCCATTGCTGCGATCTTGCGTGCGAGTTCGAGGGAGTCCGGCCCGCTGCCCACTGCGATGCCCGCCTCGTCGTCGCCGGCGAAAACAAGGTCTGCCAGTTCAATGAACGTGCGGAAGACCGGCCCGGCCTGGCCCTCTGTCCACAGCGCAGCGCGGTAGTTCAGGTCGAAGGAGACGGTCACCCCGGCTTCCCGCGCCACGGAGACCGCGTACAGCGCGGCTTCACACGCTGATGTGGAAAGGGCGGGCGTGATTCCGGTCAGGTGCAGGAGCTTCGCATTCCGGATGGTGTCCGTCGGGATGTCCTCCGGAGCCAATCTCGAGCCGGCACTGCCTGAACGGTAGTACCAGACCTTGAGGTGTTCCAAGGTGCGGCGTTCCTTGATCATCAGGCCTGTGGGTGCCCCAGGATCACGAATCCCCATGGTTGCGACTCCTTCGGCAGACACCTCGCGGAGCACCAAATCGCCGAGGCTGTCCTGCCCCACGCGTCCGAGCCAGGTCACGCTGGTGCCCAGGCGCTTCAATGCGATGGCGACGTTGGTCTCGGCCCCGCCCATGCCCAGCCCCAACGAGCCGGCATGGGCCAAGGGCCCGGGTGTCTCGGCTCTCATGAGCGCCATGGTTTCGCCCATGGTCACTACGTCGGTGTAGGTAGTCACTTGGCTGCCCGCGCTTCCACGGCGTCGGCTACAAGGTGGCTGAGCTTCGATGCCCGCGCGGTCAGCTCCGTCAGGCTTCCGCCTGAGAAAGCATCGCGCAGCAGAGGCCCGCCGAGGCTGACGGCCAGGGCGCCGGCCGCAATCCACGCCGGTGCGTCGTCGATCCCGATGCCTCCGGAGGGCACAATCCGCATCTCCGGGAACGGCCCGCGGAGTTGGTCGACGTACCCAATGCCCACGGCCGAGGCGGGGAAGAGCTTCACCGCCGTGGCACCCGCGTTCCAGCCGGCCAGCAGTTCGGTAGGCGTCAGCCCGCCCGGAAACACCGGGATGTCACGGACGACGGCGGCACTCACCACTGCGGTAACCATCGCCGGGGTGACCAGATAGTCCGCTCCGCCGTCGAGGGCCTGCAGGGCTTGGTCCATGGTGGTGATGGTTCCGACGCCGATCTCAGCGTCCGGGCCGAAGCGTTCCTTGAGTCGAGGCAGTTCCTCGAAGACTCCTTGGGTGCTGAGGGTCAACTCGATGGAACGGACGCCTCCGCGCACCAGGGCCTCAATCACGGGGGCGTACTCGCGGGCGTGGTGTGCCCGCATGACCGCCACCACAGGATTCGCTGCCAGGACCGCTGAAGGGGCAGGCCGGTGCGGGTTGCCCGCTGGTTGGGTGCTGTTCATCGGGCCAGCCACCCGCCGTCGACCGGAAGGACAACGCCGTGCACGTAATCTGCGGCAGGGGAAGCCAGGAACACCACCGCACCGGCGAGGTCGTGGCCTGATCCCCACCGGGCGGCGGGGATACGGCTGGAGATCTGCTCATGCCGGACGGAGTCGGCCAGCAGGGCCTGGTTCATGTCCGTGGCTATGTACCCCGGGGCCACGGCGTTGACGTTGACGCCTTGCGGGGCCCATTCGTTGCACAGGGCTTTGGTCAGTTGGGCCACCGCTCCCTTGGACGCTGCGTAGGCCGGAACCCGCAACCCGCCTTGGAAGCTCAGCAATGAGGCCAGATTGATGATTTTGCCGTTTCCGCGCTCCACCATGGCCTTACCGAAGCCCTGGCAGAGCTGGAACACTGCCCGGGTGTTGATGTTCATGACCGCATCGAAGTCCTCCAGCGGGAACTCCACGGAGTTATGGCGGATCTGCGTACCGGCATTGTTGACCAGAATGTCGATCCTGTGCGTTGCCAGGGTCGATTCGATCGCGTGGGCCACCGAGTCCTGGCTCGACAGATCAACAGCCACGGCCTTGGCAGTAACGCCTGCCTGGGCCGCAGCCTGGGCCAGTTCCGGAGCGAGTGGACCACGTTGCAGCGCAACAAGGTTCGCGCCCGCCCGGATCAGGCCCAGGGCAATACCCAAGCCGATGCCGCGGGAAGCTCCGGTGATGGCCGCCGTCGACCCTGTCAGGTCAAAAGGCGCGCGCGGCGCCGCTGCTGTGTCTGTCATGCTTCTCCCTTGCCGGGGACGGCTGCCGTAGCCGGCCCAACGAATACTTTCAGGACCGCTCCAGCGGTCATGGCCTTGGTGAACGCGGCCGCGGTGTCTTCGAGTGGGAAGACCTCCACAGGGATCCGTCCGAGCCCAAGCTCGCCGCCCTCGATGAGCTTGACGGCCCGTTCGACATCGGCCCGCGTGTAGACGCGGACGCCCACCACCGTGTTTTCCGCGAAGGTCAGGGCCTGCAAATCCACCTCGACCGGCTTCTTGTAGACACCCACCAGCACGATGGTGCCCAGGACGCGAACTGCCTTCGGCAGCAGTGCCGCCACGGAGGGGTGGGCGGCCGAATCGAACACGATGTCCGCGCCGTCCCTGCCCGTTGCCCCCAGGATCGTGTGTACCGGGTCGGCACCCGAAGCAACAGTGTCGAAGCCGAGCTCCTCAGCCACCTTGCGGCGTTCCTCGGAGGGCTCGGAAATCAGCACGCTGCCGGCACCTTCATGCCGGGCAACAAGAGCGGTGAGGATGCCGATAGGGCCGGCGCCGAACACCACCACCCGCTCACCGCCCTTGAGGCCGGAGCGGGAGACGGCGTGTACTGCCACGGCCAGCGGCTCAGCCAGTGCGGCTTCCTGCAGCGGAACCTCGGGGGTGATGGGAATCAGCGTTTCCACCGGCAACGCCACATACTCCGCCAAGGACCCTGCGACGTCGATCCCGTACAGCTTCAGGCTGCGACAAACATGAGTGTCCCCCTCCCTGCAGGGGTGGCACTTCCCGCAATGGATCAAGGGCTCCACCGTCACACGGGTGCCCGCCGCAGGGCCTCCCGCGGCAGCGATTTCCACGATGCCTGTGATTTCATGGCCCATCACCACGGGCGCTTCAGCCCGGGGGTGGCTTCCGTGCAGGATGGAGAAGTCCGTGCCGCAAATCCCGGTGAGCTCAGACCGGACCAAGGCCCAGCCCTCCGGTACCTCGGGAAGCGGCACGGTCCGGTACTCAATGGTGTCCGGACCCGTCCAGACCGCTGCGCGCATTGTCAGCGACGTGGATTCAGCTGCTGTTTCGACGCTCATGCCGGCACGCTCCCGTTCAGCACTTCGCTGTTGAGGATGTTGCGGGGCGTCCGACCGGCACAGACCTCCACCACGTTCTCCACCGTGCGCCGCTTGAGCTCCGCGTAAGACTCCTCGCTGTACCAGGCCGCATGGGGTGTGAGGACCGCGTTCTCCAGTCCCAGCAGCGGGCTGGTCCTGGGCAGGGGTTCGACTTCGAAGACATCCAAACCCGCAGCGTGAAGGCGCCCGTCCTTCAGGGCCGCCGCCACCGCATCCGTGTCCACCACCCCACCGCGGCAGGTATTGACCAGCACAGCCCCTGGCTTCACCTTGCCCAGTACCTCGCTGTTGATCAGGTGATGCGTGTACTGGTTGAGCGGCACATGCAGGGAGATCACGTCAGCACGGGCAATGAGCTCCTCGAAGCCAACTACGGTGATCCCGTCCGCAGTAACAGAGCCGGGGGTCAGTAGCGGATCCGAACCGATGACCTCGTAGCCCAGCCCCTTTGCTTTCCGGCCCGTGGCCGCACCGATCAAGCCCAGGCCCACCACCCCGAACACGCGCCCGCTGATCCGGTGCAACGGTTGCACCGGCCCCAGCGAATAATCGCCACGGCGTACACCGCGGTCCAGCTGAGTGATACCGCGGGCCAGGCTCACGGCCAACGCAATCGCGTGGTCGCTGACGTCCTCGGTACCGTAATCGGGGACGTTACAAACGGCGACGCCGCGCGCGGTGGCAGCTCCGACGTCGAGCGTGTCAACCCCGACGCCATAACGGCCAATCGCTTTCAACCCCTGCAACGCGTCCAAAACCTTGGCGGTGATGGGCGCGTACTGGACAACGATCGCGTCCGCCCCGGCCGCTGCAGTGACGACTTCCTCTTCAGTGCGGCACTGAGCCAACACAAGCTCGGCGCCGGCAGCCTCAGCGACAGCACGTTCGATATCGATGGAATCGTGATCGCAATCGGTGATGACAATTTTGGTGGGGTTGGCGGGGTTGGCGGGGTTAGCGGAGGTGGTGATGGGTTCTGACATTACTTGGCGTCCTCTTCAAGGAGAAGGTCACGATCGACCGTCTCCGGGGATTTGATGGTGGTGAACAAACTGATGCCCATGATGGCCATCATGTAGATGGCCACCGGGATCCAGGATCCGCTGAAGGCCGTGACCAGTGCGGAGCAGATCAGCGGGGCGATGCCACCGCCGAAAACGGAGGAGAATTCGCGGCCGAGTGCCACCCCGGCGTAGCGGTAGCGTGCGCCGAAGAGCTCGGGGAAGTACGCGGCCTGGACCCCGACGGACCCTTGGGCGGCAAAAATGAAGCCCAGGACAATGACCAGCGAAATCAGGAACAGGTTGCCCGTGTTGATCAGCAGGAAGGCCGGGATGGGGAAGATGAACAGGAACGTGGTCACCACCAGGTACATGGAGCGCCGGCCGAACCTGTCCGAGAGGTTTCCGAACACGTAGGCGGACACGCAGGCGAACAGGGCGCCAACCAGCAGGACCTTGGGAATGAACGTCGCGTCGATCTTGAGCTGGCTGATGAGGTAGGAGCCCAGGAACACCTGGAAGAGGTAGGAATGGGCGTTGGCGCCGACGTTCATGAAGAACACGCGGAAGAGGTTGGTGCGGCCATTCTTGACGACATCTGCCACAGGGGTGTCCCGCTTGCCGATGCCGCCTTCTTCCTGGAGCTCCTGGAAGACCGGGGACTCCTTAAGTTTGCGTCGGATGACATAGGCGGCAATTGTCACGAAGATCGATGAGAAGAAGACCAGCCGCCAGCCGTAGGATTCCAGCGCTTCCTTGGGCATCATCTGCACCAGGATCCAGACCACCGCTCCAAGTGCCGTCCCCGCGGCTGCCCCGACGAACACCAGTGAGGAGTACTTGCCGCGCTGACCCTTGGGGGCTGTTTCCGCGATGAGGACCACGCCGCCGGCCTGTTCAGCTCCTGCGCCGAAGCCTTGCAGGAATCGGCAGGCCACCAGGAGAGCCGGCGCCCACAGTCCGGCTTGCTCGTAGGTAGGCAAGAGTCCGATGGCGAAGGTGGCAATGCCCATGAGGAAGAGGGTGGCCACCAGTACCCATTTGCGTCCCAAGCGGTCGCCGTACTTGGAGAAGAAGAGTCCGCCCAAGGGCCTGGCGCCGAAGCCGACGGCGTAGGCGCCGAAAGCGGCGAGGATGCCGATCGCAGGGTCGACGTTGGGGAAGAAGATCGTATTGAAGATGATCGCGGAGGCGGTCCCGTAGATCACAAAGTCGTACTGCTCCAAGGCAGTTCCGATCAGCCCGGCCCAAGCGGCCCGACGGACGTTTTTCACCTCGGACGGGGTGCCGGTACCTGGCCGGCCGGCATTCTGAACAACGCTGTTCTCAGTCAATCTTGTCTCCAAGCGGGTGGTGGCTGGTAGCCGTGGATGAGGACGTTCGCTCTAGATTCCGATTATCGGGATAGCATCCCGAAAACCACTGGAGATAAATGTAGTGCATCCCAAGCCTGGAAGAAAGCGATTTCTGGAAAGGTTGAAAAGAGGCGCACGACGGCACAGCCCGCTGCCGCGGGTCCTCTCACCGGCCGGCACGGCAGTCCACAGCCGGCGGTTCCCACATTGGGCCTTGCCAAGCAAACGCTAAGCATGCTTACTGTATTGGTGTTCCTTAAAGCCGCCGGGTTGAATCTTTTCCCCGCTCCGGCGTTCGGAAACCATGCCTGGTGATGCAGCCCGCTTGGCAACCACATAAGAGAACCGCATTCCAAGGAGACATCATGCTCGCGAGGGAAAACATTGACCGGTTGATGGGCCTCAACGGACACGTCCGTACCACTGAAGGTGACAAGGTGGGCTCCATCGGCACTTTTTACACCGATGATGACACCGGCGAACCCACCTGGGTCACCGTCAAGACCGGCCTTTTTGGCAGTTCGGAGTCATTTGTACCGCTCCAGGACGCCGCCGTGGAAGGCGACGACGTAGTGGTTCCCTACAGCAAGGACCACATCAAGGACGCTCCCCGGGTGGCCGAAGACGGGCACTTGGATCCGGGCGAAGAGAGTCGCCTGTACAACCACTACGGACTCGAGGGCGAGCGCGGCTTCAGCGGTCACGGCGATGATCTGCGCGCCGACTCAACAACTGATCGCGATGCACATTTCGCCGGCACAGTGGGTACGCGGGACCCGGTAGGAACCCAGGACACGCTCGGTACCAGGGATGCGATGGACACAGGCGGCGCCTATCGTCCGGAGGCTGACAGGAACGACGACGCCATGACCCGCTCCGAAGAAAGGCTGAACGTCGGCACGGAGAAGCAAGCCACTGGTCGGGCACGCCTCAGGAAATACATCACCACTGAGAACGTCACCACCACCGTCCCCGTGCAGCGCGAGGAAGTCCGTGTGGAGCGGGAGCCCATTACGGACGCGAACGCAGTCGATGCCATGTCCGGTGCCGACCTGACGGAGAGCGAGCACGAGGTCACCCTGCATGAGGAGAGGCCCGTGGTGGACAAGGAGACCGTCCCGGTGGAGCGTGTACGCCTCGAAAAGGACACAGTGACCGAGGATGTTCGGGTGGACGAAGAAGTCCGTAAGGAGCGCATCGAAACCGAGGGAACCAGCCCGGACGACCCCCGCCGCTAAAACGCATGGTGTGAGGCCCGCTCTACGCCCCAAGTGCCCGGGTATGGGCGCAGAGCGGGCCCCGCATCGCGAATTTCGCTATCGCAAAAGCGCGTGCGATGGGACGATCTCCTTATGGGCGAACATGAGAAGGACCGGACTGCTGCGCGCTCGGACGCAGCGCAAACAGACGCCGCGTCATCAGCCACGGCGCCGGAGGACAGGGGAGACCCCACCACCCAGCAGTTGAGGACCGTCGGCCAGCGGCGGCGTGAGGCCGAACGCAAGTTGGACATCCACCTGGAAGAAGCGAGCCATAAAGGCGAAACCCCGGCTAACGCAGGCGAGGGTCATTCCGAAGGGTAGAACCGCTGGAGTGCCCCGGATGTTTCGGGTGACCCAGCGGGGTGTCGCTCTTGTGCGCTTCTCCCTGGTGGAGTTGTAACGCGCTGTGTATGAGGGGGAAATGGCTGAAGGCCTGGGGTGTGTTGCCCAGCTGCCGTTGGGCGCGGGGGTCCCACTCTTCGCTCAACATGCCAACATCGTTGCGCAGGGTGAGCAGCCGCTCAAAGAGTTCGGTTGCCTCAGCGGAGCGGCCGATGCCCAGCAGTGCATCCACCAGCCAGAACGAACAGGCAAGGAAGACCCCTTCGTCGCCAGGCAGGCCGTCGTGCCCGGACTGGGTTCTGTAGCGGAGGACCAAGCCGTCATCCGTGAGTCCTTTTTGGATGGCTTCCACCGTCCCCGCGACGCGTGGATGCCTGTGCGGGAGGAAGCCGACGCGGGGGACCAGAAGCAAGCTCGCGTCCAGTTCCTTGCTTCCGTAAGACTGGACGAAGGTGTTGAGTTCCTCGTCGAACCCTTTGGTCATGACATCGTTATGGATTTCGCTGCGGAGTGCTGCCCAGCGGTCATGTGGACCGGGTAGCCCGGAGGTCCGGACGCCTTTGACCATGCGGTCCGCGGCCACCCACGCCATGACCTTGGAATGGGTGAAATGCTGCCTCGGTCCGCGCATTTCCCAGAGCCCGTTGTCCGGCTGGTCCCAGGCTCCTTCGAGGTACTCCATCAGGGCTACCTGGATGTCCCAGGAACTGTCCACGGTGCCGTCCTGGAAGGCGGCCCGGGTCAAGGAAAGACCGTCCAGGACCTCGCCCCACACATCCAGTTGCAGCTGCGGGGCTGCGGCGTTTCCGGTGCGGACGGGCAGTGAACCTTCATAACCGGAGAGCCACGGGATGTCTGCCTCGGGAAGTCTCCGCGCGCCGTCGAGCCCGTACACAATCTGCAGCTCCGACGGGTCGCCGGCGATAGCGCGCAGCAGCCAGTCCCGCCATGCGGAGGCCTCCTCCGTGTACCCTGCGGCGAGCAGTGATTGCAGGGTCAGGGTAGCGTCGCGCAACCAGCAGTAGCGGTAGTCCCAGTTCCTGGGGCCGCCGATCTGCTCGGGCAGCGACGTGGTTGCCGCCGCCACGATGCCTCCAGTGGGCGCATAGGTCAGTGCCTTGAGTGTAATGAGGGACCGCTCCACCGGCTCCTTGTACTTCCCGGCCATTTCGCTGCGGCCGATCCATTCCAGCCAGAACGACTCGGTGACAGTGAGTGCACGGAAGGGGTCGATCCGGCGGGGCTCCCGCTCGTGGCTCGGCGCCCAGCGCAGCACGAACGGGACCCGGTCACCCGCGCGGACCGTGAATTCGCTGTACGTGCGCTTGTCGCGCCCCTCAAGCGGGACATGCGTGGTGAGGTAGGCCGAGTCGGGACCCGCTACCGCGCTGATGCCGTGCTTGCTGTGCCGGACCCACGGCACTACCCGGCCATAGTCGAAGCGCAGGACCAACTCCATCTGCATGGTGACCTCGCCGGAGATGCCCTCCACAATCCGCACCAAGTCCACGGCGTCGTCCCGGACCGGCATGAAGTCGATCACCCGGACCTTGCCGCCGTCCACTTCCCACTCTGTCTCCAGGATGAGGGTGTCCTCGCGGTAGCGGCGTCGGGTGCAGTTGCCGCCGTCGGGTGTGCCGGCGGGTGCTAAAAGCCAGCGACCGGCTTCGGGCGTGTGCAGCAGTGACGCGAAGCAGGCGGGGGAGTCGAACCGTGGCAGGCACATCCAGTCAATGGACCCGCTCCGCCCTACCAAGGCAGCGGTGTTCAGGTCCCCGATGATCGCGTAGTCCTCAATCCTGGCCATGGATCAGATCCTAGACCGCGTCTCCCACCAGACGGCTCAGGCCGTCCAGAATAAGGTCCAGGCCGAACTGGAATTCGTCGCCAAAGTCGTAGCCGGGTTTAAGGACATGCTCGACGGCGATCTCCACCATCCGGGGATACTCCCCGGTGGTGAAGCGCTCCAGGATGGGGCTGGTGATCGCGGCTGCGGTGTCCCGCCCCTCGAACGGGAGGGCCGCTTCCTGCACGGCAAAACCGTAAATGTAGCTGTCCAGAAGGGCGTAGGCGTGGGCAGTGAGCTGCACGGAGAATCCTGCAGCTCTCAGTGTTCCGAGCGTCGCTTCATGATGCCGGAGGGTTGCAGGGCCCGGCGCGGACCGACTCTCCAGCAACCCGACTGCCCAGGGGTGGCGCCTGAGTGCCGAACGCATTCGGTTGGCCCTCAGCTGCATCTCCTCGCGCCAGTCCCCTTCGGGTGCGGGCAGTTCGATCTCACTAAACACCATGTCCACGATGCCGTCCAGGATCTCGTCCTTATTGGCAACGTAGTAGTAGAGGGACATGGGTTTGGTTCCCATGCTGTGGGCGAGGGTGCGGATGGTCAGGGCGTCGATTCCGGACTCGTCGGCGAGGGTGACGGCGCATTCAAGGACCCGCTCCCGGCTCAGCGGGGGTCGCTGAGAAGCTGCGGCTGGCACGGGAACTCCTACTGGTTGCTGGGCTCTAGCGGTTTAGTACAGTGTACGGTAATGTCATTGGTACAGCGTACGAAACTCATAAAAGCCCACGCTGCACCACCCAGCCCCCACATCACGCCCCCACCGCACAAGCACTGAAAGGTCCGGTCATGACCACTGGTCAGCAAGCCAAGGAATCGCGTCGCCACAAGGATCGGGCGTTGCCGGGTCCCAGCATGCGTGCCATCGTGCAGGAGGGCTACGGTTCCGCCGCCGACGTTCTGCATGAGGCCCGGGTCCCGCGTCCTGTCATCGCGGAGAACGAAGTGCTCGTGAAAGTCCAGGCGGCCGGGCTGGATCGCGGCACATGGCACATAGCCACCGGCCTGCCCTATGCGCTGCGCTTGGTCTATGGATTCAAGGCTCCCCGGAAACCCGTCCCCGGGCTGGACCTCGCGGGAACCGTTGAAGCGGTGGGAGCAAAGGTGACCCGCTTCGCGGTGGGTGACCACGTGTTCGGTTCGGGCAGGGGAACGTTCGCCGAGTATGCCGCGGCCCGCGAAAACCAGTTGGCCCACAAGCCGGCGAACATCACCTTCGAGCAGGCCGCGGTGGTGCCGGTGTCCGCGTGCACGGCCCTGATCGCCCTGCGTTCGGGTGGCATCGATCCCAGCCAGGATCAGCCGGCACAAGGGCTCAAGGTCCTGGTCACCGGAGCTTCAGGCGGCGTAGGCAGCTATGTGGTGCAGTTCGCCAAAGTCGCCGGGGCTGAGGTTACCGGAGTGGCCAGTGCTGCGAAAGTTGCGATGGTGAGGGCCCTCGGTGCCGACCACGTGATCGATTACACCACCCAGGACTTCCTTGAGGGCACTGAGCAGTATGACGTCATCATAGACATCGCTGGCAACCCGTCGGTTACACGTTTGCGCCGGTCCCTCACCCCGTCCGGGACTGCCGTGATCACCGGCGGCGAGGAGGGAGGCTCGTGGACGGGGAGCATGGACAGGCAACTGCGGGCAGTGGCCCTCTCGCCCTTCATCCGGCAGCGCCTCACCATGATCGTGGGTACCCAAAACGCCGCGGATCTTGAGTACCTGGCCGGACTCCTGGAGGCGGGAACCATCGCTCCCGTCATCGACCGGACCTACCCGCTGGCCCAGGTCCCCGACGCCATGCGCTACTTCGATGGCGGCAAGGTCCGCGGCAAGGTCGCCATCACCCTCTAAGCCGGGCGGGTAGACGACCAAAAGCAAAAAGCAACTAACGCGCGACGGCGGGAGGTCGCCGTCGTGCGTCACGCCTCTTGGCCGGGTCCGTTGACTGACAAGGGCTCAGACGCAGGTCCCATGGTGGCGGGCTCGGCCAGGGGAGGCGGTTTCCTGTCGCCCCCGCGCTGGGAGGCAGCGCCGGCAACCACAACCAGAGCGATCCCGACGAATTGGACGATGGTGGGTTGCTGGTGCAGTACCAGCAGTCCCAGGAGAACGGCGAAGGCAGGTTCCAACGACATCAGCGTGCCGAAAGCCGTTGACGTCATCCGGCGCAGGGCTTTCAGCTCCAACACGAACGGCAGAACCGGCATCAGGATGGCTACGCCCAAAGCACCTGCGAGGATGCCCCAGTTGAGGTGCCCAGCAGCCTGCGGAATGCCGACGACGGCGGCCGTCGCGGCGGCGATGGGGACCGTCAGCGAGAGCGCTCCGATGCCGGTGAAACGGTCGCCGACCAGCTGCGTCAGCAGGATATAGGCACCCCACCCGGCGGCGGCGATGGCCGCGAACATGATTCCCAGGAGGTCGACGCTGCCATGCCAGGGTTCGGTCAGCAGGACCACTCCCAGCAGCGCCAGCACCGGCCATGCCAAGGCCCGACGGGTATGGCTGCGGATCGCCGCTACCGTCAGTGGGCCAAGGAATTCGATGGCTACCGTGGTGCCCAACGGGATCCGCTCCACGGCAGCGAGGAACATGATGGTCATGAGCCCGGTAGCGATCCCGAGACCCAAGAGCGGCAGGATATCGGGGCGGCGAACCGATCGCAGGGGTGGGCGGGCGATGGCAAGGAAGATGATGGCACCCAGGCTGAGCCGCAACCAAGCTGTTCCAGCCGCACCTACCTCCGCGATGAGCCCCACCGATAGGGCGGAGCTGAGCTGCACCGAGAACATGGCTGCAACAGTAAGGCCCCAGGGCGGAATGGGGCCGCCACCTTTGCGGGTGCTCACTGGCTGATTTCCATGCCGCTGGGATCCGTGTTCTGCCGGTGCCCTGATCCAACGCCGGGCTCAAAAACAGCAAGGATGAATCTGGCCGGCGTCGCGCCAAGGTTGGCATAGGAGTGGGCGATGTCGCCTGGGAAGGTCATGGCGTCGCCAACCTCGAGGGTGACTGACTGCTCCCCTGCATCTACGGTTACCGCACCGGCTTGAACCTGCAGGAGTTCCTTGGTGCCCGCGGTGTGGGCCTCGCTGGCGTGGCTGTCGCCGGGGCCCAGGCTCCAGTCCCAGAGTTCCACTACGTCCGGTGATTCGGTCCCGGCCACCAGGATGCCCTGGCCGCCCTGTTCGCTGCTCCACAGTGTTGCGCCTTCGCCGCTGCGGGTGATCTTGACGGGCTTGGGGCGCGGGGACTCCACCAGGGCCGGGAGCCCAACTCCCAGGGTGTCGCTGATCCGCAGCAGTGTTCCGATGCTGGGGTTTGCTGCTCCTTGCTCCACGTTGACGATCATCCGGCGGCTCACCCCGGCAGCCTCGGCCAGTTGGTCCAGGGTCCATCCGCGGGCTTGGCGCTCCTGCTTGACCCGGATGCCGATGGCCAGAGAGAGGGTGGTGGTGCTGTCATCCATAAGTGCAGCATACTGCACTTCCAGTGCACTAACTTTATCCGCGGGGTCCGGAGCGGCGCTAACTGGGGACTGGTCGCCGTCCGACGCTCGTGCTACCACTGACCCTAGGAACAAAACCCAAAGGAGAAATCGTGGCCGAAGACCTTCCTGTCCTTGTTATTGGTGCCACGGGATTCCTTGGTGGCCAAGTGGTGGATGAGCTTCTGAAGCTCGGCAAGAAAGTCCGGGCCCTGGTGAGGCCCAAGTCCAACGCCGCCAAGGTCGAGGCCAAAGGAGTTGAGATCGTGCGGGGGGACATGTTGGACGCAGCTTCCTTGATCGGCGCGATGACGGGCGTTTCGGCGGTTGTCTCGACGGCGGCCGGCTATACGCGCAACGACAAGAACGCCCAGGCGATCGATACCTTTGGCAACAGCAACCTGGCCGTCGCCGCCAAGTATTCCGGCGTGCCCCGCTTTGTGCTGATCAGCATTGTCACCAGCGACCAAACACCACAGATCCCGCATTTTTGGAACAAGAAGCTGGCTGAGGACAAGTTCCGTGAGCTCGGCGTTCCCTTTGTGGCCCTCCGCCCGGGTGCTTTCTTTGACCAGGCAGTGGGGATGGGCGGCGACCCCTTCGCCAAGGGCCGCTTTGTATGGCTCGGCTCCAAAGACGCCAGGCTCACTTTTGTCCTGGCCAGCGACGTCGCACGGTACCTCGCGGAGGCCGTTGACGCGGACATTGTTGAGGGGGAGCACATTGATGTTGGCTGGAGCCGCCCCGTCAGCATTCAGGACGCCGCCGACATTGCCGGGCAGCGGGCCGGCAGGCAGATCAAGGTGATGTCCATTCCCGCCGGCGCGATCGCCGGGCTCGGCAAGGCGACCTCGAAAGTCCTTCCGCTGGTAGGCGATATGGCCAGCATGGTGGCGTGGTTCGAGACCGGCAAATACGTTGCGGACACCACCCGCCAGGAGCAGGTGTTCGGGCCCGCGCCGACTCCCGAGGACGCCATTGCCCGGGTGGCCGCACGCTACGGCCACTGAAGCAGGGCCCGCCCGGGGCATGCACATGGCTGGTGGGAGCCGTGGTTCATAAGTATGCTGACTGTATAGATTCGGCCGACGATCCCTGACCACGCGCCGAACGGACACGAGGAGCACGCTATGAGAATTGGTTCTTCCATTGCCCTGATTGCCATTGGCGCTATTTTGGCCTTCGCGCTCGCCCCTGGACTCATTCCCTTCCTGGACCAAGTCCTGGTGGGCTACATTCTGATGGTGGTCGGCGTCATCGGCCTCATCATCTCCATCGCCATGTCCAACAGGACCCGCCGGACGGTCGTCGAGCGCCGCACTGCCCCTGAAACAGTGGTCGAGCGGCGCGCCGCCCCTGACACAGTTGTCGAGCGTCGCCCGGAGGTTTAGCAGCCGCTGTACTGGCAGGACACGAAGAAGCGCACGACGACGGACTGCCGCCGTCGTGCGCTTCTTGCGTGGCCGTCCGGTCGGCAGCCGGCCGTCGGTCCGGCCGCTCACCGCTCACACAAGTGAGAGAGTGAAGGAAAGGACGAAGCCCGCTGCCGTGCTCAGTGCCACTGCTGGGCCGCCATGCTCGTAGGCCTCGGGCATGAGGGTGTCCGCCAGCGACGCGATCACCGCGCCCGCGGCGAACGCCAACGGCAGGGAGATGGTGGCGGGTTCGGCGGAGGAGAGTGGCCCGGCGCCGAGGACCACGGCTGCCACCAGCAGCACAGCGCACACACTCCAGAGCAGCATGACCGATCCGGCTTTTCGGCCCTGGCTGCGCATGGACGAGGCGCCAACCAAGGCTTCGGGGAGGTTGGACACAAAGATGGCCGCCAGCAGTGCCAGGCCGCCGGATCCTTCTTCCAGGGAGATGCCCAGTGCCACGTTTTCCGGCACTCCGTCCAAGGTTACGGCGGCCAGCAATGCCATGCCGGCAGCTCCGCGTGTTGAGGCGGAGGTGGCTGCCCTGTCCGACGCGGCGGCGTCGGTGTCCAGCTTCGTGCTGCCCTGTACTTCGTCCGCAGGTTTGGATTTCGATGTGCGGCCGGGTTGGGCCAGGCGATCCAGGAAGGCGCTGAGTGCGGTAAACACTATGGCCCCGGCGAGGAGTCCCACTGCCGCACGCACAATTCCGCCTTGTTGGTAGGCGTCCTCGAACAGCTCGAACGCCAGGGCGGTAATGAGGGAGCCCGCCGCGAAGGACAGCAGGATGGCAAGGAGCCGCTTCGGCAGCTCGAAACGCACGCCGATCAGTGCGCCTATCACCAAGGCGCTGGAGGCAATCAATCCGAACCACAGTGATGCCATCACAACGCCATTATATAAGTAAGTAACCTGATCTTTTCCAGGGTGGGAAAGCAGCGTTCGACGGCGGCAGCCCGCCGTCGAACGCTGCTTGCCTTGGGCGGGCGGTCAGGCCGTCCCGCTGCCCTGCCGCGCACCCAGCGAATCCTCGCTCCAGGCCGGCGACTGGAAGTGGGCGCCGCCGAACATAGGGAAGGACAGCAAACCTTCCTGGTCCCGAAGCTGGGCCCAGGGGCGGTTGATGCCGTGGGTTCCATAGCGGCGGAGCTGCGTGACGCGGTCCAGGTCCAGCACGGCGAACAGAGTCTCTTCGCCGCCTTGGGCGTGCTGCATGATGGTGCCCTCGGGGTCCACGATGACGCTCTCGCCCACACCCGACGGTGATGCTCCGTTGACGTTCACCACGAACACCTGGTTGGCAAAGGCGTTGGCCTGGGACATGACGATTTCCATGGCCCGGTCCCGGGTAGTGGTGAGGGTGGGCTGGATGATGACCTCCGCACCCAACCAGGCCAACTGCCGCGCAACTTCGGGGAAGCTGCCGTCGAAACAGATCGCGAGGCCGATGCGTCCGCAGCCCGGGATGTCGAACGTGACGAAGGAATCGCCGGGCGTGGTGGTCTCGAAGGGGCGCCAAGGGAAGAGCTTCCGGTAGCGTGCCACGATTTCGCCCTGCGGGGACACTGCGATGGCGGTGTTATAGGTGTTTCCGTTCTCCGTTTCCAGCAGTGAGCCGGGTATGAGCCACACGTTAAGCCTGCGGGCCAATGCTGAAATGCGGTCCGTGAGTGGGCTGGGGATGGGCGCGGCGGAACGGGTCTCGCCCTCTGGATCCGGGAGCAGGAACTCGCCTGGAGCGGAAAGCAGCAATTCTGGAACCACGATGACGTCCACATCAGGGCCGAGCTTCTTGGCTGACGCGGCCTGGGCTTCGAACCGGGTCCATGTGGCCTCGAGGTCGTGGGGGACGGGGTTGGTCTGGATTGCTGCAATGGACAGGATGCGCATTTATGCCTCGGTTTCGTTGCTGTGGGTTTCGTTGCTGAGAATGGATGGAAGTTGGTTGCGGGTAGTGACGTTTCCGCGCGGGATGGATTTGCCGGAAAAGAAGAGGCCCGGTCTGGTCCTCAGGATCGCGGTAACCATCAAGCCCAAGGACAGGGCGCCGATCCCGATCCAGAACACCGAGCCGATGCCAAGCCAGGACAGTCCCGCGTACTCAGGGGACAGCATGTCCACGGCGCTGTACGCGAACGCTCCGATCATCAAGAGTGCGCCGAGACCGGGGAGGATGCCCTTCAGGATGAGCGCCGATACAGAAGCGCGCATCTGCGGGGCGAAGTACACCACGGAGGCCAGGGCTGTGGCCGCATAGTACGCAGCGATCATCAGGCCCACCGAGAGGATGGCCAAGCCGATGAAATCGGCGCTGATTGCTGTCAATCCCAAAGTAATGGTCATGGTGATGGCCGCCCACCAAGCGATGGAGGTGGTGGGAGTGCCCCGCTTGGGGTGCATCTTCGTGGTCGCCTTGGGGAGCGCTCCATAGCTGCCCATGCTGAGCCACGTCCGGGGCGTGCTGACGGCTACTGTCAACAACGCCGCCAACGCGGACAGGCCCACTGCAAGGACGATGACCTGGCCAAACACGTCGCCTGTCGCCTGCGGGCCGAGGACCGAGAGGACGTCGGAGACGGTTTCGGGATCAGTGATGCTGGCCGTTCCTGCAAATCCGACGGCGGCGGTGGCTGTCACGACGTAGGAGAACAGCAGGATGACGGTAGTGATGACAACCGCCTTTCCGGGCGTTCCCTTGCGGTCGGTGGTCTCTTCGTTCACGGCTATCAAGGCATCCCAGCCCCAGTAAATGAACAGGCACAGGATGACGCCGGACACGAGCCCGGACATGTCGCCCGAGGCAAAGGGGTTGAACCACTCCAGGCTTGGCTTGTCTGCGCCCCCTTCTGCCGTTCCGGGGGAGGTTCCCGTGGCCATGGCGGTGAAGGCCGCGACGCAGAATCCGCCGAGTGCCACCAACTGGAGGCCAATCAGCGCGTACTGGACCCAGGCGGAGAGTTCGATTCCCCTTGCGGCGATCCATGCACTCAGGATGATCAGCCCGCACGCGATGGCCGCTACGGCCAGGGGTTCTGCGGCGATCGCTGCCAACCCGAAGAAGGTGAGCAGGTAGGTGGTGGCGACTTGGGCCACGGCGGCACCCGCAATAAAGGTGGCCATCTGCGGTACCCAGCCTCCGAGGAACCATCCGGCAGCAGGCCCGAAGACGCGGGTGATCCAGACGAAAACGCCACCGCAGTCGGGCATTTCCCGGTTGAGGTCCCGGAAGGCGAGTGCGGTGAAAAGGATCGGCACAAATCCCAGCAGGAAGGCGGCCGGGGTGCTCTGTCCTACGGCAAGAACCACGAAGCCCAGCGTCACAGCCAAGCTGTAGGCAGGGGCGACGGCGGCCAGGCCAAGGGCCACTGTGGGGCCGATGCCGATGGACCCGGCTTTGAGGCCTTTGGAGGACTGGTTCGTGGGGATTGGTTCTTGGGTGGCTATGGGCGGGGTTGGGGGAAGTGACACGGAGACTCCTCGTTGAATCAGTAATTTGAATCACATTCAAATTTGAATGCCATTCAATACCCGTCTAGAGTCAATGTCAACAGGTATCTTCACAAGCTCACGGGGGAGCAGTAGTGGCCAAGGTAGACAAGAAGGAAATCCGCCGTCAGGAAATCGTGGCCGCTGCCCAGGCCGTAGCTGCGCGCGACGGCGCTGAAGGGGCTACCCTGCGCGCCATCGCAGCCGAAGCCGGCATGGCCGCGAACGCTGTGCTTTACTACTTCGGCAGCCATGCCGAGATCATCGCTGCTGCCGTGCGGGCTTCCTCTGGCAGATTTCTTGAGAAACTCGCCGAATCTGTTGACCCTGACATGAGCCAGACAGCGCGGCTCGCCGCCATCATGTGTGCGGGCACTACTGCCGGGCTGGACGACGACGTCTCCCGGATCCTCTACGAATACTGGCCACACATGCTTCGCGACCCCGAGCAGCGGCGCATTCAGGACGAGCTCACCAGCGCCCAGGAACGCATCTACCGCGACATCATCGACGCCGGAACCCGCTCCGGCGAGTTCTCTCCCCTTCTGGACCCGGCCAAGATCGCCCGGACCCTGGTTGCCCAGGAAGACGGGCTGGTGATGGATGTCCTGGCAGGGAGTGCCGGCAGTGAGTACGTGTTGGACCTGATGGGGTGCCTCGCAGCCGCACTCCTGGGCCTGCCGGCTGAGGCGCTGCTGGAGCACATGGGCGCCCGGTCGGCACCGGCCACGTAACGGCGAACGGTGATTCCGGCGTTAGGCTGCTGCCATGGAGAAGTCATTCGAAATTGAATTGGTCAATCAGAACGAATACTTGGTGCGCTGGGCCTCGGAGGGCCAAACCGGGGAGTCGTTGGTCCACACCAACCCGGAGTTCCTTGCTGAGGCTGGTCTGGGAGGCTTCGACGAGCAGCTCATTGTTGAAGAAACCACGTCGTACTTGGCCGAGCACCAGCCTGTGATCGACTTCCCCCAAACAGTGGACCTCGAAGAGATCGCCGCCGCCTATGCTGATTTCGCTGAGCGGCTGAAGGCGCGGCTTGGCGCCAAGCAGGAAGGCTCCGGCCAGCCACAGGCGTAGGCCTGGATAAACGCCAGCGGGGGCCTATGACAGTCGGCCTGAAGCCTCTATCCTCATGACATGGGCGTTTGGGGAGCGTTTTCCTTTCCGGGCTCCCGCTTCAGTGGGCGGGACCGGGCCTTCCTGCGGGAAGACGCAGCATCATGGATGGGCTGGGCGGGTAGCCCATGAACCCAGAGGACAAATTTCCGCCCCCGGACAATTACGCTGCCTTCATCGAGAGGTTGGACGACGCAGCGGCCCGTCTGAAGACCCGGCTCCGATCCGTCATTCGGGCACTCGGTGCGGTCTCGTTGCTCGTGGAGAAGTACCAGGGTGCTTCCTTGAAATGGGAGCAACGCCGGACCAGGGTCGCCCTGGAACTTGACCGCTGGACAGGCGAACCGGAGACATACACCGCTCTGCGTGAACTCCACGCTACAGCTGTAAAAATGGTGGCACTTCACCACGCACAGACAGCGCGCATCACCGAAAAGCTGCACCTGCTGCAAGACCACCGCGACGCCATCCACCAGTCATTGGGTGAGCTGGAGGCCGGCAGGGCAAAACTGAAAGCGTCCCGTGCAGCGTCGCAAGACCGACACAACCTGAAGAGCGCCCTCTATGAGCTTGCCGGCGCAAGCGGCGCCGGCGCAACAACCCCGGATCCTGGATTGCTCAGCGATCTGAGGCAAGCCCGCCAAGCGGTCGTCCTGGCCGAAGCGCTCATGGAAGTGAAGGGACCCCGACCATGAAAGATACAGCGCAACCACCATCCCCCAAGGACACGGTCACAGTGGTTCAGTGGGAAATTAAATCGGGCGACGAGCCAGTCATCAAGTTTGTGATCTTCAGCGTGCTGGGGGTGCTGTTGGGGCTGCTTCTGATGATCTTCATGCCGGCGTTCAGAAGCATCGGAGCCCTCGCCCTGTTCACGCTGGTCTTCGCGGGTATCCTCACGATTCCCGTCATCGCGGCTCAGCGGAACTTCATGCGGGAAGTCGCCAAGAGGGTCAATGACACCATCGATGAGGTGACGGGCAGCTCCCGCTGCGGGCTTTCGGTGAAGCAACTCAACCGGCTCATCAGGAACGGCGGGTCGTGGCCGCTCACGGTCAGCGGGGTGCCGGGGCTGCGGCTGCAGGTTCAGCGGGTCCTGGCACGCGAAGAAGACGCTCCGGCGGCGTGGCGCGCAATGATCACGGCAGTCGCTCCCCGCAACGGACTGTCCAGCTTTGACCGCCTGCTCGAAGCCGCGCTGAGCGGCGGGCAGGGGACTTCTGCCCATTCCCGTCGCATCGAAGGCGACCCTAATGTGGGAGGTTCAAGGTAATCCAACAGGGGGTAGCGATGAAAAAGCTCAATACGGTCCTTGCAACAGCTGTGGCGGGAATTTCCCTCAGTGCAGGGGCGCTGGTGATGGCCGCGCCGGCGCATGCTGATTACAACACCTACCAAGTGGTCAGGGCCACCAACGCTGCGTGTTCAGCAGAACTCCGTGCAGCGGTTCAGGCTTATGGGGGGTCGGTAACTGCGGTTACTCCGTGCCACTGGAACAAATACCAGCGGATGTACATCGGCAGCTTCGGCTACAACTACTAAGCTGCACACTGCCGAGGGTTCAGCCGTCGGCAGGTTGAAGGCGGTCGCCGACACCGGCGGCCGCCTTTCCTTGGACAGGACGCTGGGAATCAGGCGTCGATATCGGCCGTGATGCGCTCGCCGTTGAAGTACTCCAGCTGCCAGCCGTCGGTGACGTGGTGGTGGGCCAGGTTAAGCACCGCGTTCTGGACGCTGTCCAGGGTGCGCCCGATCGCGCGGCTGAGGGTCAGTCGGATCAACGTGCCGTGCGCGACCACCAGGACGCGCTTGCCGGCGAATTCTTGAGCAAGCTCTTCCAACGCTGCGATTCCTCGATTGGCGGCGGCTTCGTCGCTTTCGCCGCCGCGGAAACCGCCCGGGATGCGCAGGGCCTCCAGCTCCGGGCCGGCCTGCAGCCCTTCGGCGGGTCCAAAGCTGCGCTCCGTGAGCTCAGGAACCAGCCGGGCAACCTTCAAACCAAGCCCTGCGGCGATGATCTCCGCAGTTTCGGCGGCGCGGCCCAACGGCGAGGACACCACGGCGTCCCATGGCTGGTCCGACAGGAAGGCGACGGCTTCGCGCGCCTGGCCGCGACCGACGTCGTTAAGCGGAATATCGGTGGACCCCTGCAACCGGCGCTCCGCGTTCCAGTCGGTCTGGCCATGGCGGACGAGGGCGAAAGTTGTGAGGGTCATGCCTTCCATTGTGCCTTGCGGGCACACTCGACCGCAGTTCGCTAGGTCACGTAGGGCGGCGCCCGACGGCGGCAGGTCGCCGTCGGGCGTCCAGCGTTGCCGCAGTTCGTCCAGCAGTTCCCTGACGGCTGCGGGCTGTTCGACGATGGCGAAGTGACCGCAGTCCGGCACTGTCATGGTCCTGACATGCAGCCCAGCGGAGGCCAGCTGATCAAGATCGGATGGGGGAGTGAACGCATCGCTGTCCCCGCGGATTGCCAGGATGGGACACCTGATGCCGTTCCACTGGGCAAAGTCGTACTGCGCCACGGCCCGCGTTGCTGCGCAGAAGGCACGTGGGCGGGCGTTGTGTCCCAACCCGCGGATGACGTCCGCCGGAATGGCCGCGGGGTCCGCGAAGAGGGGCGACAACAGCAGCCGCATCAGTGGTGTGTTTCCCACCCAGCGGATCAGGGTCGCGCCGAAATTTCCCAGCGCTGCCGTGGAGCGCATGAGGAGGAGCATTCCAACGAACCACGGCAGCGTCGCGAGCCCGCGCCACGGATGCCGGACAGAGTGGGCAACGCCGGAAGCCGTGGGCGAAATCGCCGCAACGCCGCGTGTTCGTTCAGGCCACGCCGAAGCAAGATGCAAGGCAATGACGCCACCCATGGAGTGGCCCACCAGGTTCCACGTGCGGTAACCGAGGCTGTCCAGAACCTCGACCACGGCACCCGCCATGGCCTCGACGGTAGCGGACTCCAGCCGCGCATTTACGGTGGAGTCACCCCAGCCGGGCAGGTCCAGGAGGATTTGGTCGCGTTCAGGGGAGCCGGGGAGCAGTGGTTGGAAGGTTGTCCACGATCCCGCGGCGCCGTGGAGGTAGACGTCGGCGATGTGGTCACGCCTCCTCGGGGCTTCCTGAACGCGAACAGCGCACGGACCCAGTTGGGTGGGAATCACCTCCCGCCTAAAAACTGCGCTGCCCGGTAGGGACGCTTCCTGTTGAACTTCCGTGGTCACCCGCTGCTCCTGGTCTTTGCCAGTGATTCGGAGCAGCGGGCGTTCTGGATCGGCGCGGTGGTTTCAGGCGAGTGATGGGTCCTGTTCGTAAACCGTGCGCCCGCCCACCACTGTCCGCAGGACCTTTGCGTCCAGGAGCGCACGCGGGGCTTCTGCAGTGAAAACGTCGGTGTCCAAGACCACGAAGTCCGCGTACAACCCAGCAGCCAGGCGGCCGATGTTGTGTTCCGCCCCGCACGTCCAGGCCGAATCACGGGTGGCGTGTTCGATCGATTCGGCCAGTGGCAGGGCGAAGTCCGGGACGTTGGTTCCGGCCGTGGCATCCAAGGCTGAGGCCCGCGTGGTGGCCACGTACATGTTGGGCAGCGGCGCGTGCGGGGAGGTGGGCGAGTCCGTGCCAAAAGCCAGCCGGGCGCCGGCAGCGGTGATCCAAGGCCACGGGAAGCCGCGTTCCACGCGGTCATCGCCCAGCTTGGCGCACCAGTTTTCGCTGATGGCGGGATCAGCATGGACCGGTTGCATGCTCGCGGTAATACCCAGTGCGGCGAGGCGATCGACGTCGGCCCTGTCCACCAACTCCAGATGCTCAATGCGGTGACGGCGTTCGCGTGGGCCGTTCTCCGCCACTGCGTGTTCCACGGCGCCGATGGCGATCCGCACGGATTCATCGCCGATCGCGTGCATGGCAACTTTCAAACCGGCAGCGTCTGCCGCGGCAACCACAGGCGCGAGTTCTGCAAGGCTCCAGATCGGTTCCGCATTCGAACCATCGGCGTAGGGCATCCCGAGGGTGGCAGTGCAGCCATCGATGGTGCCGTCGATGATCACCTTGATGCCCACCACGCTCAGGAAAGGAGATTCATGCTCGACGGCGAGCGCGGCCGCCCGCTGGACCTGGGCGATGTTCTCCTCGGCCGATCCCGCGTTGTTCACCCTCCAGTAGGCGATGAGCCGGCTGCTCAGGGTGCCGTCTTTGTCCGCACGCTTAAAGGCCTCAAGGTCGGTCTCGTTGAAGCCCATGTCGCAGGCGGTAGTCACGCCTGTTTCGCGGTAGGCCTGCTGGACTGCGGCGATGCTGGCCTCGTGTTCGTTTTCGCTGAGCTGGGCATCGAGATAGGGGAGCACGATGTCGTAGAAAGCGTTCTCGTCGATGTAGCCGGTGGCGTGCCCGCGGGAATCGCGCTTGATGGTGCCGCCGTGCGGGTTCTCGGTGTGGTGGTCAATGCCGAGTTCGGCCAGCGCCGCGGTGTTCACCCACACGGAGTGGAAGTCGTAGGCGAAGGCGTACACGGGCTTGTCTGGAACTACGGCATCCAGCATCGCCGCATCCGGCACGCCGCCCGGAATGGCGCCGTGCAGCCAGCCGGTGGCCAGGATCCGGTCAGCGTCCGGGCGCTCGGTGGCCCTTGCCTTGATGCGGTGCTGGATCTCCTCCACGGACTTGGCGCCCCACAGGCTGACCTGTCCCAGGGCCTCTCCAGTGCCGACCACGTGCGCGTGGCCGTCGACGAAACCTGGGACCACCAAGCGGCCCTCGAGGTCGACCCGCTCGGCATTCGGGCAAAGGCGCTCGGCGGTATCGACGTCGCCGACGTACAGGATGCGCTCGCCCTGGACGAGGAGGGCCTCGGCCCAGCGGCGGGTATCGGAGGTGAAGATGCGGGCGTTGGTGTAGAGCTGGGTGGTCACGCTGCGTTGTCCTTGCTTTCGGGTGCTGTTTCTTCCGCGGCGGCTGCTTCGGCCGCAATCCGGCTGTCCAGGGAGCGGCTCACGTCCATGAACAACTGGTTTTGGAGTTTGTGGAGGTGCTCGCTGTCCGGCTCCGGCCAGGTGGACATCTTCACGATCACGGTATCGGTGCCCGGATCGATCCAGAGGTATTGGCCGTAGATTCCGATGCCAGTGACGTTGCCGCGCTCGTTGCCCGTGCACCACCACTGACGGGTGTAGGAGCCGTGCGGGTGGATGGCGGTGAAAGAGGAGTCTGCCATGGCTTCACGGTCCCCGCCGTTGAGGATGCTCCCCACCCACTCCGGGGAAACCACCCTGCCAAGCGGGCCTTTGCCGTCGTCGAGCATTAACTGCCCCACCCGGGCGAGGTCCCGGGCGGTGCAGGAGACCCCGCCGTTCGCGAAGCCGAACCCGGCGGAATCCACGGTGATGGTGGCATCCTGGTCTGCGTCAAGCTTGGACCACAGATACGTGGACAGCGCCTCGGAGTAGCGCAGCCCTGTGACGCGCTCGATGACCCAGGCCAGGACGTCGGTGTTGGCCGAGCAGTACTGGAATTCGGACACTGTACCGTTGCCGGTGATTGTGGTCAGGAACGCGTAGGTGTCCTGGGGGTCCTCGGGGCGGCGGGTGCGCCACCCTGCGGAGCGGTCATGGGTCTGAACCTCGGAGGCTGGATCCACATAGTCCTCGCTGTAGTTGAGGTGGATGGCCATATCCAGCACGTGCTGGATGGTGGGACCGTCGTAGGCAGAGCCGGCAAGTTCGGGGACGTAGTCCACCACGCGGGCGGACGGGACGATCCCGCCGGCATCAATCAAGGCCCCCACCACCAGGCCGCACATGGACTTGGAAACGCTCATCACCAGGTGCAGGTCATCCGGCGCGAAACCGGGGCGGTAGTACTCTGCGATGACCTGGTTGCGGTGCAGGACCAGGAAGGCATCGGTATAGGTCTCGTCGAGCCGGCGCTTCAGGCCCGGGAGACCCAGGCCGTTCAAGCTGCCAGCAGCCGCAGCGGAGTTGTCTGGGAGGCGGCGGGAAACTGCCGCCGTCGGGACTATCTCGCCAAGGTGCGCGAACGTCCAACGGTTGTGCGGTCCTTCCTGCCAGGTGTCCAGCGTCGGCTGGCCGGTGGCGCCGGGATAGCGGGAAGGGTGGCGGCCGGTGGGGGCGGTCATGCGTGTGCTCCTTGGATGACGGATGGTGTGGTGCTGCGGCGCAGGGAGGGGTTCAAGGCGACGTACACGCCGGCGGTGACGATCATGGAAACGGGCACGGACAGATCCAGGAAGCCCATGGCTGCCGAGATTGCTCCGGTGAATACGGCGTTGGTGAGGAAGAGTGAAGCCACGGCAGCGCCGAGGACCACCGCGAGCAAGCCGGGGATATGCCAGCCGCGGCTGTACCAGAACGGACCACCCGGTTTTTCGTTGAAGAGGTCTTCGCCTTTGTAGCGATTGCGGCGAAGGATGACGTCCACGGCGAAGATGGTCATGGTGGGGCCGGAGATCAGGACCAGCAGTTGCAGCATCAGGTTGACGGCGTCGAGGAGGCTGGTGGACATCACGAGGTAGATGGTCAGTGCGGTGCCGATCGCTCCAACCACCACTGCGGACGGGATGCGCCGGATGGGGACGCCGATGGACTGAAACGCCATGCTGGCGGTGTACGTGGTCATGCCGTTGAGCGAGATCGTGTTGATGATCACCCCCACCACGAAGATTGGTCCCAACCAGGCAGGGAGCAGGGCCAGGAGTGCCGACTCGATGCCGAGGTCCATGGCTGATGGGCTGATGCCGGTGGCCAGCAACGCTCCCACGGCCGTGAAGAACATGCAGGGCAAGGCGCCGCCAAAGGCCGTGGCCGCAATGATGTGTGAGCGCTTTGTGGTCTCCGGGAGGTAGCGGGCCAAGTCCGGGCTGTTTGAGTAGGACAGGGGTGTGGAGGCCAGGATGGCGAATCCGATGGTGACGGCGGACCACAACGGCGCGCCTTCCAATGGCGCGGGGGCCGAGTATCCCCACTGCACGTGGGGCAGGACGAATGCCGTCACCAGCAGGAAGATGGCCAGCAGCACGGCGGCCACTACGGGGTAGCTGCGAAGGATCAGGCTGTGGCCGAAAACAGCCACCAGCACGGTAACCGCGGCAACGACGATGGTGACGATCACCGGGCCGGCTACGGGATCCGTGAAGCCAAGCTGTGCCAGGAGTTCAGCGCCCATGAAGGAGGACGCGAGCCAGTTAAGCGCCAGGAAGACGGCGGAAATGAACCAGCCGAAGAAAGCCACGACAACCCTGTTGCCGCGGATTCCGTAAATGGCGCGGGTGATGACGGAGCCGGATGTTCCTGCGGCCGGGCCGCTGGTGGCCACGATCCCGGTGAGGATCCATGGGAGACTGCCGGCAACAATGACCAGAAGGGCCTGCCACAGTTCCAGGCCGAGCAGGATCAGCGAGGCGCCCACGGTGAAATTCAGGACGCTGACGTTGGGGGCCGCCCACACGGGGAAGAGGTCGCGGGCGCGGCCGTGCCGTTCAGAGGCTTCGATGAGTTCGATGCCGCGGGTTTCGGGATGGGCAAGGGGTTCCGGGTAGCTGACCGGATCGGTGACATGGGGCTGGGACAACGCTGTTCCTCTCGGGCAAGGTCCGGCTCACGACGATGGGATACCGGGCCGTTGATGCTATTGGTCATGCGACCAACGTGCTATTGGTCACTAATCCAATAGACTGGACAGCATGGTGTCAAGCCCCACATCCCAACGCGTTCGAAAATTACCTGGCGAGCGCCGTGCCGAAATCCTCGCCGAGGCCGCGTCCATTGCCTTAGGCGAGGGGCTCGAACGGATAACCCTCCGCGCCGTCGCGGACCGACTGGGTGTGCGACCAGGCCTGATCAGCCACTACTACCCGGCCGCCGAGGATCTGGTGGTCGCGGCCTTTGTTCTAGCGGTATCGGAAGAGCGGGAAGAGTTGTTTCCCGACGACGGAGCGCCACTCGCGCGGATGGCCCACCTGATTTCGCGCATCGAGGGCGGCAGCGCCTCAGAACTCACCCGGCTGTGGCTCAATGCGAGGCACCTCTGCCGCTTCACGCCCGCGTTGGCGGATGCCATGCTGGCGCAGGAACACCTGGACCGGACCCGGCTCACAACCCTCATTGAGCAGGGCGTGACGTCCGGTGACTTCGCCGTGGGTGACCCCTTTGCGGCCTGCATCCGGATCTGGGTGGCGATCGACGGCGTCGGCGCCTACGTCAACAACCCCGGAACCTTCGACTATGAAGCGTTCACGCGGTTCGTCACCGACGTTGCCGAATGGTCCCTGGGAGTGCCCACAGGCATGTTGCGGGCGGCAGTGGATCGATTGCGCGAGGCCTGATTCCCGCCGTAACGCAGCACTCCGCATTGTTCTTCCCGCTCCTTAATCAGTATCCTGATGACTTATCTGGTGAAACCGGATGATGCTGTTCGGGCTCCTTGCCTGGGCCGCACGTGGCTGAAGCAGCTCGGCCGCGCGGCCATCGTGAAAGTTTGATTGACGGCATTGCTTGGTGACGCAAGGACAGCGGTTGGGTCCGTGGCTCCAGGTATGCCTGAAGGACGTGACATTCGTGGGCACCATTGACGAGGCTGTGGACTCCCCCGTCCCTGATTCCATTGACGACACACTTGACGGCCGCTACCAGCTGGGGCCCGTCCTTGGCAGGGGCGCCATGTCGGCTGTCTACCGTGCGACAGATCTGCTGCTGGGCCGCGAGGTGGCCATCAAGATCTTCCTGCCCGGCTCAGGCGACGAGTCATTCCGGGCCCGCCAGGAAAACGAGATGCGGCTCCTCGCCGCCTTTGACCACCCAGGGCTCGTGGCCGCATTCGATGCCGGCGTGGACACCAGAAACGACGAAGAGCGCGCTTATCTGGTCATGGAACTGGCGGAAGGCAGGGACCTGCGGGCCGTGCTGTCGGATGGCCCGCTCACCGTTCCCGAGACCGCGCGCATAGGGATCCGGCTGGCCGGGGCACTGTCCCAGGTTCACGCGCAGGGCGTCATCCACCGCGACATCAAGCCGGCCAACATTCTGGTATCCGACGACGACGGGCTGGGGGCGTCGGTGAAGTTGGCGGACTTCGGCGTAGCGCTGGTGATGAACGACAACCGCCTGACCGCCACCGGGTTCACCGTGGGCACGGCACAGTATCTGAGTCCCGAACAAGCCCAGGGTCTGCACCTGACCCCGGCGAGCGACATCTACTCGCTGGGCCTGGTGCTCCTTGAATGCCTCACAGGCAAGGCAGAATACCCGGGGACGCCCATTGAAACGGCATCAGCGCGCCTGCATCGCGCGCCACAGGTTCCCATGGAACTGCCCGGCCCGCTGAGGGAGCTCCTGGAAGCCATGACGGACATGGATCCCGACAAGCGTCCCAGCGCCCACCATGTGGAACAGTCACTGGCCGAAGAAGGCATCCAGTCCGGCCGCAGGACTGCGTTGCTGCCGACTGTGCTTCCGAAGCGCCCGCTGCGTTCGTCGACCCGGAAGCAGGCGACGGTTACCAGCATCCTTGACTTTGGCAGGCGTCGACCCAAGACGGCCAAGGGCGTCGCAGCAGCCGCCGTGACCATTCCGCTTGCGCTGCTGATCTTCTCGCAGGGCATCAATCCGACAGGCAACAACACGGCCGATCCGTCACAGCCCGCCGATCCTGGCGTGTCCCAGGCCGAACCGCAGCCCAGCGTGCCTGACGTCCCGGCCGCGCCCGTGGATCCGGTCCCTTCAGAGACTGCGCCAGCAGACACTGTGCAAGGCGGGACCGTGCAGGCGGAAGTGGTTGATCTCTCGGAGGCAACCCGCCCGGAGCAGGCGCCAGCGCCCGCCGACCAGCCCGTCGTTCAGCAGGCGCCCCTCACGGGCAAGGACGTCGCAGGCCAGAAAAGCGAGGGCAAGAACGACAAGAAGTCCGAGAACGGCAAGGGCAACGGGAAGTAGTCCAAGCTCTGGTGACCAACGCACCACGGCGACCTGCCGCCCGTCGTGCGTCAACTTCCGGAGGGAAAGCTCACTGCCACGGTGGTTCCGCCGCCCGGAGTTTCCGCGAGGGTGAGGTCGCCTCCATGGGCTTTGGCGATGCTGCTGCAGGTGGCCAGTCCCAGACCGGAACCCGGACCATCGCCCTGCCTCCGTAGGCGCACCAACGGTTCCAGGACCTTGGCGCGGTCCTCGGGCGCGATGCCCTTGCCGTTGTCCGCAACGTAAATGGTGGCCCCATGGTAATTGGAAACGCCGCTGATCCGGATCCGGAGGTCGCGATTCGGGCTGCGGTAGTTCATGGCGTTGGACAGGAGGTTCTGCAGCAGGGTGCGGAGCTGGCCGCGGTCCGCGTAGAGCCTGAGCTCCTGGGCCTCCACGATGCCATCGTTCTCGATGCCAAGGTCCCGGGCAACCTCCTCGGTGACCTCGCGCAGGGAAACGTGGGCGGGCTGAATGCCACCGCCCACGCGGGAGTAGCTCAGGACATCTTCCAGCATCCCGAGCATCCGGCGGCCGCTGGCACCGATCCGGTCCAGGTACTTTGCGGCGGTGCTCTGAGGTTCCACGTCGGGATCGTCCTCCACCAGTTCCACGTAGCCCAGGATGGTGGTCAACGGGATGCGGAGATCATGGCTGACGCGCCCCGCAAATCCAGCGAGTTTGGCGTTGCTGTCCCTCAGCTCGGTGTACGTGCGGTCCAACTGGACGGTGCGGTGCTGCAGCTCGAGCAACTCCACTACTTGCTTGGCCAGGACCTCCAGCATGCTGACCTGTTCGGGGCGTAGCTCCTGGGTCTTATCGGAGAAGACACACAGGGTCCCGGGGACGAACCCGGACTCTGTTTGCAAGGGAACAGAGGCGTAAAAGCGGACTTTGCCGATTTCCCCGGTGACAAAAGGATTGTCCGCGAAGCGTGGATCCTTGGATGCGTCCGCCACCACCGTCCTCTCGCGGGAGAGGAAAACCTTGGCACACATGGAGTCTTCGCGGGAGCAGACCCCCGGGTCCACGCCCCAGGCGCCGATCTGGTGCTGGTACTCGGCGCTGATGATGTTGACCACGCCAAACGGTGCGCCGCACAGCTCCGTGGCCAGCCTCACGAGGTTCTGCAAGGCACTCATGACGGCGGCATTGGGCAGGAGGGTCGAATCCACGGCGGGATCAAGCCCATATTCCTGAAGTTCCAAGTCCCTGCCGGCGTCCTTCGTGAAGGACATCTGCCCCTGAATTTCCGTCATAAAAACAATCCCCCAAGAGTCTCGTGAATTCCCTGCCGATACTACCGGGAGCTTGGACCCGGTGGTTTACTGGGACGCATGACCGAGCAGGAACCGGCCACCGCCGCGTCTACTGACAGTATCGATCTCTCCCTGCGAACCCCGGCCCAAAGATCCCGCACCTTCACAGGGATCCTGGTCAATACAGCCATGGCCAACATCACCACGAGCTATCTCTGGTTCGCGCTGACCTTTTGGGTGTACCTGGAGACCCGCAACGTGATTGCCACAGGGGTGATCGGCGGTGCCTACATGCTGTTGATTGCCCTCTCCAGCATCAGCTTCGGAACATTCGTGGACCGTTACAGGAAATTGGCCGTGATGCGGTTCGCCGCTGCCTTCACCTTGGTGATGTTCGTGCTGTCCGGCGTGATGTTCCTGCTGACCCCGGAGGAAGCGCTGCTTGACCTGACACAGCCCTGGTTCTGGATCTTCACCATGATCATCCTGATCGGCGCAGTGGTGGAGAACATGCGCAACATCGCGTTGTCCACCACGGTCACCATCCTGATAGAGCCTGACCGCCGGGCCAACGCCAACGGGCTGGTGGGGATGGTGCAGGGGCTCATGTTCATTGTTACCTCGGTGCTTTCGGGGTTGTCCGTGGGTCTGCTTGGCATGGGGTGGACCGTGGTTGTCGCCCTGGTGCTTACTGCGTTGGCCTTCGGACACCTGCTGACGCTGCGCCTGCCGGAGGAAGTACGGGCAGCCGCCTCCGACGCCGAAGGTGGATTCGACCTGCGGGGCTCCTGGGCCGCCGTCATGGCAATTTCCGGTCTGTTCGCACTGATTCTTTTCTCCACGTTCAACAACTTCATCGGCGGCGTTTACATGGCTCTCATGGACCCCTACGGCCTGGAAATGTTCTCCGTGGAGATGTGGGGAACCGTCTTCGCGATAGGAGCCACCGGGTTTGTGGTGGGCGGCGCGCTGATCGGCAAGTTTGGCCTGGGACCCAACCCCTTGCGGACCATGCTCATCGCAGTGGGGCTGATGGGCCTCATCGGTGCCGTGTTTACGCTGCGGGAATGGGCCTGGCTCTACATTGTGGGGATCTGGCTGTACATGGCGTTGGTTCCGGTAGTGGAAGCAGCCGAGCAGACAGTTATCCAGAAGGTGGTTCCGCTGCCCCGCCAAGGAAGGGTGTTCGGCTTCGCCATGGCATTCGAGTCGGCGGCCGCACCCATCACCGCCTTCCTCATTGCCCCGATCGCCCAGTTCTGGATCATCCCGTACGCCCGTTCGTCCGAAGGGGCAGCACAACTGGAACCGCTGCTGGGTGAGGGCATATCCCGTGGTATTGCCTTGGTATTCCTGGTGGCCGGCCTCATCATGATTGCCGTGGCGCTGCTTGCCTTCCTGACCCCGGTCTACCGGCGTGTCTCGGCCTCGTATGCGCAGACAGCTGCGGAGGAACCCGAGAACGCGGACTCTTCAGCGGCGGGTTGAGCTGTTGATCCCTGGCCTGCTGGACCCGGAACCAGAGCATATGAGCACCCAAAGATCACTCTTTTCGGATGAGACGGGGTGATTGTCCTTGGGTGCAGGGTTGAGTCAGATCGTGGCGCCGGGGGCAGCGCCACAGAGAGGGAGATACTTCCATGGCTGAGAAGGATCCCTGCGACTACGTCATTGGATTCGCGCCGGACGATGTGATGTTCTTGGTGTGGAATTCCGGGGTCCGTATCGAAGCTGCCAACGCGCGGGCCGCCGTCGAGGCTGTAAACGACCTCGCCGCGGGCAGCAGGTATCCCCTCTTGGTGACCATGGCCGAGACCGCGCATCTCAGCCGCGCAGCCCGCGATGTCTTTGTTGAACCCTGCGCTGCCTCGAGGATAGCCCTCTTGGGAAACAACCCCGTGGACCGCATGCTCGCCGACTACCAGTTGGCCGTCCAAGAGCCGCCATGCCCCACGCGCTTCTTCACCTCCGAAAGTGAAGCGATCGCCTGGCTTCGGCTCGGAAGAACCGCGCCGTGACGGAACAAGCTTCGGACACCCCCGCCGTTTCGGTGACTGTTCCAGCAGATTCGCCACGCCGCCTGGCGAACGAGTCCGAGGCGCTTGTGGCTGCTTCCTCCGCCGCGGTTGTCGCCGGAATGACAGCTTTGCTCATCTTTTCCGGCCGAACTCCACCGCTGTGGGGCGGCGTCTCCCTGGGGCTGGTGACGGCAGCCGCGGTTCTGGTGCTTGGGTTGGTGGCGGCGTACATCGGCTACTGGCGCTCACGCTATCTGCCGGACCAGCAATGGCGGCTCGGACTTCCGCCGTGGAAGTTCATTGTGGACGCGTCAACAGTGGCCCTGGTCCACGCACTGATTTCGGCGATCGCCACCATCGCTGTCTTCCTGCTGTTGCAGCGCAGTTTCCAGGGACTCACTGTGGACATCTATGCGGCCACCGTGGGGATGGCCGTTGCATCCGGACTGGCCGTGTACTGGATCTACCTCTCGGTATACGACATCAGCACCCGTAAGCTGTCCGGCCTTCTGGTGCTCTTCATGGTGATGAGCATCGTGGCCAGCATGGCGACGTCGCAGGACCCCAAATGGTGGGAGTACCACTTCAGCCAGCTCGGCACTTTGGGCGGCGCATCCAGCGGCCTGTTCAACCTGTCGCTGATTGTTGCCGGCTTCTTCATCACCACCTTCGCTGTGTACCTGGACCGTGATCTCCGCACCCTCATCGACCAAGGCGTGCTGGTCAACCCCTGGAGTGCGGGGCTTTGCTCGGGTGCTTTTGTAGTCATGGGGTTGCTGCTGGCAGGGGTGGGCGTGGTCCCGTTGTCCGTCAGTTTTCTGATCCACACGTTGTTCGCCTCCGGGATGGCCGTGGTGTTCATCCTTTTGCTGCTTGCTTCGCCGTTCATTCTCCGGGGACTTCCCCGCCGGTTCTTCCTGGTGTGCGGCAGCTTCCTCACCGCCTTGATCGTGTCGCTGGCGCTGTTCTACCCGGTGGGCTACTTCAACCTCACGGCGTTCGAGCTCATTGCGTTCGTGATCATCTACGGCTGGATCGCTGTCTTCATCCGCCTGCTGGATGCCCTCGCCACCGGGAACGACTGATGACGGCGGCCCATCCCCTGCTTCGGATGAGAAGTCGATAACCCCTACCCCCCATCAGGGAGGTATGGAAGTATCGGCAAGGCCGCCGGCCGCGGAGCTGCGTCCAACAAATCCGACAAAGCCCGGGCACGGGCGTTCGTGTTCGAGGAAGCACTCTCGTTCGTGAGCACTGAACTGGAGCGCGACGCCTCCAGCCGGTCCCAAGGCGCCCAACGCCAAGCCAGGAAGGACGCCCGCTAAACCGGCCACCGGCTAGAGCGGCAAGCGCACGACGGCGGGAGGCCGCCGTCGTGCGCTTGTTGCCTTTGCGGTCCTCCGAACGGCGCCTCAGGCCGTAAACGCCAGGTCCTCCAGCCTCACCGGGAACCGCAGCGGTTCGCCGCGGGACAGCCGCAGGGCCTCATCTACTGCGCTGGCTGCCATGCGCTCCAGCTCGTTGCCCAGTGATCCCGCTACATGCGGCGTGAGCAGCACGTTGGGATGCGTGTAGAAGGGGGAACCCGCGGGCAGCACCCACGGGGTGGTCACGTCCAGCACCGCGTAGAGGTCGCCCCGTTCCACCCGCGCAAGCAACGCGTCCTGGTCCACCAGTTCGCCGCGCGAGGTGTTGATGAACGTGGTGCCCGGCTGCATCCGTTCGATCAACCCGGCGTCCATGAGGTTCCTGGTGGACGGCAACGACGGCGCGTGGAGGCTGACAACGTCGCTGCCCGTCACGAGCTCCTCCAAATCCACGAGCCTGACCCCGAGGACAGCCGCTTCGTCGGGGGAGAGGTAAGGATCGGCCACCACTACCTCCAGCTCGTAAGGAGCCAGCAGCCTGATCACGTGCCGGCCAATCTTCGAGGCCCCAATGATGCCCACGCGCTTCCGGTAATTGCCCATGTCCGGGAAGAGTTGCTCCGCCAGGACGTCGGTCCGGGTGGTGTGCAGGGCGCGGGCGATCTGGAGGACGCGCTTGTTGGCGAGGATGATCATGGCCACGGTGTACTCGGCCACCGGGATTGCGTTGGCGTCCGCGGCTGAGCTGACCTGGACGCCGCGTTCCCAGCAGGCGTCGCCGATGTGGTGTTTGACGCTGCCGGCGGCATGCAGGACATAGCGCAGCCGGGGTGCGGCATCCAGGACGGTGTGGTCGATCATTGGACACCCCCAACCGGTGATGAGGATGTCGGACTCCGCCAATACGGCGCGGCCTTCCGGAGTGGTGAAGTCCTGAATGGGCTCACGGCTCAGCAGTGTCAGCGCGGGCTCCAGGGGATCCAGGCTCCTGGGCGGAAACACCGCCCGTGCCGTGTGGGCCGGCATGGCCAAGGCAACGTTCAAGGTCACTTGACACTCCCTGCCGTGAGGCCGGACTTCCAGAACCGCTGCAACATGATGAATGCGAGCAGCAACGGGATGATCGAGAGCAAGGAACCGGTGATGACCATGGGAGTGAATTCGGGCTGGGGGATGGAATAACCCTGCCAGATGGAGATGCCGACGCTGACGGGCAGCAGCTTCTGGTCCTGGAGCATCACCAGCGGGAGCATGAAGTTGTTCCAGACGCCCACAAATTGGAACAGTGCGATGGTGATGTAGCCGGGCATCATCATGGGAAGGCCCAGGGAGAAGAAGGACCGGATGGGACCGGCTCCGTCAACGCGGGCTGCCTCCAGAGTCTCGGCAGGAACGTAGGCCGCCGAGTACACCCTGGCCAGGTACACCCCGAACGGATTGCAGAGCACAGGGATGAGGATGGCCCAGATGGTGTTGGTGATGCCGAAAACGGAGGCCAACAGATACATGGGCAGCACGGTGGCCGTGTTGGGAATCAAGACGCCCACCAGGACGATCCCGAAGAACGAATCCTTCCCGCGGAACTGGAATTTATCGAACGCGTAACCGGCCATCACGGAGATGAGACCGCCAAGGATTGCTCCGAAGGCGGCGTAGAACATCGAGTTGGCCATCCAACGGAGGAACAAGCCGCCATCCTGGTTCAGGACCGCCATGACGTTCTCGAAGAAGGCTGGTTCACCAAAAGCGTACGCAGCGGTTCCGTAAAGATCCGAGGTGTTCTTGGTGGAGGCGAAGAACAGCCACACCACGGGAAGCACCATGTAGGCGCAGCCCAGGATGAGCAGGGCATTCACGGTGAACGTACTGGCGAAGCCGCCGTTTCGGGCACGCCGGCGCCTGCCCTGTGCCGGCGCGGGAACTGCAGTTGGGGTGCGGGACATCGTGGAGGTGCTCATGCTTTGTTCCTTGAACTGAAGCGGGTCACGGCCCAGGACAGGACTGCGGCCATGAGCGCGATGATGATGGAGGCAGCCGCGGCCTGGTTGAGGTTGTGGCGGTTGAACGCGGCGTCGTAGGCCCACATGTTGGGCACCCACGTGCTGGTCACTGATGCCGTGGCCTTGGAGATGATGTTCGGCTCGGTGAAGAGCTGAAGCGTGCCGATCACGGTGAAGAGCATGATGACGCTCAGCGCCGGGAGGATCAGGGGCAGCTTGATGCTGATGGCAGCACGGATCTCGCCGGCGCCGTCCACCCGGGCGGCTTCCAGGATTTCCCTGGGCACAGCCTGCAGCGCGGTGAAGAGCACAATGACGTTGTAGCCCGTCCACTCCCAGACGGCGATGTTCACGATGGACGGCAGGATCATCTGGTTGTCCAGGAAGTTCAGCGAGATTCCGCCGGTTTCCAGGACTGAGACGATCGGGCTGACGCCGGGTGTGTAGAGATAGGCCCAGATCAATGCGGCGATGACGCCGGGCACTGCGTGGGGGAGGAAGACCAGGAGCTGGAACAGCTTCCGGGCCCGCGCTACAGCTGCATCAAGCAGCAACGCAAACGCAAGGGCGCCGCCCACCATGAAGGGGATGTAGAGCAGGCAATAGAGCGCCAGGCGCCCTATCCCGCCAACGAAACTCTCGGATTGCAGGACCTGGACGTAGTTTTCCAAGCCGACGAACGCAGTCTTTGCCTCGCCGAAGCCGAGTCCGGACTTCTGCTGGGCAAAGAAGCTGAGCACCATCGCGTAGATCACTGGTGCAACCATGGCGATGGCGAAAATCGTGAAGAACGGGGTCAGGAAGAGTGCGGCCGTGCGGCCGCCGGTTCCGGACATTGCCCGGGGTTTGCGCGGGTTTCGGGGTTCGACGGCGGTGGCTTGCTTGGGCAGTGTGGGTGAAGTGGATGCTGTGGCATGGTCTGCCATGATGATTCTCCTCGCTGGCAGGGCGGCTCCGTAAGCTCGGAGCCGCCACACCGTGCGGGCCTACTCCTTGACGGAGAGGCCGTTCTGCTTGAGTCCGGCCACTGTGGCGTCCTGGGCGGTATCCACGGCGTCCAGGACCTTGCCGCCGCTGGTCAGCGTGCCGTAGGCGTCCTTGAGTGCGGTGTTGGTGATGTCCCAGTTGGGACCCCACTGCCAGCCCGGCGTAATGGTGGAATATGCCTTGTCGAAGACCTCGTAGATGTCGTTGCCGAAGTAGCTGGCGTCGAAGGCCTTTTGTGCCACGGGGGTCAGGCCCGGGTAGGCGAGGAAGGCGGAGCCGGTGTTGCCGCGGGCAGTGATGGCCTCTTTGCTTGTGGCAAGGAATTCGATGAACTTCGCCGCAGCAGCCGGATTCTTGCTGCTCTTGGTGATGTTGAAGCTGGAGCCGCCGTAGAACGCGTCCGCCGGTGTGCCCCAGTTAGGCACCTCGGCAGCAATCCACTGGCCTTTTTGGCCGCTGGCCTCCGTCCGCTTCTGGATACCGGTGGCACTCCAGTTGGCACCCAGGACTCCGACAACGGCGCCGCTCGCCAGGTCTGCGGACCATTCGTCACTGAAGGACTGCTGGACTTTGACGATCTTCTGGTCGATCAGCTTCTGCCAGTACGTGGCGACTTTCCGGGTGGCTTCGTCGTTGACACCCACCTTCCAACTGTCGCCTTCGGTGCCGAACCACTTGCCGCCCGCCTGCCAGGACAGCGCAGCAGTCAGCGCAGCCTCGTTAGGGTTGAAGCTGGCCAAGTGCGCTTCGGGGGCAACGGCCTTGAGCTTCTTGCCGGCCTCCTCGAACTCCTGCCAGGTCTTGGGTGTGGAGACTCCGGCCTTGTCCAGCATGTCTTCGCGGTACCACATGATCATCGGCGCGGCATCGTAGGGGAGTGCGTAGGTTTGCTCGCCGAACTGCACCAGGGCCTTGGTTTCATCCGTGAGTTTGTCCACGGTTTCAGCCTTGTTGATGTAGCCGTCCAGAGGCTGCAGTTGGCCGTTGCTGACAAACTGGGGCAGCTGTGGATATTCGATGGTGGCAACGTCCGGGCCGTTGCCTGCGGTGATGGCGGTGGAGAGCTTGGCGTAACCGCCGGCTCCGCCGTTGGGGATGGTTTCGAACGTGACTTTGATCTTGTCCTGGCTGGCGTTGAACGCTTCCGCCACCTTGTCCATACCGGCCATGGAGGACCAGAACGTGATGTTACCGCTGGGGTCTTGTACAGGGGTGGGTGTTGGCGTGGCGGCCGGGGTGCTGCCACAGCCGGTGACGAGTGCAGCACTGGCCATGAGGCTGGCTGCTCCAAGCAGAAGCTGGCGACGCTTCATTCTGTTCTCCTTTGAAGTTCACGATGCGAAAGTCGTGGTGCTCTGGGGGCACTTTTGGACTAGGCACCATGAAATCCACAAAAGTGAACATCATCAATACAATGAACAGAAGTGAACAGCTTGCGGGGGTAGCCCGCGGGTTACACCTGCGTGGAGCCGCGCACTTCCAGAGACGGGGACAGGTTCACCCGTTGCAGCGCGGACGTACTTCCGCGCCGCGCCCCGATGCGGCTCAGGCACATCACCAAAGCCTGGCGGCCGACGTCGTATTTTGGCGGTGCCACAGCGGTAAGCGGGACGGCGCCGAGGGCGGCGATCTCGTCGTCGTAGGAAACGATAGCGAAGTCCTCCGGCACGCGGATCTGCCGTTCCAGGCAGGCACTGACGAACTGGAGTGCGTCCTCGTCGGTGTGGACAACAGCGGCCGTCACCTCCGCCGATCCGCACCAATCCAGGATCCGGTCCACCAGTTCACGGTGGGCTTGGGGATCGTTTTGGGCGCGGGACATGGCACGCACCATCGAGTCATCGCGGGCCTGTCCGGCACGCTGCATGGCCAGGTGGAAGCCATCGATGAGTTGCGGGGCGGTGGGGCTGTTTTCACGGAGGCAAATGGCGATCTTCCGGTGCCCAAGACCCAGCAAGTGGTTCACGGCGATCTCCGAGCCGCGGACATGGTCGCTCCGTACGGCTTCGAGCCGGCCGTGGTCCAGGGCGTCGTCGATGGACCGTTCCACCACTACCACCGGCACCTTCGCCTCGGCCAGCAGGTCCAGCGTTTCGGTACCCGCCAACGACTGCCCGCTGGGCGTGATGAGGATTCCATCCACGCCGTGTTCGTAGAGCCGCCGCAGCTGCCGCCGCTCTTCCGCGTCTGAATAGTTGGTGACGCCCAGCACCAAGCGGACGCCCGCTTCCTGCGCGGCGGCTTCAGCGCCGCGAATGACGCCCGGGAAGTAGTACGACGCCGACGGCACGATCATCCCGATGGTGGCCAGAGGCCGCCTCCCGCCAGGTCGCCAGGACGTGGACGGCTGCGTCGCGGGTCCTGTCGACGGCTTGCCGCCCACCGGGATGGCGCCGCCGTGGACCCGTTCCAGCAGTCCCTGCTCAGCGAGCACTGCGAGGTCCCGCCGTATGGTCATTCCCGAGGTGCCTAGTTTCGCCGCGAATTCACTGGCATTGAGGGAGCCGTTCAGGGCGAGTTCCCTCAGGATGAGCTGTTGACGATCCTCGGTCAGCATGCAGGTGTCCGCCTATCAAGTTCACTTGTGTTCAGTTTGTTCATTATGAACCAGAACCCGGCGGCTTGGACCGCTGTTGCCTAACTGCCCAGCTTCACCACGGATATCTCGACGACGGCGGCCCGGGGGAGAAGGTGCCTGCGGATCGCCCCGGCTGCTTCGCGCGTCACTGCCGGAGCAGGACGGGAAGCATTCACTCCAATCCTGACTTTTACTGCCAGTGTGCCGGCGGTCTCGGTCAGGCCGACCAGGGGAAGGGTCTCTCCGGTGACCGCGGCCAGGGCGGCGCCGGCTATGGACTGCCACAACGCCTGGGCGGGATAGACCGAGTGGACCCCCTCTACGGCCTGGACGAGCCCGAGCAGTTCCTCAGCCAGTGCGGTTGACGCGGTTGCCGGCCCGCCTGCAGGGGAAGTGTTCGCGGCTTCCAGAAACTCCGTCATGGCTGGTCCTCCGTGTTCAGCGGTTCGGTGGTGGCGGGTGTATCTGTGGGCTGGACCGGTGGTACCGGCGGCTCGAGGACGTCCGTCACGGTGATATTGATGGCTTGGATGTTCAGTTCTGTCTGGGCTGCCAGGGTCCTCGCCAGCTCGTCCCGGAGGGTGGCTGCGCGTTCTTCCATGGGATGTCCGTACACCACCGCCACTTCCACCTCCACGGTGACGGGGGCTCCCACGGTGGTCACCTCTCCCAGCAGCCGGCACTTGCCGGCGGCTGTTCCAGGGAGTGCATCGGCCACGGACCGGATCAGGGCGGAGATGGCTCCTTCGGATTCCCAAAGCGTGTCATCCGGGTGTTCCGCCTGCAATGGAATGCTCCGTCCGGGCCGCAGTTCCAGGCGCAGGTTATCAAGGATGGACTGCATCCAGTCGTCGTTGCCTGAGCCCGCATCTGCTACATCGGACCGGAGCAAATCTCCGCCGAGTGTGGAGAGGTGGCGCAGGGAGGCCAACGCGGCCTGGCATTCGGGGCACCTCTCCAGGTGCGCGGGATCATCAATCTGACCCGTGTCCAGGTATGCACTGAGATCCGCAAGGCTATGCCCGCATTCGAGGGTGTCGTTGGGGGTGTTCATCGCCATTCCTCCATGGTGCGTGCGAGCGTGATCCGTGCCCGGGCCAACCGGCCGCGGACACTTGCTGGACTGATGTTCAACGTCAGCGCAATCTCTTCGTAGCTCTGGTCATTGAACTCCTTGAGTACCCAACAGCGTCGTTGTTCCTCGGGGAGTGCGGCCAGTGCGGCCTTGAGGGCTTCCACCCGGGAGGCATTGACTGCGTTGTTTTCCGGATCCTGGGTTCTCGTCCGGGGGCTGTCATCGCGCTGGTTTTCCACGTCGTCCAGATCCATGTGGTGGCGTCGTTTCCTGAGGTGGTCGATGCTGCGGCTGCCAAGGATCCTCAACAGCCAGCCTTTGACGGCGGCAGGCTCCCGGAGGGTGTCCAGCTGTTTCCAGGCCTGCACCAGTGTTTCCTGGACCACGTCATCGGCGTCCGCCAGGCTGCCGGTCAACCGGCGGGCGGTGGCCCGCATCAGAGGGCCGTGGCGACGGGCAAGCGCTTCGAACGCTGCCGTGTCACCGTCTGCTGCCCGGCCGGCCAGCAAGGCATCCGGAACGAGGTCCAGTTGGTGCTGCGCCACGGGTGAACCAGTCACGTTCTGCCTTCCCAGTGGGGTCGAGGTTAGTGGAGGAAAGGGGCCGGCCCCGCCATCGGTAAGGGGCCGGCCCGGGAGGGGCCTAATTCCCGGTGAAACCCTCTTTGAGTTTCCGGGCCGCATCTTTGATGTTGTCTCCGATGTCGGCGGCAGCGTCCTTGACCTTCTCGCCTGCCTGCTGGAGCTTTGCTTGGGCCTGATCGTGCTGGCCTTCGCGTTCCAGTGACTGGTCGCCGGTCAGTTTTCCGGCACCTTCCTTGGCAGCGCCGAGGTGTTCGGTGGCAGCGTTGTTGATTTTGTCGTTGATTCCCATGGTGTTCCCTTTTCTTTTCAGTGCGCGTGCTCTGTGGTGCCGCGCATGGTTTGAGTGGAGAGAAGTGCGTTCCAGCGGTTACCCTGCACGTCGGGATGCTGACACCTGGGTTCGGGCGCCGCTGGTAATTCGGATCAGGACGGGGATGGGATGTCCCAGCAGGGCATCTATTTCGCTGATGAGTTCTTCGGCGGTGTCGGCAAGTTCGCGTGGCGAGCTTCCCTTGCGGGCTTCCACGCGGAGCCGGAGGGCGGTTCCCCGCCGTGACTCCCACGCCGAAACGGACGTGGCCAGGACGTCGCGGTTCCCGCTGAGGGCTTCCCGGAGGGCTGTGGAGACCAGGCTGACATCCACCACTGTCTGGCCCCGGGCCCCGCCTGTCCCCGGGGCTCCGTTGCGCACGACAGTCCCGTCCAGTTGCTCGGCGAGGCGAGGAGTGCGTCCTCCGCCTTGGGAGGCGAGCCAGGCTGCGTTGAGGGCGACCCCCACCAGCAACACCGCGGTTCCTGCCACCAGCCACCAACTCCGGACGGGGTCTGGCAGGGGTGCGGTGCCCACGAGGTTCCTGGCGGAATCCCGGATGGACGATGCCACTGCTGTCCAGGTATCCGCTGCTCCCGGCTGGGTTCCGGCCGCGATGACTGCGGCGCCGGCTCCCAGCAGTGCAAGGCCCAAGAGGGCAAGCAGGATACGGTTCAGTGCACGGTTTGTTTGCCTCATTGCCCCACTGCTCCTTGGCTCAATACCCGGACACTCGATGAGGCCCGGCGGTCCAGCGCAAAGGCGGCCAGTTCGCCGTCGACCACTGTTCTCACCGCCTCAAGGTCCAATGGAATGCCCGACGTCGGACGCACCTGGACGCGTACGGACCGTCCGCCGACGGTGGTGGTCACCTGCCCTGGGGCCAGGCCGGCGGCGAGCCGGGTGGTGTTGGAGAGAGCTGCGGCGATCACGTCGTCGTCCACCACCACGGCGGTGCGCTGGCTTGCCAAGGAGCGTCGGGCCTTCCGGCCCCTGCCCACGGCAAGTCCCAGAAGCAGCAGCCCCAGTATTCCAAGGCCCGCTCCGGCCGCCGCCATTCCCGCCGGGAGCGTGGTGACCGGAAGGTCCACGAGCCACTGGAGCATCTGCGCGGGGCTTGCCAGCAGTGGCTGGTCCTTGAGGATCCACAGCACGGCTTCCACTGCGAGCCAGAGGAAGACGACCATGAGGACGCAGGCGGAAAGGATGGACGGAAGAGCCCGCGAAGAGTGCGTTTCCCGACGGATCATCCGCCGTTGGGTTCGGTCCTGGTTCACATCACGCTCCTTTCCTTGAGTCGTTGAATGGATTTTTTCTTGGATTGCTGCTTGCTCCGGGGCTGCTCCTTGGCTCCGGCGAGGCGGATATCCACCCGGCCGATCTCGAGCCCGGTCAGCTCCAGGCCGCGGGACACCAGTTGTGTTCGTGCTGTTTGAGCCTGCTGAAAGACGGTGGCTGTGGTTTTCCGCGGTCCCAGAAGCGGCGGGAGCGCCAGCTTGACGGAGAGTCTGACCCCGAGTTTGCCGGCGTCGTCCTCCAATTCGGCCGCCACGTTTCCCGCTCCCACCCGGAACGCCTGGGCGGTGACGGCCTCCAGGGTTTTCCGGAGAGCGTGCTGGGTGATGCGCGTGTGGCCGGCGCAATTCGTTCCGGCGCGGTTCATGATGAGGAGCGCTTGCCCCGCAGTGCATCCAGCACGCCACGCAGGTCAAGCTTTCCCTCGGCGGAACGGCCCAGCACAGCCCCGGCACCCATGAACAGAGCCGTCAGCAGGAGGCCCCAGAAACCAAAGGCCAACCCTGCCAGGGCCAGGACAGCCCCGATGGCTATGCCGGCGATGGTGGGGTTCATGCGACCCTCGGCTCGCGGCCGGCATCGTCGGTCTCTGCGTCCTCGGAGGGGACGTGAATGTCCGTGATGGTGATGTTGACCTCGGTGACTTCCATTCCCACCAGGTCCTCGATGGCGTTGTAGACGGTGTCGCGGGCGTTGTCCGCTACTTCCTGGAGCGGGTGCGGGTACTCAACTACCAAGGTGACGTCCACGGCCACTTGGGTTTGGCCCACTTCTACACTGACGCCCTGCGTGAGGTCCTTTTGTCCCACCTTTTCGCGCAGGTTGCCGATGGCGCGGGCAGCGCCGCCCCCAAGGGCATGGACGCCCGGGATTTCCTGGATGGCGATGCCGGCGATTTTGGCGACCACGCCGTCGGCTACCGTGGTGGCCCCGCGGCCATCCTTGCCCTTATTCAGTGCAGGAGTGGTGGTGTCATGGGCCGCTGTGGGGTTGTCGCCCGCCGTGGTGTTCCTGGCCGGGACATCTGCGGGGGTGTGCGTCTGGATCGTCATGGCGATTGCTCCTGTCCGTTGGTTGCAGCGCTTGTTGTGCGCCGTCATGGATAAGACGTGCCGATGCAGGGATTCCTCACGCTCGAGTTTTAGTGATGCGCATCACCCACACCGCAACTCGCCAATTTAGCTAGATTGACATATAACTAGTTTGTCGAGACACATTCTCACACGGAAGGCACCAAGTGACTGCAGTAGTTGTGAGGGAATCGCAAGGTGGAGCTTCCCTCGAAGTAACGCCCCCAGTACTGATCACCGAGGCCGCTACGGCCCGAAGAACCGGAGTGTTGGACGAAGTGTGGACAGCTGCCGCCCGGGTGGAGGGGTTGCAGTGGGAAATGGACGAGGCTGAGGATTGCCTGGTACGGGCCATGCGAAACGCGACGGCGGCGGGAGCGGGCCTTCCGGACCTTGCGATTGCCTCGGGCCTGGGCTTTGCCGACATCGAGCGCCTCATGCAGTAGGCCTGGCGTCGGGTTCACTATTGTTCAACTCGCGTCATGCGAAGGATGGAACTCCTACTGTGGTGGGGCTACTACTACGTGCCCCTGCAGGAGACTCATGGCCACCGGCTTCACCATGCCCGCCCCGGATTTTGACCTCAGCCCCATCACCGGTTGGACGCGGGAGCACTGGGTTTCCTTCGCGGATCAGCAGCTCCTCGCGGTGCGCCCCCACTTCTCCCCGCTGAAGGCGGCCATCCGGCTGGGCGGCCGCCCGTCGTCGTCGGGCGCTGTGTCCGACGGCCTGGAGGGCTTCGCGCGGACTTTCCTGCTGGCGGCTTTCCGGGTGGCGGGGGAGAAGGGCAGCGATCCCTTCGGTCATCTGGACCTTTACCGCGAGGGCCTTCTTCACGGCACGCAGAAGCACGGGCCGGAAGCATGGCTGCCCATCACTGACCGCTCCCAGCCCATGGTGGAAGCCGCGTCCGTGGTCCTGGGGCTCCAGCTCACCAAGCCCTGGCTGTGGGACACGCTGTCCGCGGGGCAGCAAGAGCAGGTGGCTGCCTGGCTGCGGGGTTCCTCGCGCAGTACCTGTGTGGACAACAACTGGGTGCTCTTCCAAGTGATGATCGCTGAATTCCTGGCCGGTGCGGGCTTTGAGTACAACGCAGCCCAGATAGGGCATGGCCTGGACAGGCTGGACGACTGGTACGCGGGCGGAGGTTGGTACCGGGACGGAGACAACGACGGCACCGGCGACTTCTTCGACTACTACTGCGGTTGGGCCATGCACTTGTACCCCATCCTGTGGGCCGAGTTTGCTGCCAGCCGGCATCCACAAGCCGATCACCGGCTTGAAATCTCCCGCCGTCGCCTCTCCGCATTCCTGGAGGACCACGTCAGGTTCTTCGGCGCGAACGGTGCCCCGGTGTTCCAAGGCCGCTCCCTGATCTACCGTTACGCCGCCGTCGCGCCCCTCTTCATGGGAGAGGCGATCTGCGCAACGCCGCTCGCCCCCGGCCAGACCCGCAGGATCGCCAGCGGTGCAGCCAAGTACTTCCTCGACGGCGGAGCCTACGACGACGGCCTGCCGTCACTGGGATGGTTCGGCGCTTTTGAACCCATGACCCAGGAATACTCCGGGCCGGCCTCGCCGTACTGGACGTCCAAAGCCTTCGTCGGACTGCTCCTCCCCGCCGACCACCCGGTGTGGACCGCTGTTGAGGAGCCATCGCCCCTGGAAGCCGCAGACGGCTTAAAGCATGCCGAGGCCCCCAACTACCTGCTCCACTCCACTGCTGCGGACGGCATCGCCCGCCTCCTCAACCATGGCAGCGACAAGTACTATGCGCCCGGCCCGGATGATCCCCTCTACCGCCGCCTCGCCTATTCAAGCCATACGGCGCCGCTGTTCACGGAGCACCCCGTCGACAACCATTTCGCCCTCCTCAACGATGCTGGGACGCCAAGCCGGCGCTCGCGGATCCACCGGCTGCCTGCGGGGCCGGGGCAAGCAGCCAGTTGGCACGCCCCGGTGTGGAACGATGCCGAGGATCCCGCTGATTCGGACTGGCGCGCCGCGACGGCGACCGCCGCTGCAGGCGGATACGAACTGCGGGTGCACGCAGTGGAGGCGCCGGACAGCTCCATCCTCGCGGTCCGGGACGGCGGATACGCGCTCGCGGGTGATCAGCCGATGCCAAGCAGCGGCGTCCTTGCTGACGGCCGGCTGCACACAGCCATCTGGCCGCTCCACGGCTACACGGACAGCGGCACGTATCAGGCCCAGGGGGTGTCCCCTTTTGGCGCCTTTGCCAGCTGCCGCTATCTGGAGGGCAGGCTGTCCGGGGAGCGCAGCTGTTTCGCCTCCCTGGTGTACCTCGGCGGCGAGCCGCCTGCCTGGGTTCCTCCCGCCGTCGGGCCTTCCTCCGCTTTTGAACTGTTCGACGACGGCGCCAGCGTCAGCGCCCGCCTCACCTTGGGCACAGGCCAGGTGCTGGAAGTGGTGTTCGCCCCCTGAGGTGGTGGCCCGGAATCTTGAGCGAATCTTGAGATGTCCCGGCGCCCTTCTTGAGGGCTCCGTCCGATGGTTGAAACATCAGCCAAACCGCTGATGGAGCTTCCAGGAAGGACCACCCAAATGACTGACCAGATCTCCACCCAGTCCTCGAACGCCACCGTCGTCCACGACGCCCTGTCAGGCACCGCAGAGGCCGTCCGGCATGCCGGCGAGGTTCTCGGCCAGACGCGTGTGGCCGTCCGTGAGCAATTCAACCCGCTGGGTGTGGGACTGCGCAGTATCTGGCCGCAGTCGGTGGTTGGTTTCTAGGGGTCGTCCGGACCCAGGCGCCCTGGAACTTGAAAGCGGGCAGGCGCCTCCCTCATTGGGGAGGTATCCTGCCCGGCGTCATTTAAGGGACGATGGATGCAGCTCAATAAATAAGGAGGCTTGTCATCAAGGAAGAGATGAGGAAGGCCGCCGATGTGGCCGAGGAAGCGTCGAATTCGCAGGCCTTCGCCGCTGTTGCGCGCGGCGGGTACGTGGTCAGCGGAATCCTGCACGTGCTCATTGGCGTCATCGCCCTCCAACTGGCGTTCGGAAGCAGCGGCGAAGCCGATGTCAGCGGGGCCGTGACGTCCCTCGCCAGCCAGCCCTATGGGCCGCTGCTGCTCTGGGCCTGTTTCGCGGCCTGCGCCGCGCTGGCACTGTGGCAACTGGGAAACGCCATCCTTGGCCACCGGAACGGTTCTGACAAGATCACCAAGAAGCTGTCCGCCATTGGGCAGGCGATCGTCTTCGCCGCCCTCGCCACCACCATCGTCTCCTTCATTGCAGGCAAGGGCCAGAACAGCCGGGAGTCCAGCAGCGACTTCACCGTCGCGCTCCTCAAGGCGCCGTTTGGCGTGTTTCTGCTGGTCGCCGTGGGTGCCGGCATCGCCATCACGGGGATCGTTTTCGCCGTGCGGGGATTTCGCCGGAAGTTCACCAAGGACCTCACGTTGTCCTCCAACAGTTCGGTGCGGAAGTTTCAAATGGGGGTAGGCGTGGTGGGGTACATCGCCAAGGGGATCGCCCTCTTCCTGGTGGGCCTGCTGGTGGTCATCGCCTCGGTGCGGGCCCAACCCGAGCAGTCAACCGGGCTGGACGGCGGTTTGAAGGCGCTCAGGGAGCAGCCCTATGGGGTGTACCTGCTGGCTGCCGTGGCAGTGGGGCTGATCGCGTACGGTCTGTTCCTGATGGTCAAGGCGCGGACCCTGCGGACGTAGTCTTCCGGACTGTTGTGGCGGGTAGGACGGATTGCGCGGTTAGTGCGATTAGCGGTCAGCGCGGTTAGGCGGCGCCGAATGCGGGTAAGGAACAACCATGACTCATCATGATCCGGACAACTCCGGCCAGCCACAGAACCGTCTCACGTCGCCCCCGGCGGACCCCCGTCGCGGATACCACTCCGGCGAGTTCCCGCAACAGGAGCAGGAACAACCGGGCCTGACCCGGCCTCTTGATCCCCAGCCGGACCACGGCGAGAAGAGTTATGTGGGACACGGCCGGCTGCAAGGCAAAACCGCACTCATCACGGGCGGAGACTCCGGGATCGGCGCGGCTGTGGCTATCGCCTACGCCCGCGAAGGCGCGAAGGTAGCCATCAGCTACCTGCCGGAGGAAGAAGAAGACGCAAGGTCGACGGCGGAATGGATCCGCGAGTGCGGCTCGCAGGTGCTCCTCTTGCCCGGCGACGCGCGGGACGAGTCGTTCGCGGCGGAGATTGTGGAGCGGACCGTGCAGGAACTCGGCGGGCTCAACGTGGTGGTGTTGAACGCCGCCTACCAAAAGAACCGTGAAGGTCTGGAAACCATCCCCACGGAAGAGTTCGACCGCGTCTTCAAGACCAACCTGTACTCGCTCATCTGGACCGCTCAGGCGGCCATTCCGCACCTCCGGCCAGGTGCATCGATTATTGTCACGGCCTCCATCCAGGCGTTCAACCCCTCCGCTCAGTTGGTGGACTACGCCATGACCAAGGCCGCCCAGGTGGCCTTCACCAAGGCCATGGCCGAAGAGTTGGGACCTAAAGGTATCCGGGTCAACGCGGTGGCCCCGGGACCCATCTGGACCCCGCTGATTCCCGCCACGGAATGGCCGGACAAGCTTCCCACATTCGGCCAGGACACGCCGCTGGGCAGGGCCGGGCAGCCTGCTGAGTTGGCTCCGGCCTACGTGTTGCTCGCCTCGGATGAAGGCTCCTACATTTCCGGAGCCGTGCTGCCCGTGACGGGAGGCAAGGGGCTGTGAACTGCTTGGCCGGAGGACGCCCATGATCGCCGTGCTGGTCATCGACATGCAGAACGCTTACTTCGAGGAGCCCGCGTTGAAGGCGCGCCAGGAAGAAATTGTTGCTGCCTGCAATTCCCTGACCAGCGCAGCGCGTGAAGCGGGGGCATACGTGCTCTTGGTGGGAACCGTGCATGAACGGGACAAATCCACGTGGAGCCTGAACATGCTGGACGACGATCAAGGCTTTATCTTCCGGGGCAGTGAGCAGGCAGAGTTCGTGCCCGGCCTGCTCACTGCCGACCTTCCCCGGCTCACCAAGACCCGGGACAGCGCCTTCTTCGGGACAGACCTCGCCATGCGGCTCAGGAACTGGGGAGTGGACACCGTGATCCTGGCCGGAATCTCCGCCCATAACTGCATCGCGCAGACTGCGGCCGACGCCTTCGCCCACAACATCAGGGTGATCTATGCTGCCGAGGCAACCGGCACGGAGAACGCCGAGGCCGCCGAGTCGGTGCTGCGGGTCTTCACCCGCGAATACCGGCAAGCCGTCCTGCCGCTGGAGGAGATCCTGCGGTTCCTCGAATCCGGGCCCCCAGCCTGGTCTTAGCGATCGCCGGATTCCTCCCGTTCCACCGGAATCCAGAGCTGCCCGCGGCCGTGGGTGCCCCCTGCCTCCACCTGGACGCTGAGCAATTCCGGCCCCGGTGCCCACCTGTAAGGGTTGGCCGGAAACCATTCAGTAGCTGCGTCGGCCCACATGCTTTGCAGGACCTCCGGGAAATTCCCTTCGGTTTCGAAGACCACCCACAAGCCCGCTGGAACGTCCAGGACGTCAAAGCCCTCCGGTGCCGGCTGGCTGGACGCCACGGCATGCCAGTAGTCCAGTTCGCTCCCCTCGCTCCGTTGCTCATCAATGTTGTCGGTGACGGACAGCGGGCCCGCCGGCTCCATGTCTGACAGTCCCAGCAGGCGCCGGGTGACAGCATGATCCAGGCCCCGTTGAAAATCGATGATGGCCTGGTTGGGTCCTTCGTGGACCAGGGGGACGCGGGCTTTCAGGCCAATAAGGCGGAAAGTGGGTTTGTCTTCTATGCGGTGTTTCATGTCGGTATTCCCTTCGACTCGCAGGTGGAACCTCAGCTGAGGTTGGGAATGAAGCACGGCGCCGGCTTGCCTCGCTTCAGACGGCGTGAGGCCGTGCATGGCTTTGAACGCACGGGTGAACGCCTCAGCAGAGGCGTAGCCGTAGCGGACAGCGACGCCCAGGACTGTGCCGCCGTCGATGATTTCCGCCGTGGCCGCTGTCAGGCGACGCCTCCGGATGTACTCCGAAACCGGCAGTCCGGCCAAGGAGGAGAACATCCGCCGGAAGTGATATTCGGACGTCAAGGCGATCCTGGCCAAAGTCCCCACGTCGATGTCTGCCGTGAGGTCCTGCTCAATTGCCTCTATTGCCCGGTTCCACTCCTGCATGCTGACCTGTTTCCTCGCCTTGTTTCCCTGCCGTGTCTTCACCCCTGCCCTCGACACTACGGAGGGCTTGGGACCGATGCCCCACCTATCCTTGCCCGAAAATATCAGGCCTCGAAAACGGGACCGCGTCCGCTGCCGGAATCCGAGGCAACGCAAAAGACCCGGAGGCTGCGGCTGCAGCACTCCGGGTCCTTGGTGTTATTCAGTTACTGCCGGTTCCATGAAAACCGGTTCCTGCTTACGGGCGACTTGAGCCAGATGCTTCTTCATCCGGTTCGGATGAGAAGGGCCGGTCCTCAGGGGTGTCTTCCGTGTTGTGCTCGTCCAGTTCAGCGTCGGCCGAGGGTACCGTCTTCTCGGCGTAGTCCCCTGCGGTGTAGTCGCCGCCGGCGTCATCTTTAAGGGTCTCCGGAGATACCCCGGAATCGCCGTAGTCGCCCTCGGAGTACTGGCCTTCGAGTTCGTCGCCGTTGGCGTCGCGGTTCTGGTTGTTAGCCATGGTGGGTCCTGCGGCTGGTGACCAGGCCGTAGATCAGCAGCACGATGATGGAGCCGCCGATAGCCAGGAGCCATGTGGTCAGGGAGAAGAATTCCTGCAGGCCCGTACCGAAGATCAGGCCACCGATCCAGCCGCCCAAGAGAGCGCCGACGACGCCCAACAGGAGGGTGATCAGCCAGCCACCACCCTGGCGGCCCGGAAGGATAAGTTTAGCGATAGCGCCGGCCAGAAGGCCGAGCAGAAGAAAACCAAAGAAACCCATTTTTGGTCCTACTTTCTTGTTGATGGAAATTCCATGAACGTGATGAAGCGAGTAAGTTCACCGGGTGCCTCTTCCGAGGTCTAGGCACCGTAATGGGGCCCCTGGAGGCCCTATGGAATGTGGGGAACGGAACTGTTTATGCAACCCCGATGAATTTATGAAATGCAGCCAATAAAGCACTCCTGCCGATTGGGTCGGTCTCGGTACTACACCAGTAACGCTAGCGGCTCCCGGGGCTAGTAGCAAGTAACCTGACTATTAGCTCAACCTTGCTTGCGGGCCTGGAATGCCGGGGATCCGCGCTCCAGCGGCCCTTGAGTGAGTCCACTACGCCCTTGGCGGTGTCCTTGATTTTCCCACCTGACTGCCGAAGATTTGCCTCAGATGGCTCGCCGTGCCACCGGTCCGGAGGTTCCTGTCAGCGGCTTTACTTCCCGCGGTTACCCGCTGGTTGGCTTTGCGGTTATTCCAAATTTTGTATTTCGGCAAATCACCATTGAGCTTGTCGTAATCAATGGGCAGGTGACAGTTCATGCCCGCCGGGACTAGTGTCGAAGAATACCGCCTCGAAAGGAGTGATTCCTGTGAAAGGGAAAGCATTGTTCGCCGTTGGAGTGGCCGTCGGCTACGTCTGGGGATCCAAGTCCTGGCCGGAGGTGTATCGGCGGCTCCGCGGAGGCACTGAAAAGGTCTGGAAGAATCCAGAAGTCCAGGAGAACGTCCACCATGCAACTGAAGCTGTCCAGGAGTCGGTTCCGGACATCCTGGACAACCTCTACGAGGCTGGCAAGAAGCTGATGGAGAAGGCCGAGGCCATGTTCCCCGGCATTACCTCGCCCAAGGCGGACCAGAGGTCTGGTCCCCCATATGCCAGCAGCTCTTCTACTGGCCCTACTGTCACCACCGTCCCGACGGTCACGTCCGACGTCGTGTCGGACCCGGCCCGGGATGACACCACCGGAAGTGACTGGGCGGATGAGGGTGGCGCCGTGCCGGAGGGGCCCGCCACGAGCACGCCGCCCAAGGCCTAAAGCCCTCGAGCGTAGTACCCCTCACGCTCTGCCGCGGTCAAGATCGCCTCTCCCAGTTCCTTCGGCTTGGTGAATTGCGGCCAGTGGCCCGTGGGAAGGTCGATGTAGTCCACGTCCCGGATCCGTGCGAGTTCGGCGGTGAACGGGTGCCCGGCGTCCATCCATTCCTTGAGGAGCGACGACGGGAACTGGCACGCGATGATCGTGGCCGGAACGTCGTATCGGCGGACGTCGCTCAGGTGCTGCTGGTCGAGTGCCACTCCCTTGGGCTCGGGGACGGCGCGGGCGCGGAAGGCTTCCTTCAGGTCATCGGTGAGGTCAACCAGGTCTTCGTCTTCGAACGCTTCCCACGGCGGCAGCGGGATGTCGTCGCCGTCGTCGGGCAGCTCGTCATTGATGACCCCACCCTCGCCAAGTGGTCCGCTGTCCACGTAGATGGCGCGGGCCACGCGGTCGGGGCGGGCGTCGGCTGCGCCGTGGATGATGGCGCCGCCACCTGAGTGGCCCACCAGGATGACGTTGCCCTCCAGTGAGTCCACTTTCGCCACCACGGCCTCGATATGAGTCCGAAGACCGATGCCGGCGCGTGGTGCATCGGCAGATTCCAAGCCAGGCAGGGTCAGTGGGTGAACTGTGTGTCCGGCCGCAACCAGCGGGGGAGTCACCTCCTCCCATGACGACGCGTCCAACCAGAAGCCGGGTACAAGGATGATGTCCATGCCGGTACCCTACGGGAGGCCCCCGACGCTATGTAAGGGTGGCCGGGTTCGAAAGAAGGGGTTGACGTGGGTCACCTCGACGGCTGATAGTTATCGTATACGATTTCGTACTTGATGCAGCTCGAGGAAGAGGAGGCGCCGTGACATTGGAGTTCCGGTCCCAGGAAGTCAGCCAGGACATGCTGGCCCGGACGCGCAAGGTCATTGCCGTCCACATCAACTACCCGAGCCGTGCGGCGCAGCGTGGGCGTACTCCGGGGCAGCCGTCGTACTTCCTGAAGCCGTCCTCGTCCCTGGCGCTCGGCTCCAGTGAGGCTCCCGGAACGGTTGAACGCCCCGCCGGCTGTGAACTGCTGGGCTATGAGGGCGAGATCGCGCTGGTCATTGGGAAGGCCGCCCGTCGCGTGGGGCTGGACGACGCGTGGAGCCACGTCGAGTGGGTCACCGCGTCCAACGACCTCGGCGTCTACGACCTCCGCTATGCAGACAAGGGCTCCAATGTCCGGTCCAAGGGCGGAGACGGCTTCACCCCCATTGGCCCGGCGTTGATCCCGGCCGACGCCGTTGATCCCGCTGCTCTAAGGATCCGCACCTGGCACAACGGCGACCTCGTCCAGGACGACACCACTGAGGACCTGCTCTTCCCTTTCGCGCAGCTCGTTGCGGACCTTTCGCAGTTGCTCACGCTCGAAGAGGGCGACATCATCCTCACCGGCACCCCCGCCGGCGCCTCGGTGGCCAAGCCCGGAGACGTCGTCGAAATTGAGGTCACCGGCGGTGACTTCAGCAGCCGCCGCCTGGTCACCAAAGTTACGGAAGGCACGACGCCGTTCGCGGACTTTGGTGCCCGGCCCAAGACTGATGACACCCAGCGCGAGGAGGCGTACGGATCGCGGGAAGCCGCAGGGCTGGAGGCTTCGGAGCCGGCGGCTGCCGGGAGTGTGCTGACTCCGGAGCTGAAGGCGAAGCTCGAGTCCGTCGCCACCGCCACCCTGTCCTCCCAGCTCCGCAAGCGGGGGCTGAACAATGTGAGCATCGACGGCCTGCAGGCCACCCGCCCGGACCGCAAAGTGGTGGGCCTCGCCCGGACCCTGCGCTATGTGCCCAACCGCGAAGACCTGTTCAAGGCCTACGGCGGCGGGTTCAATGCCCAGAAGCGGGCCATTGACTCCGTGAACGAGGGCGAAATCCTGGTCATGGAGGCCCGCGGCGAGAAGGGCACCGGCACCGTAGGGGACATCCTGGCGCTGCGAGCCCAAGTCCGCGGAGCGGCCGCGATTATTACCGACGGCGGCGTCCGCGACTACTCGGCGGTGGCTGACCTGGAGATGCCTACCTACTTCGCCAATCCGCACCCGGCAGTCCTCGGACGCCGGCACATCCCGTGGGACACGGACATCACCATCGCCTGCGGCGGTGCAACTGTCCAGCCCGGCGACATCATCGTGGCCGACTCCGACGGCATCCTGGTGATTCCCCCGGCCATCGCCGAGGAACTGGTGGACGACTGCATCCAGCAGGAAAAGGAAGAGACCTTCATTTTCCAGATGGTCCAGGAAGGCAACAGCGTGGACGGGCTGTACCCGATGAACAAGGACTGGCAGGCGCGCTTCCAGGAATGGCAGAGCCGGCAAGGAGCCCAGAGTGACTGAAACCGCCGTCGGAAGTACCGCCGTCGAAAACGCCGGAGCCCAAAGCAAGTCGCAGCAGGCGTATGCCGCCGTGAAGGCGAGAATCGTTGAGGGCGCATATACGCCGGGTTACCGTTTGGTACTTGCCAAGATTGCCGAGGATTTGGGTTTCAGCGTGGTCCCGGTCCGCGAAGCGATCCGCCGTCTGGAGGCCGAAGGGCTGGTGAAGTTCGAGCGGAACGTCGGCGCAACGGTGTCCGGGATCGACCCCACCGAGTACCTCTACACGATGCAGACCCTGAGCATCGTGGAAGGTGCGGCCACGGCGTTGTCCGCACCGCTGATCGACTCGGTCTCCATTGCCCGGGCGCGTGCGGTGAACGAGGAGATGCGGGAGTGCCTGGAGCACTTTGATCCCGTCCGATTCACCGCCCTGAACCAGGACTTCCACAGTGTCCTGTTTGAGCACTGCCCCAACCCGCACATTCTTGACCTGGTCCACCGGGGCTGGAACCGGCTGGCCTCCATCCGGTCCTCGACCTTCCGTTTCGTCCCCGGCCGCGCGCGGGAATCGGTACGCGAACACGAAGCTTTGCTGCAGCTCATAGAGAGCGGTGCAGACGCCGACACCATCGAAAAGGCCGCCCGCCAACACCGTGCTTCCACCCTGGACGCGTACCTGGCCCAAGCCAAGCAATAACTACCAACCACTGATCGCTAGTTAGGACTTCAACGATGACGACCTCAGTAGAGACCGCCAAGCACTACATCCCCGAGAACCTGCCGTCCCATATCCAGCACTTCATTAACGGCGAGTTCGTTGACTCCATTTCAGGTAAGACCTTCGACGTCCTGGACCCGGTATCCAACGGCAACTACGCCACGGCTGCTGCGGGCCAGAAAGAAGATATCGACCTCGCCGTTGCCGCGGCCCGTGAAGCATTCGTTAATGGCCCGTGGCCGAAGATGAAGCCGCGCGAACGCGCCCGGGTCCTGAACAAGATCGCCGATGCCGTCGAGGCCCAGGAAGCCCGCCTCGCCGAGCTCGAGACCTTCGATACCGGCCTGCCGATCACCCAGGCCAAGGGCCAGGCGCTGCGCGCGGCCGAGAACTTCCGGTTTTTTGCCGACCTGATCGTGGCGCAGTTCGACGACGCCATGAAGGTCCCAGGCTCACAGATCAACTACGTGAACCGGAAGCCGATTGGTGTCGCCGGCCTCATCACCCCGTGGAACACCCCGTTCATGCTCGAGTCCTGGAAGCTCGCCCCGGCGCTGGCCACCGGCAACACTGTGGTGCTGAAGCCAGCCGAGTTCACGCCTTTGTCCGCGTCCCTCTGGGCTCAGATCTTCAAGGACGCAGGCTTGCCTGATGGCGTGTTCAACCTGGTCAACGGACTGGGCGAAGAAGCCGGCGATGCCCTGGTCAAGCACCCGGACGTACCGCTGATCTCCTTCACGGGCGAGACCACCACGGGCCAGACCATCTTCCGTAACGCCGCAGCCAACCTCAAGGGCCTGTCCATGGAGCTCGGCGGCAAGTCCCCGTGCGTCGTGTTCGCCGATGCGGACCTGGACGCCGCGATCGATTCGGCTCTGTTCGGGGTGTTCTCCCTCAACGGCGAACGCTGCACCGCCGGTTCCCGCATCCTGGTGGAGCGGGCCGTTTACGACGAATTCTGCGAAAAATACGCCGCCCGGGCCAAGAACATCGTGGTGGGTGATCCCCACGATCCCAAGACCCAGGTGGGTGCCTTGGTTCACCCTGAGCACTACGACAAGGTGGCGTCCTACGTGGAGATCGGCAAGTCGGAGGGTCGGCTCCTGGCCGGCGGCGGCAGGCCCGACCACCTGCCCGAAGGCAACTACATCGCACCCACGGTGTTTGCCGACGTCGCGCCTGACGCGCGGATCTTCCAGGAGGAAATCTTCGGTCCCGTCGTGGCCATCACGCCTTTCGAGAACGACGACGAAGCCCTCGCCTTGGCGAACAACACCAAGTACGGCCTGGCGGCCTACATCTGGACCCAAAACCTCACCCGGGCGCACAACTTCTCCCAGAACGTGGAGGCCGGCATGGTGTGGCTCAACAGCCACAACGTCCGCGATCTCCGCACCCCGTTCGGCGGCGTCAAGGCCTCCGGCCTGGGCCACGAGGGCGGCTACCGTTCCATCGACTTCTACACCGACCAGCAGGCCGTGCACATCACGCTCGGCTCCGTTCACACACCCAAATTCGGCGCCTAAACCTGGAGTTTTTGTACAGATAACGCCCCTAAAACCCGTTCTAAAGGGCCGTATCTGTACAAAAACTCCATCCAAATGACCCCTTTCAACGAAGAGAGAATCCCATGAGCAACTTCACCGGCCCCATCCCCACCCCCACAGTCCCGGCACCGGACATCGTCCGCTGCGCCTACCTGGAACTGGTGGTCACGGACCTGGCCAAGTCCCGCGCGTTCTACGTGGACCTCCTCGGCCTGCACGTCACCGAAGAGGACGAGAACACCATCTACCTGCGCTCCTTCGAGGAGTTCATCCACCACAACCTGGTCCTCCGCAAAGGCCCGGTCGCTGCCGCAGCCGCCTTCGCGTACCGGGTGAAGTCCCCGGCAGAGGTGGACGCCGCCGAGGCCTACTACCGCGAACTGGGCTGCCGTGTGGAGCGCCGCAAGGAAGGCTTTACCAAGGGGGTGGGCGACTCCGTCCGCGTCGAAGACCCGCTGGGCTTCCCGTATGAGTTCTTCTACGACGTAGAGCACGTCGAACGCCTCACCCAGCGCTACGACCTCTACTCCGCGGGTGAACTGGTTCGCCTGGACCACTTCAACCAGGTCACCCCTGACGTCCCGCGCGGCCGCAAGTACCTGGAGGACCTCGGCTTCCGCGTCTCCGAGGACATCAAGGATTCCGACGGCGTCACGTACGCGGCGTGGATGCACCGCAAGCAGACCGTGCACGATACCGCCCTGACCGGTGGCAACGGACCCCGCCTGCACCACATCGCCTTCTCCACGCACGAGAAGCACAACATCATCCAGATCTGCGACAAGATGGGCGCCCTGCGCATCTCAGATAGGATTGAACGCGGCCCCGGACGCCACGGTGTGTCCAACGCCTTCTACCTTTACATCCTGGACCCGGACGGCCACCGCGTGGAGATCTACACCCAGGACTACTACACCGGCGATCCGGACAACCCCACGGTCACCTGGGATGTCCACGACAACCAGCGCCGCGACTGGTGGGGCAATCCCGTGGTCCCGTCCTGGTACACCGAGGCCTCCTTGGTCCTGGACCTTGACGGCAATCCGCAGCCCATCATCGAACGCACCGATGCTTCAGAGATGGCTGTCACCGTGGGCGCCGACGGCTTCTCCTACACCCGTCCCGAAGGCGCATCCGGCGAAGCTGCAGAGGGCTTCAAGCTGGGGGCGCAGGTCTAAACCATGTTGGACGCGAAGACGATCGAAGCCATTGCCGACGAGCTCCTCGAAGCCGGCCGGAACCGCCAGCCGGTCCCGCGCCTGACCGCCCGCTACCCCGAGATGACGGTGGAGGATTCCTACGCCGTGCAGCAGTTGTGGAGGCGGCGGAACGAGGAAGCCGGACGCACGTTGGTGGGGCGCAAGATCGGCCTCACGTCCAAGGCCATGCAGGCCGCCACGGGCATCACGGAGCCGGATTACGGTGCCATTTTCGATGACATGGTCCTGGAAACCGGTTGCTCCGTGGAGTGGGACAAGTACACCCATCCCCGGGTGGAGGTGGAACTGGCCTTCGTGTTGAAGTCCGGCCTCAAGGGGCCCGGCTGCACCATCTTCGATGTCCTCAACGCCACCGACTACGTGGTTCCGGCCCTCGAGATCCTGGACTCCAGGATCGAAATGGAGGGCCGGACCATCGTGGACACCATCTCGGACAATGCCGCGATGGGCGCCATGGTGGTGGGTGGTCGCCCGGTGCGGCCGGACGCCGTCGACCTCCGGTGGGTGTCCGCAATCCTGTACAAGAACCAGACCGTGGAAGAGACCGGAGTGGCCGCCGGAGTGCTGGATCATCCGGCCAACGGGGTGCACTGGCTGGCCAACAAGATCGCTGCCCACGGGGACTCGATGAAGGCCGGAGATATCATCCTGGCGGGCTCGTTTACCCGCCCCCTGTGGGTGTACAAAGGTGATACCGTGCACGCTGACTACGGACCGTTGGGAGTTGTGACATGCCGCTTCAGCTAGGCCCCACTTTCTTCTCGGCACTCACTGAGGCGGGCCGGCCGCTCGCCGGCATGTGGGTGTGTTCCGGTAGCCCCTTGGTTGCGGAAATCTGCGCCGGTTCCGGCCTGGACTGGGTCCTGATCGACGCCGAGCACAGCCCCAATGGCCTGGAGTCCATCCTGGCCCAGCTTCATGCGGTGAGCGGCTACCCGGTACAGGCCATGGTCCGTCCACCGGTCAACGACACCGTGGTCATCAAGCAATATCTTGACCTGGGTGTGCAAAACCTGCTCATTCCCATGGTGAACTCGGCGTTTGAGGCCGCCTCCGCGGTGGCTGCTGTCCGGTATCCGCCACATGGGGTCCGGGGGGTCGGCTCGGCGTTGGCCCGGGCCTCCCGCTGGAACCGCGTCCCCGACTATTTGGCGTCGGCCTCGGAATCCATCAGCCTCACGGTGCAAATCGAATCCGAGGCTGCGGCGTCGGCTGTGGAGGAGATCCTGGCCGTCGACGGTGTGGACGGCATCTTCCTTGGCCCCTCGGACCTCGCCGCCTCCATGGGCCTGCTGGGACAGCAGGAAAATCCCTTGGTGAGGGCCGTCGTCGAGCATTGCCTCGAAGCCGCGAAGGCGGCCGGTAAACCGGCTGGTGTGAACGCCTTCAACGAGTCAACCGCGCGGGCGTATCTCGACGCCGGTGCCTCCTTTGTGCTGGTCGGCGCCGATGTTGCTGTACTGGCCCGCGCGTCGGAAGGGTTCGCGTCAACGTTCATTCCCGTGTCCGAAACGGCTGACCGCGAAAGCTACTGACGTATCGCCGTGGGCTAGGCTCGACGGAACGAGAGCCTGAGGGAGGACGTGCTTCCGGAGACCGTGAGCCTTATCAGTGCGGATACGGACATCAAAGCGGGGTCAGCCCGGTTGCTGACAACTTACGACGATGTGGAGTACTTCGCGGCCAAGAGTTCCACCGGCGGGTCCGCCTGTTTGATTTCGGTTCCTGTAGGACTCCCGGAGCGGTGGAGAGCTGGTTGCGCAGCGGTAGCGACAGACGAGGAAATCGTCACTCTGACTGGTTTTGACGATTCTCAAGCGACGCTGATCAACGATGGCGTGGACGCCGGCCAGCCGAAATACGACGGCTGGACGCAGATCCATCCCAACGTCCTGTACAACCCCCGCTAGCTATGCGCGGGCCATGTACCACTCCGTGAATTCGCGGGCACGGCCGTCCTCAGCAAACCGGATGACCCACAGGTTGTCGTAGGTGGGGTCACCGTTCAGGTACGTGGTCAGGCCTTGGACGAACGCTGTGTCACCGTCCTTGCCCAGGAGCGTCCATTCGAAGGTCCAGTCCTCCGGCTTGTCACCGGCGTCGGCCCACGCCTTGACGATTTCCTCGTGGCCGTTCCACGGTTTCGCCGTGTTGGGGCGGTCGTTGTAGACGGCGTCCTCGGTGAAAAGTGCCCTGATCTCTTCAGGGTCATTCGAGGTCCACGCGCGTTCGTACTGGTCCATCCAAGAGTTCACATCGCTCATCCCTCCGTTCTACCCTGCTGCTGGGCCGGGTTCAACGGGGTGGGCAGCCAGCAATCCTGCTCCCTCCGGAGAATGCCACCCGCTGCGCGGCGGAGATGTGGTCCGGGGTGAGGCCGGTCAGTGATCTGCTCCCGGTGGACTCCGATCGCGTCAGTCTTCGTCCAGCGTTTCAGTCAGGTGGTGCGTGGGGATACGATCCCGGTCGTACGTGATTTCCGTGTAGCCGTGTGGCTGCGGACGTCCGTCGGTGCCCAGGTTGACGAAGACGATTTCCTCGATGGTCAGGATGGGCTGGCGGGTGATCATGTTGCGGACTTCGGCGCGCATGGTCAGGGAGGTTCGGCCGAAACGCTTGGCCGTCAGCCCCATCTCGATCAGGTCGCCCTGCACGGCCGAGCTCACGAAGTTGATCTCGGAGATGTACTTGGTGACCGCCCGGCCATTGCCCAGTTGAAGGATGGCGTAAATCGCGGCCTCTTCATCTATCCACTTCAGCAGGCTGCCACCAAAAAGCGTGCCGTTGGCGTTGAGGTCCTCGGGCCGCACCCATTTGCGGGTGCGAAAGGTGATGTCTGCTTTTTCCATAATCCGAGATTATCGAACTGCGGCGGCGGCCGCTTGATGTTGCGCCGCCGAACAGCAGCCCGGCCCCGACATTGCCGTGTCCACAATGCCCATTGGAGGCATCCCGGTGGGGCACCCGCAATCCCATACACCCGTTCCAGTCACGCCCGCCCAGCTACGCCATGGCTGTGTGCGATGCGCTGTGGGAGTCGATCCTCTTGGAGTAGCAATACGATTCGGTGATGCCAACATACGGACCAAAATTCGGTACCGCAGCAAAACCGGCGCTCTCGTAGAAGCTTCGACCGTCGGATTGGGCCGACCCCGCCTCGGCTGCGATGACGCTGAACCCATGGGAATGCGCCTGGGCTTCAAGCGCGGCAAGGATGGAGCTCGCAACTCCCGAACCACGGGCATAGGGAACCACGTACAGCCTCTTGATCTCCGCAGTCTTCTCGTCGAGCATCCTGAGCCCGCCGCACCCCAGCGGTTGACCTGAGCATTTCTCGTACGCCACTACGAATACGGCGGTATCTGCTTCCGACGGCGGAGGTCCGGGCTCATGGTCCGTGCTGCCGAACCGCGCATCGAGTTCAGCCTGCTGTGCGGCCCGGAGGTCAGCACCCACGGGGTTGGCCCATGTGACCTGCCGGATGTTGAGCCGTGGATTGGTCTGCATCTTGCCTCTTTTCGCCGGGTTTCGGGGAGGTGTCTATGCGTCTTAAGCCTAGGGAGCTGTGGTTACCGCGGTGTTTCCTGCGCGTAAGCGTCGGGAGAATTGCTGGCCTTTCCTGCGTTGTGAGGCCCGCTCTGCGCCCTCCGGAGGCGTTGTGGGGCGCAGAGCAGGCCTCGCAACGCCAAGAATCAGGACTGCTCGCATCAGGACCGCGTCGATCAGGGCTGACGGGCCTCGCCCGTGGGGTCCTCCGCGGTTCGGTCGACCAAGGCCATTCCGCCCACAGGTACCTGGTCCCAGTGCAGCACCTTCCATCCATTCCGGGGGTCGCCTTCGAGAGCCACGATTCCAGTGTTCGGGAGTTGATGGGTTTCAGCGAAAACAGTGTCGATGTCCGTCGCCCGACGTCCCGCCCAGCAACGGATCGCGGCACCATGGCTGACGATCGCGGCAGTCGAGTGTCCAGCGGCCGCAACTTCCTCCACGGACGCATCGAACCGGGCGAAGAAGTCGTGCCCGTCGAAAGCACCCGGCATCCGGACGTCCAAGTCGCCGTCCGTCCAGGCAAAGACTGTGCTCATGTAGCGGAGGTGCGACTCATGGTCTGTCTTCTTCTCCAAGGCGCCCGCTTCAATCTCGTGGACCCCCTCCAGAACGGCTGGCTCCATGCCTGTGGCCTTCGCCAAGGGAGCGACAGTCCGCTGGGTGCGCAGCAGTGTGGAGGTGTAGAGCGCTTCGATGGCTTCGTCCGCCAGCGCATCCGGGAGGGCCGCTGCTTGGCGCTCACCGAGTTTTGTCAGTCCCGGTCCGGGAAAGGCGGTGTCCAGTTGGCCGGCAACATTTCCGGGCGTTTGTCCGTGCCTGATCAACAGGAGCTTCATGGGTGCTCCGCTCCTTACGTCGTAACTGATCCGTTTTCACAGAGGGTCGCGCGGTCACATGCACCGCCGCAATGGCCGCGCCGGCTGTGCTGGACTCCACTGGCCGCACCGCCATCTTCCTTATGTATTCCCAGCCAATCAGCCACTCAAGCACCAGAAGGACCCGACACGCCGTGGCCCAGAACTCACGCTCGGTCCCGGGAGGGAAGCCGGGAGAGACGCAGGCAGAAAACACGATTAACGTCGACGGCGGGCCGAGGCACCCAGCCCCGGCCCGCCGTCGGCGCGCGTTTGGTCTTACTGCAGGTGGTCCACCAACTTGTCGGCGATGCCCGTGTACTTGCCCGGAGTCAGGGCGAGCAGGCGTGCCTCAGCGTCGGCGGAGAGGCCAAGTCCCTGCACGAATTCCTGCATCCGGGCGCCGTCCACGCGCTGGCCGCGGGTGAGGTCCTTCAGCCGTTCGTACGGGTTCTCCATGCCTTCAACGCCTGCGATGGCCTCGGCGCGCATGACCATCTGGATGGCCTCACCCAGGACTTCCCAGTTGGTGTCGAGGTCGCCTGCGAGGACTTCCTCGGCGACGTCGAGGGCTTTGAGGCCCTTGGCCACGTTGGAGATGGCCAGCAGCGAGTGGCCGAAGGCGACACCGATGTTGCGCTGCGACGAGGAATCCGTCAGGTCGCGCTGCCAGCGGGAGGTCACCAGCGTGGCGCCCAGTGTGTCCAGGAGGCCGTTGGAGATCTCAAGGTTGGCTTCCGCGTTTTCAAAACGGATCGGGTTGACCTTGTGCGGCATCGTGGAGGAACCCGTGGCGCCGGCAACCGGGATCTGACGGAAGTAGCCGATTGAGATGTAGCTCCAAATGTCAGTGCAAACGTTGTGCAGGATGCGGTTGAAGCGCGCGATGTCGGCGTAGAGCTCGGCCTGCCAGTCATGGCTCTCGATCTGCGTGGTGAGCGGGTTCCACGTGAGGCCAAGGCTTTCAACGAACGTCCTGGCGACGGCTTCCCAGTCAGCGCTCGGGACCGACGCGACGTGGGCGGCGTAGGTGCCGGTGGCGCCGTTGATCTTGCCCAAGAACTCGGTCTTGGCTATGCGCGCCAGCTGGCGGTTCAGGCGGTGGGCGATGACCGCCAGTTCCTTGCCAAGCGTGGTGGGGGTGGCGGGCTGGCCATGGGTGCGGGACAGCATGGGCACAGCGCGGTTCTCTTCCGCCATGGCCTCGATCTGCTGGACGAGGGCGGCGGCGTTCGGGAGCCACACGTTCTCCACGGCGCCCTTGATGCCAACGGCGTAGGAGAGGTTGTTGATGTCTTCCGAGGTGCAGCCAAAGTGCACCATAGCGGTGAGATTCTCGATGCCAATGGCGGGCAGGCGGCGGCCGATGTAGTACTCCACGGCCTTGACGTCGTGGACGGTAACAGCCTCGATCTCGGCGAGTTCGTTGACCGAAGCGGCGTCGAAATCGGTGACGATGGCACGCAACTGCGCGATTTGCTCGTCGGACAGTGGACCGGCGCCCGGCAGCACGGACTGGCTGGTCAGGTGGATGAGCCACTCGACTTCGACGTGAACGCGATCGCGGTTAAGCGCAGCCTCGGACAAGTAATCCACGAGGGGCGCGACGGCGGCACGGTAGCGGCCGTCAAGGGCGCCAAGGGCGAGAGGTTCGGAAGCGAGGGACACGCGAGGGGATTCAGCCATGGTGCCTATTCTTTCATGTTCCGCAACGGCGCCCGAGTCGGTGACGCCGCTATGTGGATGGCTCCGTGGTTATCCACATACGCGACGTCGTCGCTTCCGTTGGGTTCCTGCGCTCCGTAGCGTCGAACCTACCGATCAGCAGAACAATCAATGGAGTATACGGACATGAGCGTCGGCTTGATGCCTGCAGCCAACCCGCCCACTTTCGACCCCCTGGAGTGTTCCTCCCGAAGCCACGAAGTCCAACGGCTCGCGTGGCGCATCAAGACGTGCGTAGACCAAGTGGACGCTGTTCTGACGTCCCTGCGAAGAACTCAAATGGAGGATTGGCAGTCTCCCGCCGGACGCGCCTACCGGACAACCATTGCCCTGCATGCTTCAGCGCTGATGCGTGCCCGTGAAGCCATGGACACCGCCGCTGCCTTGGTGTTGCGGCATTCCCAGAACGTTTCAGTTTCCGGTGAGAGGGGACGGTAGTGGCCGATTCAGCTCCAGTGGGAGCCGGTGAAGCGCCACGACCCTTACCGCCGGCGCCTGACGGAATTCTCACCATAAGGGGCGGGGTAGGAGGGGTGTCTTTCCAGTTGGAGGAACTCCTGCGGGGCGCAACCCAGCTCGATGACGTTGTCCAACAGCTCCTTGGTATCGAAGACGAGGCACGTCGGGTCCAGGACGATTTGGAACCGTACCTGTACGAGTCCCTGGAAACCGGCCGCAGTGCCGCCGACGCTATTGCCGGGAGCAGGAGGGACGTGGCGCAAGTGCGTCAGGAGTTGGTTGAGGTCGGCGCGAGTGTTCGGGCCAGCCACCGGGATTACGAGGTAGTAGAAGCCGGCAACGGCTTCCGGCAGCAACTGCGTCTCGATGAGCTAAGGGTCTCGGGAATAGGCTGGTTCCCTGGCCGCGACATGACGCACAACGTCCTCAGGGGAGTTGTGGTTCCACCTTGGACCAGCACGAGGGATACCCTTCACGGAATTCTGGAGTCGCCGCTCCTTGAAGCCCTTCAACCCAGAGACGTCAGGGTCGAGAAAGTTGAGCAAGCAGTAGAACATGTTGAGCCTTCAATGGCAGAAAGCCTTCGCCGACTCGAGAGGCTTCATGCCCGGAATGACGGCGGGATCGAAGTCATCCAGTTCGAACAGGACGGCTCGTCGTCCTGGATGGTGCTGATACCTGGAACTCAACCCAACTCACCCAATACGAACCCGCTCGATATTCAAGGCATCGGCGAGGCCGTTGCCTACGATTCGGAGGAAGTGATCCCGGCTGTTGGCCAGGCCCTCCGCGAAGCCGGAGCAGAAGCCGGAGACCACGTCGTGGCGGTGGGGCACAGCCAGGGCGGTATACACGCCATGAACCTCAGCCGGAACCAGGCCTTTCTCAGCGAGTTCGACCTCAAATATGTGTTGACAGCCGGAGCCCCTGTTGGCGGCATCACGCCCGAGCCAGGCATCACCTCACTCCACTTGGAACATGTGCAGGACTGGGTCCCGGGAATAGACGGCCAAGTAAACGCCGACACGAAAGACAGGGTGACGGTGTCGCTGACGGACGAGGTCAGGGCGCCCGAAGGCCAGGACGCTGGGCTTGGCCCGGGACACGATCAGGAGAATTACGCAGCAGGAGCAGAGTTGGTTGCCGCGAGCCACGACGAGTCCCTGGTCGCTTCGACCGCCGTATTCGCGGGGGTTGTGGGTGCCGGTGGGGTAGCAAGAGTGACGCGGTTCAGGATGGAAAGGGCACCGATGCCGGTTTCGCGGTTGGCAGTTTCGCCGTCGGCGGTGAAGCCGGATTCGCCGCCGACCGTCCAGGACACGAAGAAGGGGGTTGGAACGCGGTAGGTGTGTTGCTCCTATCGCTTTCGGGCTCCAGGTATCAGGCCCGCCACCATCGAGATGATGCTGATGATGAGCGAGGCCAGAATGGCTGTCCAGAAGAACGAGTCGAGGGTGAGGTGTACTGGCGTGAAAGAGCTCAGCCAGGCAGTGAGGTACAGCATCGCTGCGTTGATAACGATGGTGAACAGGCCAAGCGTGATGATGGTTACCGGGAGGGACAGCAGCCTGACCAGAGGGCGGACGACCGCGTTCACTACACCAAAGATCAGTCCTATGAACAAATACGCCAGGATGATGCCGGCGGTGTCTGCACCTTGGGTGAGTCCTGCATTGGTGGCGGCTTTCTCGGTGGCGCTTGTGGTGATATCCATGCCTTGCAGGAGCCAGGTGGCCACCCACAGGGCAAGCCCGTTAATGAGGACGCGAATGATGAATGAACCCATGGGCCCATGCTTTCACACGGAGCTGTTAATCAGCTCCGCATTAGCTATAAGCAGCCAAGTAGGCTTGAAGCCATGACTACTACTGACAACGCACCGGAGGGCGTACTCCCTCGACCGGTCGTGGACAGGCTACCGAAGTACGCGGCAGGTAAACCCCCCGCTGCGATTGAGGGCCTCACCAGCTACAAATTGTCGTCCAACGAAAACCCGCTGCCTCCGATTCCTGCAGTGTTGCAGGCAATTGCTGACCAGTCCGATATCAACCGCTACCCGGATCCACTCGCCACCAAGCTGCGAACCGCACTTGCCGGCTTCCTCGATGTCCCCGCCGACGATGTCGTCACTGGTGCGGGCAGCCTTGGAGCGCTGAACCAGATTCTCGCAACGTTTGCCGGGCAGAACGACGACGGCAAGCAGGACGAGGTCATCTATGCCTGGCGTTCTTTCGAGGCATATCCCATCTGTGTCGGCCTCGCAGGTGCCGCCAGTGTCCAGATCCCATTGCTGGCTGACGGACGGCACGACCTCGAGACCATGGCCTCGGCTGTCACTGTCCGTACCAAGGTGATCCTCCTGTGCACCCCGAACAACCCCACAGGTCCCATCCTCACGGCAGAAGAAACTGAGCGCTTCATCCAGTCTGTACCCCCACATGTGGTGGTGGTCATCGATGAGGCGTATCAGGAGTTCGTTCGGGATTCAGAGGCGGTTGACGGCATCAAGTTGTACCGCAACTACCCCAACGTAGTGGTGCTGAGGACCTTTTCCAAGGCGCACGGACTGGCCGGACTAAGGGTTGGATACAGCGTCTCGGGCCCCTTGCTCACGCAACACCTCCGCGTCACCGCCACTCCTTTTGCAGTTTCCCAAATCGCAGAACGCGCCGCTGTTACCTCCATCGAGAATTTCGATCAGGTTGTGGAAAGGGTACAAAGCCTGGTGGACGAGCGGGACCGCGTCACAGCCGGCCTCCGGGACCTTGGGTGGTTTGTTCCTGAGGCCCAAGGCAACTTCATTTGGCTGAATCTTGGGGAGCACAGCGGCGAGTTTGCGGCCTTGGCGGCAGAGCGAGCATTGTCCGTGCGTGCCTTCGCCAATGAGGGCGTACGGGTAAGCATCGGTGAGGTCGAGGCCAACACCCGATTCTTGGAACTCTGTGCAGGTTATACAAAGGCGCCGCTGGGTTCCTAGCGGTTAACAAATGCGCCAACCCAACTTACTGCCGATAAAGTAAGGGACGAAAGCCAATAATATGCCCGTTCCGGAATACATACCGGAACGGGCATATATCCCAGCGACAGACATTGCCCGGCACCCGCCGTGGCAAGCAAGGAGACGGAATGGGCTCGACACAACTGCCCCCCGGGACGGAAGACACTCTCGCGGCAACCTCCGCGGCAGCAGCCGCGCCAGGCGAACCGGTGGAAATGGTTCAGTTGCTAGGCCCTGACGGAAAACTGGGTTCAGATCCAGTGTTCTCGGATTACGCCAAGCGCATCGATCCCGAGAAGTTGCGTGTGTTCTACACGGATATGGCCAGGATCCGTCGTTTCGACCAGGAAGCCACCGCCTTGCAGCGCCAGGGTGAGTTGGCGCTGTGGGTGCCGCTGACAGGTCAGGAGGCCGCGCAGATCGGTTCCGGCCACGCCAGCCAGCCCCAGGACTACATCTTCCCCACCTACCGCGAGCACGGTGTCGCGCTGGTCCGCAACGTAGACCTCGCCGAACTGCTCAAGCAGTTCCGCGGTGTGTCCAACGGTGGCTGGGATCCCCGTGAGAACAACTTCCACCTGTACACTCTGGTTCTTGCAGCCCAGACGCTGCACGCAGTTGGCTATGCCATGGGCATCCAGAGGGACCAGAAGCTCGCCGCAGCAACTGACTCCACAGACCCCAAAGCCGCAGTCATCGCTTACTTCGGTGACGGAGCCAGCTCAGAAGGCGACGTCCACGAGTCCATGGTCTTTGCTGCGTCCTACGACGCACCGGTGGTGTTCTTCTGCCAGAACAACCACTGGGCCATTTCGGTGCCCACCGAAGTCCAGACCAAGGTTCCGCTGGCCAATCGAGCCAAGGGCTACGGCTTCCCGGGAATCCGTGTGGACGGCAATGACGTCATTGCGGTCCACGCCGTCACCGAGTGGGCCTTGGAGCATGCCCGTGAGGGCCGCGGCCCGGTGCTGATCGAGGCGTACACCTACCGGGTGGGCGCACACACCACCGCTGATGACCCCACCAAGTACCGCGAATCCGCCGAGGAAGCTGCCTGGCGCGAGAAGGATCCCCTGGACCGCCTGGAGAAATACCTGCGTGCCGAAGGGCTTGCGGACGAAGCTTTCTTTGATCAGGTCAAAGCCGACGGCGATGAACTGGCCAAGTATGTCCGCAGCACGACGCATGGCCTTGAAGTCCCGGACATCCGGGATGCGTTCGCCAGCGTCTACGCCGAACAACACCCTCTGATTGCGGAGGAACTGGCTTGGTTCGAGGAATACTCGGCCGGCTTCGAAAGCGATGAGGAGACAGCTCACTGATGGTAACCATGACCATTGCGAAGGCCATCAACGAAGGTCTCCGCGTATCGCTGACGAGTAATCCCAAGTCCCTGCTCATGGGCGAGGACATCGGTCACCTTGGCGGCGTCTACCGCGTGACAGATGGCCTCATCAAGGAATTCGGCGACGAACGCGTCCTGGACACGCCGCTGGCCGAATCGGGCATCGTGGGCACGGCAATCGGCTTGGCCCTGCGTGGCTACTCGCCGGTGTGCGAGATCCAGTTTGATGGTTTTGTCTACCCTGCCTTCAACCAGATCACCACGCAGCTGGCCAAGATCCATGCCCGCAGCCTTGGCAAACTCACCGTTCCTGTTGTCATCCGCATTCCGTACGGCGGCGGCATCGGCTCGATCGAGCACCACTCCGAATCTCCGGAAGCGCTGTTCGCACACACCGCCGGCCTGCGCATCATCTCGCCGTCCAACGCCCACGATGCTTACTGGATGATCCAGAAAGCCATTGAGTGCCAGGATCCTGTCATCTTCTTCGAACCCAAGCGCCGCTACTGGCTCAAGGGTGAAGTGGACGTCGAGAATGCCGGCCTTTCGGAGGATCCTTTCAAGGCGCACGTTGTGCGCGAGGGCACCGACGCCACCATCGTGGCCTACGGACCTCTGGTGCCTGTGGCCTTGGCGGCCGCCAACGCTGCCACCGAGGATGGACGGAGCATCGAGGTGATCGACCTCCGCTCCATCTCGCCCCTGGACTTCGACACCGTGGAAGCCTCGGTCAAGAAAACCGGCCGGCTGATCGTGGCCCATGAGGCCCCCACCTTCGGCGGCATCGGAGGCGAGATCGCGGCACGTATCAGCGAGCGGGCGTTCCTGCACCTTGAAGCTCCCGTGATCCGGGTGGGTGGATTCCACATGCCCTATCCCGTTGCCAAGGTGGAAGAGGACTACTTGCCGGATATCGACAAGATCCTCGAAGCGCTCGACCGCTCACTGGCCTACTAAAGCCCAGAGGCCTACGAGCGCCCCCTGGCCTATATCAAACCCCCTGATCCTGCCCGGCTTCGCGGCCAGGTAACCGGAAACCGAGGACCACTGTGACTGTAAAGAAATTCAACTTGCCGGACGTAGGCGAGGGCCTGACCGAGGCCGAGGTAGTGGCTTGGAAAGTCAAGCCGGGCGACGTCGTGGCGATCAACGATGTCCTGTGCGAGATCGAGACCGCCAAGTCCCTCGTCGAGCTGCCCTCGCCCTTCGCCGGCACAGTTACTGAGTTGCTGGTGGAAGAGGGCATAACGGTGGAGGTCGGCACAGCAATCATCGCTGTCGCGGAAGGCACGGACGGCGTGGGGGGCGATGCCGCGCCGACAGCTCCCGCCGTCGAGATGCCGTTGTACGGCAAATTGCCCGCCGATGACGACCACGATGACAACCGTCCAGCCGGTGGTCCGCTGGTAGGTTCGGGACCGAAGGCCGACGCCGTCAAGCGCCGCGCGCGTAAGCGTCCGGCAGGTTCGGTAGAGGCAGCCACGGTCGCCGAGAACGCCGAAGGTACCGTTCAGGACCACCAGGCAGTTCTTGTAGCCCAGGCGGCCGAAGTGCCGGCTTCCCACCGCGCGACGCCGGCACGCACCGCCGTCGCGCCTGTCACCGAAGCCCCTGGCGCCCAGGCGCCGGTTACCCAAGCAGCCCAGCCCGCGAGCACGCCGACGGCCGCTTTCCGGGGCGCGGCCATCGGCGGCACCATCAGTGGCCTGGTCAACAAGGTCCTTGCCAAGCCTCCTGTCCGCAAGTTTGCCCGGGATCTGGGCATCGATCTCGCCGACGTCGTTGCCACGGGCCAACGTGGCGAGGTGACCCGTGAGGACTTGGTGAGCTACCAGGCGCAACGCGATGCCGAACACGATCAGGCTGACTCGTTCTGGGGTGCGTCCAAGAAGCCGCAGGACCAGCGCGTTGAGCGTCTGCCCGTCAAGGGTGTGCGCAAGGCGACCGCCAAGGCCATGGTGGAGTCAGCGTTCTCAGCTCCCCACGTCAGCATTTTTGTGGACGTGGATGCCAGCCGCACCATGGAGTTCGTCAAGCGGCTCAAGGTCTCGCGAGACTTTGAAGGCATCAAGGTCTCGCCGCTGCTCATCCTGGCTAAAGCGGTCATCTGGGCCGCTGCCCGCAACCCCAGCGTCAACGCCACATGGGTGGATAATGCTGACGGGAACGGAAATGCCGAGATCCAGGTGAAGCATTACATGAACCTGGGCATTGCCGCAGCCACCCCGCGAGGCCTCATGGTCCCCAACATCAAGGACGCCCAGGACCTCTCGCTCAAGGAATTGGCCCTGGCACTCAACGAGTTGGCCACCAAGGCACGTGCGGGCAAGACCCAGCCTGCGGAGATGCAGGGCGGAAGCCTGACCATCACCAACATCGGTGCACTGGGCATTGATACCGGAACGCCCATCATCAACCCGGGCGAGGTTGCCATCATCGCGTTTGGAACCATCAAGCAGAAGCCATGGGTCCTGGACGGCGAAGTCATTCCCCGCTGGATCACCACGCTGGGCGGTTCGTTCGACCACCGCGTGGTGGACGGCGACCTGTCGGCACGGTTCATGGCCGATGTTGCAGCCATTCTCGAAGAACCGGCGCTGCTGCTTGACTGACAGGGACGCCTCGCCACGTCCGGGTACAGCGTCCCAACCGGACGGTACAGCGTCCTACCCGGACGCCGTGCCCGTCGCTGAGGTGTCCGCCAGCGTCTCAGGCCACGTGCCCCCTCAACTGGTGTCGGGGCCGTGGCGCACAGTTGCCCGTGTCCTGACGGAGGTATTCCAGCCGCCGGTCGTGGTGTTTGGGCTGTTATTGATCAGCCCCGCGATCGAGCCCGGATTTCCGGGAACCATCTGGTACGGGCTTCTGGCCGCGTTGTTCGTTTGTGTCCTGCCGCTGGCCTATGTGCTGGTGATGGTCAAACTGGGCAGGATCACGGACCACCATGTCAGCGACCGACGCCAACGGCCGGCCCTGCTGCTGATGGCCTTGGTGTCGGTAGTGGTTGGCCTGGTGGTGCTGCAAGTGATGAATGGACCGGTCAGTGTCTTGGTCATGATCATCGCGCTCATCGGTGGTATCGGGATCCTGGCGGTGGTCAGCGCCTTCTGGAAGATGAGCGGGCATGCTTCTGCCCTTGCCGCGGCGGCTGTCATTGTGGTCGCGATGTTTGGACCGGCATGGCTGCCTGTGCTGCTCCTGGTGCCAGCAGTGGGCTGGTCGCGGCTGGTCCTGCGTGCCCACACCCTGGGCCAGGTCATCGTTGGCTCGCTGTTTGGTGGTGTGGTGATTGCCGGCCTGTGGTGGTTGTTGCAGGAAATGATGCTCTAGCACTGCTGGCTTGCCTCCTGAATCACCACCTGTCGCCCACCCCGGATAACCCGCAGCGGTGACGGCCGGTCGACCACCAGTTCGGGGATTGAGTTTGCTGCGAAAACGAGACGGTCATCTGATTCCGCACCGGCAAAATCGCGCACGGCCGCCGATCCCACAAGCTCTGCGCCTGCAGCCGTAGCGATCCTGAAGCAACGTTCCAGCTCGGCATCGGTGGAAGCGCCAGTGCGGTATCCGAGCAGATGCGCGCGGTCCATCATGCTCCCAGTGCCAAAGGGTGACCACGCGTCCCGAACACCGTCGGAGCCGAGCGCAACCTTGACCCCGTGCCTTTCCATGACATCCAGAGCAGGGACCGGATCGGCGCCAAGGGCACACGTCGCCATCCACATTCCGGCCTCGGCCATGGCATCAAGAGTGGCTTCGAGCCCGGGTTGCGACGGGTCGCAAAGAGCAAAAGCGTGTCCGATGGTGACGCGGCCCTGCATGCTTTCCGCCCGCGTGCGCCGGGCGATGTCCCGCAATTGCGCCAGCCCCTCCGGTCCGGCGTCGTGGAGGTGGATGTCCACATCCCTGCCATGCTTGTTCGCCAGTCCAAAGACAGCCTTCAGATGGCCATCAAGATCGCCGTCCAGCGAAGCAGGGTCAAGGCCGCCTACCAAGTCTGCCCCCTCAGACAATGACGCTTCCATGAGGTTGAGCGTCCCCGGATTACTGAGGAGGCCGAACTGCGGGAAAGCGACGATTTGGACGTCCAGGAAGGGCGCAAGTCGTTCCGCGGCCGCCTTGACGCCGTGAATGTTCCTGAGGCCGATCTGGGTACCGACGTCAACGTGCGCCCGCATCGCCATGGTCCCATGGAGGACAGCTTGCCTCATCAGCGCGAAGGAGCGTTCCTCCACGCTGTCTTGAAACGACAACTGTGCGTGGAGGTCGTTTTCGATGAGGTCGGCCAAGGTGCGCGCGGACCGCCGCGGCAACCATGCAGAACCCAACGTGGTCTTATCCGGGTGAATATGTGCGTCCACGAAGCCCCGCGTCGTGAGGAGAGACGGACCGCCGAAACAACGGCCCTGGCCTACCTCGTGCGTAGGTGAATGTGTTGTCATCAGGCCTCCCAAGTGATGAATCAACGGTATACCAAAGGGTCTAATGGTAATAGTGCTCAAGCAGAATATGCCTAAAATCCCCGCCGCATGGACAGCCGGCAGATATTTTGGGATACCAAATCTATGCAGAAGTCGATCAAGCGCCTACTCTAATGATCACCATTCATTTATGTGATGTGAATCCCATCGAGGAGAAGCCCATGTACACCACCCCAGCAAGTGCTACCAAGTCCCCGCCCTCCGGTCCAACGCTCAAAAGGGTCCTTGGCTTGCCGTCACTGGTCGCCTTCGGATTAACGTCCATGGGTATCTTGTCCGTGGTGGCGGTCTATGGCCCCGGCACGGAGATCAGCGATGGGCATCTTCCTGCAGCCTACTTAGCTGCCTTGGTGGCCATGCTCTTTACAGCCCATAGCTATGGACAAATGGCGCGCAACGTTCCTGTCACCGGTGGCGCGTATGCCTATGCAGCAAGGGCTTTTGGAAAGCCGGTGGGCTTCATGGTGGGTTGGGCCATGATGCTGGATTACCTGTTCCTGCCCATGGTTAACTTCCTTCTCTTCGGCCTCTATCTCAACAGCATGCTGCCTGCCATCCCGTCACAGCTCGCAGTCCTGGTATGCCTTCTGGTGGTGGGCGTCTTCAGTGTGATCGGTGTTGCTTGGATCAAGAAGATGAACTTCGTAGTGGTGGCGGCGTCCGTCGTGGTCATTCTTGTCTTCCTGGTGCTGGCAGTCCTCAACGCCCCGGACCTGACTGTGGAGAACGTCACCCGGCCCCTCACTTTTGGGGAGGGTGGGCTGGCGCCTGTCATGGCCGCCGCAGCAATTGTGTCCTTCGCGTTCCTGGGGTTCGACGGCGTCTCCACGCTGTCTGAGGAAGCGCGCAACCCCAAGAGGGACGTGCCGCGCGGCATTATCTTGTCCACGCTGTTCGCAGGCGTTGGCTACGCGCTGTTTTCCGTAGCCGGCAGCCTCATCGCTCCTGAGTGGAGGGCCATCGAGAACCTTGACGCAGCAGGAACGGAGCTCATGCAACGTGCCGGCGGAGATGTCCTGATGGTGGTCTTCGTGGTGGTGAACCTGGGTGGACTTGTTCTCTGCGGCACGGCGGCCCAGATGAGTGTCAGCCGGGTCATCTATGCCATGGGGCGGGACAGGATCCTGCCCGGCGCCCTCGCCACCCTGAACCCGCGCTTTCGCACGCCGCATGTGGCGGCGCTGCTGGTATCGGCAGTCTCACTGACAGCTTTGTTCATCACCTTGGAACAAGCCGTCTACATGATCAACTTCGGGGCTTTGATCGCCTTCGCCGCGGTCAACCTGGCCACCATCAAGGTGCTGTTCTTTGACTTGCGCAAGCGCGGCCCCCAAAGCGTGCTGCGGAACCTGGTCATGCCGCTGGTGGGGTTCGCCTTCATCGCGTGGTTGTGGACGTCCCTCGCCTGGTTCACGTATCTGCTGGGAGCGGCGTGGCTTGCGGTGGGCGCAACCATCTATGTGGCGCGCCGGAGGAGGGAAGGAGGCAATGTCGCCCTGAATTTCGGCGACGCGGCCCCCCTCGAGGAGCCGCATTCCGTTTCAGCTAAAACGCAGGGTAGCTGACCAGCAGTGCCTGGAGTTCGGTGGTGGACATGTGGTTGGCCATCTCCACGCTGATGCCCATGGCGACGGCGGCGACGGTGACCATGGCAATGCATGCCACGGACAGGAAGCGCCAGTCCTTGCGGAACACGCTGCCGACAGTCTCGGGCATATCAAGCCCCGGGGCGATCATGTTGGGGGCGCTGTCCCAGGAGCCGTCGTCGAGCATCGCGATGATGCGATCGTTGCTGCGGTCGTAGCGCATGGTGCTGATGTTGTTGCCGTGGCGGGCAAGCAGGATGTCGTGTCCCACGCGCTGGCGCGGCTGCAAAGTAAGCAAGAAAATGATCCCCTGAAGTCGGATAGTGGAGGTGGCACGCGCCATTGGGGGCATCTCGATTTTATAACGATGACTTCAGGGGAATGGCTTGAAAGAGGCCAAACGCCGGGTGAGGCTCCCCACCCGGCGGCGTGATTCAGCTCGCTTTACGGTTGGTCGGTCTTGGCGATGTAGACGTCGCACGGTGCAGTGTGGGCCACGGTGTTGGCCACGCTGCCCAGCACCCGGCCCAAGCCCTGCATGCGCCGGTTGCCCACCACGATCAGGCGGGCTTCCTGCATTTCGGCTTCCTTCACCAGGGCTTCGCCGGGCTTGCCGCGGGCAGCGGAGTAGGTGACCTCGAGACCCTCGTGGGCCAGTTGCTCCGCCACGGTGCGGGCTACGGTTTCCGCTTCGGCGGCGTCGGACACGATCCATTTGTCGGTGCCGATTTCGACCACCTCAGTTCGGTTGCTGTCGAAAGCACTGACGACCCGCAGGCTGGCTCCGAGGCCGATGGCCAGCTGCTGGGCGGCCCGTGCTGCCCTCATTGCCGTCTCGCTGCCGTCTACTCCGACAATCACAACTCCGGTCATTGTGCTGCTCCTTCATTGGTGGCTGTGATGGCTTCTGCCAAAACTGGGGCCAGGCGGCGGACGCCTTCGGCAATCGTATCGGGCGGCACCGCGCTGAACGCCAGGCGGAGCTTGTTGGAGGGTCCGTCGGCGGGGGAGAAGGCTGCGCCGGGAATGAACACCACGCCGGCGTCGATGGCCTTGGCGAGCAGCGGATACGTGTCCACCCCTTCGGGCAGGGTGACCCACACGAAGAATCCGCCGGCCGGTTGTGTCCACGTGAGGCCTTCCGGCATGTACTCGTCGAGGGCGGAGAGCAATGCCTCGCACCGCTCTGCGTAGAGCTTGCGGTATGTGTCGATCTGGCCCTCCCAGTCATACTCGCGGAGATATGCCGAGACAAGCATCTGATTCAGGGGCGGCGGGCAGAGCGTCACGGCTTCCGACGCAAGGTAGAAGCGACGCTGCAGGTGCGCAGGCACCAGTGCCCAGCCAATCCGAAGGCCGGGAGCGAAGATCTTGGAGAAGGAGCCGAGATAGATGACATCGTCCGGGTTGGCCGCTCGCATCGGAGCGATGGGGTGGCCGTCAAATCGCAGCAGTCCGTAGGGATTGTCTTCAAGGACGATAATATTCGCGTCGCGGCATATATCGACAATCCGCTGCCTGCGGTTCTCGGCCAAGGTGATTCCGGAGGGATTGTTGAAGTTGGGGATCGTGTAGAGGAACTTGATGTTCTTGCCCTCCGACTGAAGCGCCGCGATCCTGGCCTCAAGAAGCTCAGGCACCAGGCCGTCGTCGTCCATGTCGATCGGTGCCACCTCCACTTGGTACGCCTCGAACGTGTTCAAGGCGCCCACGTAGGTGGGGTTTTCCACCAGGACAACATCGCCGGGGTTGCAGAAAACTTTGGTGGCCACGTCCTGTGCCGACTGGGAGCCCGCAGTGATCACGACATTACTGGGATCAGCGTCGGTAATGCCCTCTGCCGCCATGATGTCGCAGATCTGTCGGCGGAGCTCTTCAGTGCCTTGGCCGCCGCCGTACTGGAGGGCTGTCATCCCCTCTTCGGCGATGATGCGGGCTGCAGTGTGGCCGAGCTTCTCCAATGGCAGCGACTGCAGGTACGGATTTCCTCCGGCGAGCGAGACAAGGCCCGGCCGCATGGAGATGTCGAAGACGTCCCGGACAGCAGATTGCTTGATGTTTGCGGCCCGCGCGGAGAACAGTTCCTCGTGCGGGTGGGCGGCCGTGGCGGCCCGCTCAATGGCGTCGATGGCTTCAGCGGGCAGCGTTGCGCCGGCATCCAATGTTTCGTGGGTCACAGTGACAGGATACTCCTCGATGTTGCTGATGAGGCAACAGTTGTTTTCATACGCCTCCCAGTTCGGCAGTCCGCGCTTTACGTCTCGATCGGGAAGGGCTGGAATGTAGCTATGACAGCGCACCGGGGATCCGTGACCAAGGCCGAACAGTTCCACAAACTTCATGATGCAGGACCTGCGCCGCTGGTGCTGGTGAACGTGTGGGACGCCGCCTCCGCCCGCGTTGTCCAGGAAGCAGGGGCGACGGCGATTGCCACCTCGAGCTCGGCCGTGTCCTGGAGCTTGGGGTTCCGGGACGGTGACCATGTGCCGTGGGGGCTGGCCATGGCCGCGTTGGGACGGGTGGTTGGCGCCACCACGCTGCCGGTGACCGCGGACATCGAGACGGGCTACGGACGCACCGATGATGAACTGAGGGCGACCGTCCACGCCGTCCTGGACGAGGGCGCAGTGGGGATCAACATCGAGGACTCCGCCACGGAACCGCTCACCGATATCGCCGAGCAATCGCGTCGCATAGCCCTCATCCGCGCCGCGGCCGACGACCGCGGGATCCCACTGTTCATCAATGCCCGCACGGACACTTATCTGTCCGGACAGTTCCCGGATACGGCTTTCGACGAGACGCTGCGGCGTGCCGAGGCCTACCTCACTGCCGGTGCCGACGGCGTCTTCGTGCCCGGCGTCGTGAATCTCCATGTCCTCCACGAATTGTCCAGCCGTATTCCGGCACCGCTGAACGCCTTGGCGGGGGTGGGTGCCCCGTCACCGCTGGAACTGCACGACGCCGGCGTCCGTCGTGTCAGCATCGGCGGCAACACGGCCAAAGCTGCCTATGCCAAGGTGGCCCGGGTTGCGAAGGAGATCCTGGGAGACGGCAACTGGGCCGGCCTCGCCGGCACGCGCAGCCACGACGAGATGGATGCACTCTTTGCGGAGGGGCCCAAGTACAGCTTGTGAACTGATGCAACGCACGACGGCGGAGCCCGCCTTTAAATGTCGGACCGCACCGATAGCTTGGGATCTGTAGCAAAGGCCACCACGGCAGGGGAGTACGGATGGCACGACGCAGTGTGCAGTTTTGGCGGATCGAACAGCTGAACGGTGAGGGGCTCAGCCGTCCCTTTCCGGCGCGCCGGGTGGCGGAGGTCCTAAAGAAAGCCCAGGATTCCGCGACGGACCGGCATTTCACCAGCGTGGACGGGACTGTGTTGCTCGCGCAGGCGGTGGCATCCTCGCCTCATCCTGTGCTTTTGCTGGACCGTGTCCGGGACACCAACCTACCGAGTGTCGGAGACGCCCTTGGCCGGCGCAAACCACTCCCGCTGGCTCCCGGCGACCACCTCCTGGAGACCACCTATTTCGCGTTCCTGAAAAGAAACGTCATAGCTGTGCTCACCAGCGGCAACGGCCCTCGGGCATCCCGGATGGGGGAGTACCTCGGAGGGATGCTGGGACTGGAACCCACCCTGGTTCCTGTGGTGAGGGAGGACATCGAGGAGATCCTCACCCGGCTTGAAGTGAGCCGTTTCGAATTCGCGCTTCCCGCAGAGCGCCTCTCAGGGAAGCTGATGGAAGGTGAATGGGCCGACGTCCTGGAGAGCGCCTCGCGCCTCATGAACGAAGGAACGTTCCGCATTTCCCTGAGCGTGGGCCGGTCCGGGAAAGCGGAGGAGAAGCAGCGGATCCGGGATCGTATTCAACAACTCATCGACCTCTTCCGCAGGGCCGGGTCCGTGGAGCACTTTGACTACGTTGTGGCGGAGGGCAAGGACTCCCTGACGGGCGACCGTGAAGTGGTGGATCTCCTGAAGGAGCGGTTCGTCTCGCACATCGAGGTTGACCCGGACGTGTTCAACGATCCCCAGAAGTCAGTGGCCGAAGCCATTGCAATCCTCAACAAACAAGCCAGGGACAACGAGGCCTTCTTTGCCAGGACCCTGCCGGACGTCAAGGGCTCTGCTGACTCGAGCCTTGTGCCGGACGTCGTTGCGGGCGGAATGACTGCTGTGCGCGCGGCTATCGCCGCCGCGGCACTCGCTGATGAAGCCGCGGCAGGCGGTGCGGACCATGAGCTTGTTCGAGGTTGAGATCGAACGCTCCGGACAGCGACGGACCCTGTGGCGGTGGTTCCTGCTGCATCCCACTGCCGACTACCTGTGGGCGGTTCTGGCTGTCCTGATCTGGTGGGGCATCGCATTGTTGGCGCGTCAGCCGTTGATGCTGGAAGGGGTTGATGCCGGAACCCGGCGAACCCTCTTCCAGACGCTCGCCACCTTGGCCGGCGCCACGGCCGGGCTGACACTGACCAGTGTTTCCATGCTCATCAACGTGCTGGGCAAAAAAGCCGCGCCGGGCCAGCGGGAACTTCCCTTGGAGAGATTATCGGCAACCCATCGTCGCCAGATCGGTGAGGTGTTCCTGTTCGCCATCCCCGGGCTCGGCCTGCTGCTGGTCGCTGCGCTGCTCACCATGGTGCTGGAAGGAGGCGCGCCCACTGGTTTGTGGATTCCCGAAGCCGTGGTGTTCGTGCTGGCGTTCGCTTCTGCCTTGGCTTTGTTGCGCGTGGCCTGGGCCCTCCGGAGGGTGTTGGCGATCGCTACTGCGTGATGAAGGTGGCTGAAGCGATGTCCTAGCGCAGCGCCCGGAGGTATCGTCGCCGCACGCCCTTCTGCAGCAGGAGGAGGGCCGGGTACAGCAGTCGCCATGGTTGCTGCGGCGCTGGCCCTGTCAGCGAACGGATCGTCAGGCTTACTTTGTCCCCACTACGATGCACAATGAACGAAGTGATCTCCGAGCGGCGGTAGCCCGTCGCAGCACTGGGCCAGTCCTGCTCGTCAGGACATGTCATCAAAGCGTTCCCCCAAAGAGTTGCTCCCCAAATCGCGGTACTTTGGTGCCGCGAATCTCGTCGCCAAGCAACAACGACAAGCCTCAATTCACCGTACCGCTGCTCACCGTACGCTGAGGGCCTCCGTCAAGGTCCTGCCGTTCACATAGATCTCCGCCCGCGACGCACCGCTGGCTGCCACGATGGTCTGAGTCAGTTGCGCCTGGATGCGTGGAATGTCGCACACACCCCCGGGCCGCAGTGATCCGCTGAGGTTCACCACCACGGTGGCCCCGCTCATGTAGCCGGATAGATAGCGCAGCGATGAACCAGCCAGTGCGTCGTAGAGGGCGGCATCGCTGTCCACCGGCATTCCTGCCTCCAGCAGCCGGCCGAGGGCCACAGTCAGCGGATCCCCGGGAATGGCCATGCCGCGGACGGGAACAAGGCTGTCGTTGCAGCCGAACCGCACGCCGCGGGAGCCGCCGTCGTCGATTGCTACGTAGTAGACCGCCGGGCCGGAGGCATCCACGGTCATTACCGTGCCGGTTTCTGCAGGCTCAGGAGCGCTGGTGCCCGCTTCAGGTGAGGGCTCGACGGCGGTACGCGGTTGGGTGGGTGCGGCTGCGGACGGAGCGGGGATGGTGGAGGCGGCCGCGCTTGGAGTGGGCACCGCAGGCCCCGGAGAAGAGGAATCCGGGAAGGACGAGGCCGGGGTTGGGATCAGCGACGCGGACCCAGTAACCGACGGTGTGTTTGGCGCGGAAGGGCTCGACGCCACCGGCGCGGCACTGGGCGAAGCGGCAGGTGAACTGACGGAAACCGTGGGTAAAGGTGCCGCGCTTCCAGGTGCGGCTCCTGCAGGACCGCCAGGTGCGGTGGTGCAGCCAGCCACTCCCAGGCTGAAGAAGAGGCAGGCAGCCGTGATCGCCGTCGTACTTTTTAGTCCCCGTCCGGCATGCATGACAGCCCCGCGCTCCTGTCCACCTGTATCTCCAACGTTAGGCCGGGTGGACGGAACACAACATGCCGCTACGGTGACGGTTCGGATAAGAGTTGGTCACGCAGGCCCCAGCAAACAGCAGGAACGCGAATGCCCCCGCCCCGCACAAAGCGGAACGGGGGCACATAAGGCGAAAGACTAAGCTGCTGCTTCTTCGTCCTGGACTGCGGTCAGCGGCTCGAAGATGCCCTTGATCTGCTCTACAACTTCCGCGTCGTCCTTCGGGTGCAGTTCAGCGAAGCGGATCATGGAACCCGGGACGGCCAGCTTGACGTCTTCCAGGACCTTGGCGCCGGCGATGCCAGCGGCCTTGCGGGCTTCGTCCTGGGCCCACACGCCACCGAACTGGCCAAAAGCGGTTCCGACGACGGCGGTCGGCTTGCCGGAGAGAGCGCCGGCGCCGAACGGGCGGGACAGCCAGTCGATGGCGTTCTTCAGCGATGCGGGCATGGTGCCGTTGTGCTCGGGGGTGACCAGCAGAATGGTGTCGGCGTTGGCTGCGGCAGCGCGGAGGGCTGCGGCTTCGGCGGGAACCTGGCCTTCGACGTCGATGTCCTCGTTGTAGAAGGGGATGGTGCCCAGCGAGCCGTGGATCTGCACGTCAACGTTCTCGGGTGCGTTCAGCTGGATGGCTTCGGCGAGCTTCTTGTTGTGGGAATCGGCGCGCAGGCTGCCGACGAGGGTAAGAACTGTGCTCTTGGACATGGTGTCTCCTTGTGTCTGGCCGGGTACCTCACGGATCCGACCTGCGTTGTCTTGGCTTTGGGGCCTTCACCGATACTAAACGGACTATGGTCCGGTTTCTATTCCCGGGGTCTAGAATATTTCTGTGAGCTCGATCCCCATGAGGCCGGACGTGCCCCTAGGTGCGCCCCACGAGCGCAGTGACGCAGCGAGGAATCGCGAGCGCCTTCTCAACGCTGCCCGGGACCTGGTGGCAGAGTTTGGCGCCGAAGCGCTGACCATGGACGCGCTCGCCTGCAAGGCCCATGTGGGCAAGGGCACCGTCTTCCGCCGGTTCGGCAGCAGGGCGGGGCTCATGATGACCCTCTTGAGCGATTCTGAATCCGAGTTCCAGCACGGCTTCATGTTCGGGCCGCCACCGCTGGGTCCAGGCGCCGCCGCTAAAGAACGGCTGATTGCGTTCGGCGAAGGGCGGATCTACTTCGTCCTGGAAAACGGCGAACTCCTGAAGGCGGCGGGTGCCGCCACCCGAAACAGGTTCGACGTCCCCGCAACCAAGCTCTCCCACCGCCACATGGAGATCTTGCTCCGAGAGGCGGGGATTGCGGATCCCTGGGTCATGGCGATGTCCCTGACCTACGCCTTGGACCCTGAGCGCATTGTGGACGACGTCCGCGTGCGAGGCATTTCACCCACGCGCCTCGCGGACTCCTGGCGCGAACTGATCACGCGGCTGCTGCCTGCCTCCTGACTGCGGCCCGCCTAATTGCGCGCCGGCGCAAGTCTCCCGCCCCTGTTAGCGCCCCCAATGCCGCCACTGCAGGCGCACAAGTGCCATTGGCGTCGTAAACATGACGCAGCCTGCACATAACAATCTGGCTGCAGGCGCGAAACTGGACTCGATGAAGCAAAACGTGAAGCAGTTATTGTGGTAGTTTCCTCTTGAATGTGACGCATGCCATACAAGGCTGGTGATCACTGAAGGGGTGCGGGGGACCCAAGGCCCGCTGCGCCAATTCGTAGCTGACGCCGGCCACAGCCGGGAACCGCGGAAGGACGAGCATTGAGTTTTGCCACGATTCGGGGCAGCCGCCCGACATGCTGAAATATCTGATGAAGCGGTCGGGCATCTACCTGATCATGATCTTCCTGACCACAAGCGCCGGCTACTTCCTGGCGGTCTCATCACTCAAGCCCGCAGTTCTTGAGCAAGAGAAAATCCCGCGGCCAACCCCTGAACAGGTCAACGCTTCCTTCCGGGGACTCGGCCTGGACCCGGAAAAGAATGCCTGGGAACGGTATGTCGACTGGCTCGGTGGCATTCTCACCCGCTGGGACTGGGGACGCAGCCCGAACGGCGCGTTCGTCAACGCCGAGTTCGCGGACCGCGTGATGGTCTCCACCCGGCTGTTCATCGCCTCCATCATCCTGACCCTGGTCATCGGCGTCGCACTCGGTGTCTATTCCGCCGCACGCCAGTACAAGTTCCAAGACCGGGTCATCACGTCCTACAGCTACTTGGTCCACATCCTCCCAGCGCCCATCGCCTACTTCCTGGTGCAGCTCGGCGCCATCAGCATCAACGAGGCCGTTGGGGAGCGCATCTTCTTCGTGACGGGAATTTCGACGCCGGGAATCGACCCTGGCTGGCCGGCTTTCGTGGACTTGGTTGCCCACTACGCCGTGCCCACCTTCGCGATGACCATCTTTGGTTGGGCCGGTTACCAGATCGCCCAGCGGCAGTACCTCCTGGACAACGTCAATGCCGACTTTGTCCGCACAGCACGGGCCAAGGGGCTCACCCGCAACCAGGCCATCCGAAAGCACGCCCTGCGCGTCTCCTTCATCCCGGTCGCCCAGAGCATCGCTTTCACCATCCCGGCGATCTTCACCGGCGGCTTCTTCGCCGAGGCCATCTTCGCGTGGCCGGGCATCGGCCTCTGGAGCATCCAGGCCATCAGCCTGCAGGATGTCAACGTCGCCACCGCCACGCTGGCCTACGGCTCCGTGATCTTCGCGATCGGGGCCATCCTTGCCGACTTCGCCACCACGCTGGTCGATCCACGAGTGAGGGTCCAGTAATGACCAACATCATCGATCCCATTGCGGAAATCGACGAATCCCGGGTCGGCGACCAGGACGTCGTCATCGGCAAGTCCCGCATCATCTTCCGTCGCTTCATGCGGAACCGTACCGCCGTCGCCGGTTTGTTCATCTTCCTCGCGTTGTTCCTCTTCTCGATTTTCGGCGGGTTCCTGACGTCGTGGGACAAGGACACCCTGGATCCGTTGAACATTGGCATGCCGCCGTCACCTGACCACTTGCTGGGAACCACGCAGGCCGGCATCGACCTCATGGCGCTGATTGTGGACGGCACGCGAACCTCCATTCTCATCGGCCTCATTGTGGGCGGCGTGTCCGTGCTGATCTCCGCCGTGTACGGCTGCACCATGGCATTCTTCGGCGGCAAGGTGGACGCCACCATGCTGTTCATCCTCGAAGCACTCATCATGATGCCCGCCATCCTGGTGGTGGCCGTGGCAACCAGCGGCAGCGGTGGCCTGAAGGACCTTCCCAGCTGGCTCCTGCTCGTCGTCGTCTTGCTGTTCTTCAGCTGGATGGGCACTGCCCGCCTGGTGCGCTCGCTGTCCATGTCCCTCATGCAGCGTGACTACGTCAAAGCCGCCAAGTACATGGGCGTTCCGTCCCGCCGGATCGTATGGCGCCACCTCGTTCCGAATATCGGCTCGTTGCTGGTACTGGACTTCACCCGCGGCATCACCGGCGCCATCCTGGCCGAAGTGGCGTTCTCCTTCATCGGCATCGGCATCAAGCTCCCGGACGTCAGCCTCGGTGTCCTCATTGGGCAGGCCACGGGCCAGGTGTCGTCCTTCCCGTGGATGTTCTGGGTACCGCTGACTGTCATGTTCCTGCTGACCGGTTCGTTGGCCATGATGAACGACGGCCTCCGCGACGCCTTCGACCCCAGCTCCAGTTCCATTGGCCGGGCGAAGACCAAGACCGCAAAGAAGGTCAACAAATGAGCACCAACATCTCCCACACACCCGCCGAGCGCCTCCGCGACGCCGGACTCTACGCACCCGGGGACGCCGTCCTGAGCGTCCGGGACCTCAACGTCCGCTTCAACTCCGAAAACGGTGTGGTCCACGCAGTCCGCGGAGTGGATTTCGACCTCATGCCCGGCAAAACCCTGGGCATCGTGGGCGAGTCCGGCTCCGGCAAGTCCGTCACGTCCATGGCCGTCATGGGGCTCCTCCCCGAAACTGCGGACATCACCGGCTCCGTGCGCTTCAAGGGCAAGGAACTCCTGGGCCTCAGCGATAAAGCCATGTGCAAGCACCGCGGCAGTGACATCGCCATGGTGTTCCAGGACCCGCTGTCCTCGCTCACCCCCGTCTACACGGTGGGCACCCAGATCATCGAGGCACTGACGGTCCACAACCCCACCATGAGCAAGCAGGCCAAAGAAGCCCGCGCCGTCGACCTTTTGCGCATGGTGGGCATCCCGAGCCCCAAGGATCGGCTGAAGGCCTTCCCGCATGAATTCTCCGGCGGCATGCGCCAGCGCGTCATGATCGCCATCGCGATTGCCAACGATCCGCGGGTACTCATCGCTGATGAACCCACGACGGCGTTGGACGTCACCATCCAGGCGCAGGTGCTGGAAGTCCTGCACACCGCGCAGGAGGAGACCGGCGCCGCCGTCGTCATGATCACTCACGACCTCGGCGTCGTCGCGGGCATGGCCGACGACATCATGGTCATGTACGCGGGCAAGCCCGTGGAGACCGGCACTGTGGAGGACATCTACTACAACCCGCGGATGCCGTACACGCTGGGCCTCCTTGGTGCGGTTCCCCGCATTGACACCGCCACCAAGCAGTCGCTGGTGCCCATCGAAGGGACCCCGCCCAACCTGGCGTTGCCCGTCACTGGATGCTCCTTCGCCGCTCGCTGCCCACTGGTCAGTGACGCCTGCCTGCACGGTGAGCCGGAGCTGTTCCCGGTGCCCGGTGTTGAGGGTCAGACGTTGGGTCACAAGGCGGCCTGCATCAAGGCGAACGAGCTGTCCAACGACGCCGACGCCCACAAGATTTTCCATGCGCCGCCCAAGCCTGTTTCAAAGTTCGACGGCGTTGCTCGCCGCGAGCGCCAAAAGGTCCTGGAACTCAAAGACGTGAAAAAGCACTTCCCGCTGCTCAAGGGTGCTTTGATCAAGCGACGGATCGGCACGGTGAAAGCCGTTGACGGACTGAGCTTCGATATCCGCGAAGGCGAGTGCGTCTCCATTGTGGGTGAGTCAGGCTGCGGCAAGACCACCACGCTCCTGGAAATCATGGAGTTCCACCCGGATCAGGTGGGCGAAGTGGTCATCGGCGGCGTCAGCAACAAGGTGGCCACCGACCACAAGACCAAGATGGCCATGCGCAAGGAAATGCAGATGGTCTTCCAGGACCCCACGGGCGCCCTGGATCCGCGTTTCACCGTGTACGAAGTCCTGGCCGAACCGCTGGAAAACCTGGGGATGCCCAAGGCCGCCATCAAGAAACGCATCATGGAGCTCATGAAGCTGGTGGGCCTGCAGCCTGACCACGTGAACCGCTTCCCCAACCAGTTCTCCGGCGGCCAGCGCCAGCGCATCGGCATCGCCCGGGCACTGGCGGTCAATCCGAAGCTGGTGGTCCTGGATGAGCCGGTGTCTGCCTTGGACGTGTCCGTCCAAGCCGGCGTCATCAACCTGCTGGACCAACTCCGCGCCGAACTGGGCCTCAGTTACCTCATGGTGGCCCACGACCTCTCGGTGGTCCGACACATCTCGGACCGCGTGGCAGTCATGTACCTCGGCAAAATCGTGGAAACCGGTGACGTAGACGATGTCTTCGACAACCCGCGCCACCCTTACACCAGGGCGTTGCTGTCGGCGATCCCCGTGCCGGACCCCCAACTGGAACGCACCCGTGAACGCATCATCCTGCAGGGTGACCTTCCCAGCCCGTTGGATGCGCCGAAGGGATGCAATTTCGCCACCCGTTGTCCCGTGTTCGCCGCACTACCTGCCGCAAAGCAAGAGAAGTGCCTTACTCTGGAGCCGCCACTGGCTTCTGAGAAGGAAGGCGCGCAGGACTTCGCATGCTTCTTCCCGGACGGAGAGCTGGATGCCGACATGCTGGTGGTGCATGCCTGACGACATATGAAGCATTGAATACATCCCTGGTCTCAACTCGCAAAGATATTTCAGTCGTAAACACGAAGGGCAAACCATGAAGAAGTACACGACGATTGGCGGCGTAGCGCTCGTAGCAACGCTCATGCTGACCGCTTGCGGCGGGGGAACGCCGTCGGGTCCGGCCTCACAGAAGGCAGAAGAAAGTGGCGGCGACATCAGCAAGCTGATCAGCGTCAACGCCAAGGAAGCAAAAGATCTTGAGCAGGGCGGCACTGTCACCCTGGGCGTGGGCAGCATTGGGCCGGACTTCAACGGCTTCTCGAACGTCGGTAACAGTGCGGATACTTCGGCACTGCTGACACCGGTCAACACGGCTGCCATCAGCAGCGGTGGCATCGGTGGCTGCTGGAAGTTGGACTTCAGCGGCAAGGCCGAGCCCAACAAGGACTTCTGCGAAGAGGTCAAGAGCGAAGTCAAGGATGGCAAGCAGACCATCACCATCAAGGTCAACGAGAAGGCCACCTGGAACGATGGCACGCCCATCGATGTCAAGACGTTCCAAAACACCTGGAACATGTTGAAGGGCGAAGACAAGGCCATCGACATCGTCACGGCAGGCAACTACGCCTTCGTTGACTCGGTCGAGGCCGGCGCCAATGACAAGGAAGTCATTGTCACCACCACCCAGCCGGTCTACCCGCTGGACTCGCTGTTCTTCGGATTGATCCACCCCGCCAACAACACGGCGGAGACCTTCAACACCGGTTTCGCGGGCAACATGCACCCCGAGTGGATGGCCGGCCCGTTCAAGGTGGAAAACTACGACACCACCGCCAAGACCGTCACCATGGTTCCGAACGAGAAGTGGTGGGGCCAGAAGCCGGTCCTTGAGAAAGTTATCTGGCGCCAGATGGAGCCCAGTGCAACCATCGCCGCTTTCAAGAACGGCGAAATCGACGCAGCCAACGGCCGTACCCTTGGCCGCTACAAGCAGCTCGAAGGGACCACCAACTCCGAGATCCGTCGTGGCCAGCGCCTGTTCGCCGGTGGCCTGAACCTGAACGCCAAGCGCCCTGCCCTCACCGACGTCGCCGTGCGTAAGGCGATCTTCACCGCCGTCGACCGCAAGGCTATCCGCGACGTGCGCTTCAATGGCCTGAACTGGTCCGAAGAGAGCTCTGGCTCCATGATGCTCATGCCGTTCTCCGAGTACTACCAGGACAACTACCCCGTCAAGGACACTGGTGCGGATGCTGCCAAGAAGGTCCTGACGGATGCTGGTTACACGGCCAATGACAAGGGCATCATGGCGAAGGACGGTGTCCCTGTTGCCTTCAAGATCACCAACTTCGGTGACGACCCCACCACCGCTGCCACCTCGCAGACCCTGCAGAAGCAGCTTCAGGCTGCCGGCATGGACGTGTCCATCGACCAGCGCGGCGACGCTGACTTCGGCAAGGTTGTTGGCTCCCGTGAGTTCGATATGACCATCTCGGGTTACACCGTGGGCCCGGATGCTACCGACGCTGTGAAGCAGTACTACGATTCCACGACTAACGAAAACGGCCTGGGCGATGCTGAACTCGACGCCGAGATCAAGCGCCTTTCCACGATCTCGGATGATGCCGAGCGCAACAAGGCCGCCATGGACGTCGAGAAGAAGCACATGGAGAAGTACTTCTCCATGGGCGTCGTGATGAACGGCCCGGAGATCCAGTTCGTGCGCAAGGGTCTGGCCAACTACGGCCCGTCCCTGTTCCAGAGCCTCTCCAACGTTCCGGACTGGACCACCCTCGGCTGGGAAAAGGGCGCCAAGAAGTAGCCCCCTCGCAGTAATTTCCTGAAGGCCGGGAACGTCCTTGAACCGCTTGCTGGGTTCGGGAGGTTCCCGGCCTTCGCCGTCCCCACGCTCTCTCACGTCCCGCGTTCTTGAGCCGGGTGCGGTCTCCTATCCCGCGCCGCAAGACTGCACAACCACCGCGGAATGTACTTTATGTACGGAATGTACATCAAGTACATAAACGACTAAAGTAGCCACATGGGAACCGCAGACTACGTGATGAGTGTGGCTGACCTCCGCGTACACCTTTCAGACACCATCAACCGCGCAGCCTACGGCCACGAGCGGATCAGCATCACGCGGCGCGGTAAAGTCGCGGCCGTGCTCATCAGCGCGGAGGACCTCGAACGGCTTGAACGTCTCGAAGATGAGGCAGACCTTAAAGCGCTTCATGCCGCGAAAGCGGAGGATGATGGTGCCAGGGTCAGTCTGAATGATCTTCTGGAGGAAAATGGCATCATCCGGTGAGCCGGTACAGGGTGATGTTCAGTTCGGCGGCGGCCAAAGAGATTCGAAAGCTTGATGCCCCGGTCCGACGCAAGATTCTTCTCGCTATTGCCGAGTTGGAACAGAACCCACGTCCTGACGGAGTCCGGAAGCTGTCCGCCCAGTCGAATTCGTGGAGAATTCGTCTCGGTGACTATCGGGTTCTATACGAAATCCACGATGGTGAACTTGTAATCATCATCTTCCGTGCCGCCCACCGTCGTGAGGTTTACTGATCTAGCCTAGGGTCATGACTTCCCAGCCGATCCGTACCGCCGTCGCAGGTTTTGGCCTCTCGGGTAGCGTCTTTCACGCGCCCTTCATCGCCAGCAACCCTGCCTATGAGCTTGCCGTCATCTCCACCTCGGACGAGTCACGCCAAGCCAAGGCCAAGGACCGCTATCCGCAGGCCGCCATTGTCAGCACGCCGGAGGACATCCTGGCACTGGCTGACCAGCTGGACCTCATCGTCCTGGGGACACCGCCCGCAACCCATTTCCCGCTCGCGAAAGCCGCGCTGGAAGCCGGGCTCGACGTCGTCGTGGACAAACCGTTCACCGTCCGCAGCGCTGAGGGCGAAGAGCTGATCGGTCTGGCGGCACAGCTGGGCCGCGTCCTCACCGTGTACCAAAACAGGCGCTGGGACGGCGACTCGCTCACCGTCAGGAAACTGCTCGACGCCGGAACGCTGGGGACAGTGACCAGGTTTGAGGTGGGCATGGAGCGTTGGGCGCCGGAGATCGCCAAAGCCTGGAAGGCCAGTGCTACGGCGGAAGACGGCGGCGGTGTCTTGTTCGACCTCGGCACCCACGTTCTGGACCTTTGTCTGCAGTTCTTTGGCCCAGCCACCGTCACTTACGCGGAAATCCAGGCGCGCCGTCCCCAGGAAAGCGTCGATGACGATGTCTTCCTGGCACTCCGGCACCAATCCGGCGTGGTCAGCCATGTCACCATCAACCTGACCAGCCACCTGCACGGCCCGCGTTTCCGCATCCTCGGCACGGAGGGCGGCTTCGTGAAGTTCGGCGCCGACCCCCAGGAGCCCTATGTGCTGGGAGGCGGGCTGCCTACGGATGCGCGGTACGGCGTCGAACCCGCCGAAAACCATGGCACGCTGGAACTGAACGGGCAGCGCATCGAGGTCCCTACGGAGCGCGGCGCCTACCCCGAGTTCTACCGGATTCTGGCGGACAAGCTCGACGACGGCGGCACAGCCTCCGCGCTTCCCTTACCTGTGGATCCGGCCGGCTCCGTTGCGGTGCTCAAACTGATTGAGCAGGCTAGGTCGCTGGCGTAACGTCCGCGCTGGCAACCAACGAGTAGATGGCCTTGAGGTCGTCGCTGCCTTCAGTGGGCTGGCAACTGCCCGTCAGCTGGACGATATCCGCAGCGGTCTCGTGGTGAACCACCGTGACGGCCGTGAACTGGGCCAGGGAACCGGCCTGCGGATGCGTGTAGCGTGCTTCGCGTACGTGCCAATCCCGGCCATTAATCACCACCGGCTCCGTGCCCAGCAGAACTGCATCCGGCAAGGCATCCAGGAACGAGTCCACGGACGCCGCGATGTCCTGGAGCTGGTAGCCAGGCAAGCGGCGCGACACGGAAATCACCACATTCGCTGTGTAGCGTCCTTCCGCAGTGGGGGCCATCAGGGCGCCAACCGCGTCGGGGACCACTTGCTGGGACCATCCCTCGGGTGCGTTGAGTTTGATGGTGGGGTAGGCGGGAAACCCGGTGGACGGGAAAACCTGGTGCGATGTCATGGGAGCCCTTTCGGAGCGCAGTCAGTACAGGAAACTATTTGCTGAGGAAGTCGACGAACCCGGTCACGGAATCAACCAACCCGGACGGGCTGATGGTGATCTGGCCACCTGCTCCCAGTCCCAGCTCCGCAGTGATCTTGGCACCCGCGCCGAGGGTCAGTCCGTCTTCGTCCATGGAAGCCGTAAAGAAGTGACCCTCACCGGCTCCAGCGGCAACTGTTGCGTTGAGGGTCAACGTCTGGCCCAAAACTTCGACGTACCGGCTTCCGGTCAGTTCCGCTCCGGCACCTGCGCTGAACGCTGTACCGGTTGTCTCGCGGCCCTTGACGCTCAGCTCGCCTTCCCCGGCACTTGCCCAAGCCCCGGCGCGCAGTTCTCCGCCCTGCCCCAAGGAGAACAGACCGCCGGCGAACTCGGTCTTGTTATCCATGGTGAGCTTCTGGCCGGCAAAGCCTTCACCGCCCGCGGAAAACAGGAACGGGCTGGTCGCTTCTGTGTGTGCGCTGGCCTCCACTCCGGTCATCAAGCGCGTCGTGGAGGTATTGGTGACCCAGCCGTCGAAGAAGTCGGATCGTGTGGTGGTCACGTTCTCTGCGCCTGCGAATGCTTCGCCGGTGGCGTGGGCGCTGGGAAGTCCCAGCCCGAACGGCACGCTGGCCCCGTACTCGCCTTCGGCGCGGGCGCCGACAAAGGTTTCGTTGGTGACAGTCGTCTTGACGGGCCCCACATCGGATTCCGCCTTCCAGGTCATGCCCCCTCCAGAGGAAGCCTCTCCTGAACCTCCGACGTCGATGCCTCCAGGACCAACTGAACCGTGGGTTTCACCCGTTGCCTCACTATCAAAGGAGCCTTCACCTTCAATGGTGAAGGGCCCGTAGGTGGTGGGATCAAAAGTGAACCCAAGTTCCCCTGGGATACCCCTGAAGGACCCGGCAGAGGGTCCTCCCTTGGATCCTCCCGCGCCACCCACGGATGCCTGCTCCTGCTGCTCCGCGTTGAGCTTCAATGCGCGGGCATTGTTCCGAAGGCAAGTCGCGGCCGCGCTCAGCCGTCCGTGGAGATCGCTTTGCCACCTGCTACGGAACTGGTCGGCGTCATTTCCGCGCCAATACGTTCCGTTCTGAATCATCGCGGTCAGTTCCCGCTGAAGACCCGTGATCTTCTCGGCTTCAGTATCCATCACAGCCGATAAGCGCCGGAGATCTCCGACGTCCGCGCCGACTAATCCTTGTCCCATTAGGTACCCAGTCCCATCACGTATCCCCTGAACGTAGTGACATACAAAGCCAGGCAACCAACGGCGCAGGCGTTTTCCTGAGCATAGTTGGCTGCAGCCGACCCGGCCATGGGGACATCTAGCCAGTGTGGACAACTGAGCGGCATGCGGCGCGCTGACAATCATTTTTGGACAAGGCGTAACCTCACCGCCGCCGCAAACGATGTAAGGGGAGTGCGGGCCACGTCCGCGCGCTGATCATCCGGCAGCGACCCAACCGCTGCCGGGGCAATCCCAAGAATTTTGTCGGAGGGTTTTATGTCCTTGTTCACTGTCCTCGCCACCAGCAAAGTCGCCGCGGGCGTCCTGGCCGCCGGAGCTGTAGCTGCCGGTGGAACCGGTGTAGCTGCCTTCAACGGTGCGCTTCCCACCGGGATCCAGCAGGCCGCGCATGACCTCGTTGGAGCACCTGCTCCGGTTGACGGTACGGCCGCCGAAGCAGCCGACGCCGCCCGGACTGCCACCACCAAGGCGGCCGGCGCCGTCGGGACCGCGCCGGCAAAGGCGGCCGAAGCCGCCGAAACCGGTCAGGCCAAGGCTGCCGACGCTGTTTCTGATGCGAAGGCCACAGCCAACGACGCCACGTCCCCGGAGGCTTTCGGCCTGTGCACTGCGTTCCTCAACGGCGGCCTGGGCGCTGATGCCAAGGTCCCGGGCTTTGAGTCCCTGATCATTGCCGCCGGTGGCGAAGCGAAGGTGGAAGCGCACTGCGAGGCAGTGGTTGACGCGGGCAAGGCCGCCGAGGCGAAGGCGAACGGTTCGGCCCAGGTAGACGCCGACGCCGATACTTCCGTGACGTCTGAACTTCCGGCGAAGCCGGCGGTCCCGGCCGTCCCCGCCAAGCCTGCCGTGCCTGCCACCCCCGCAGTCCCGGCGACGCCTGCCGCTCCGGCCCTCCCGTCGCAGGTTCCGAGCGACGTTCCGGTGGACGTCCCGGCGGGACCTGGCGCAGCCCTCGATTCTGTCCGCTAACCACGCAGCGGCTACGGTTTAACGGCGGGGTTCCTTGGCTTAGGGCAAGGAACCCCGCCCTCGTAACGTGGAATGGAGGCGTCCACGGGTGCTTGACCCTTTAGCTGACGAATACGTGCAGGCGGACCAGGATGACCCCGCGCTGCTCTTCACGGCTGCCTACACCAGCTTCTCCGGGCCGGTCTTTGGCTACCTACGTGCCCGCGGTGTGGACGACCCCGAAGCCGTCACCCAGGACGTGTTCCTGGCCCTGTATCCAAAGCTTGGAACCCTCCACGGCGGCCTCCAGGGCGCCAAAACACTACTCTTCTCCATCGCCCACGCGCGGATGGTGGACCACTACCGCAAACGCGGACGCGCGCCTGACTCCACTCCTTACGAGTCAGAACTGGATTCGCGACGTGCCCCGTCGGCGGAAGACCAAGCGTTCGGCCGGGCCTCCGGTTTGGGCGTCACTGAACTCTTGAACGACCTCGCAGACGACTACCGGGAGGTCCTGGCACTACGCGTCGTTGCCGACCTCTCCGTGGAAGAAACAGCCGGCATCATGGGCAAATCCCAAGGCGCCGTGAAGCAGTTGCAGCGCCGGGCCTTGGGCGCACTGAAGAAGCGTGCACAACGAACGAACGGCACAACATGAGCAACCACATCCCGTCCCGCGGACGCAGCCACCAGCAGGCAGTCGACCGTTTCCTGGCTGACTCCGGTCTGGAGGGCGAGGCCCAACTCCGCACAGAACTGCTGGAGCTTCGTTCGCTGGCCGACGCTGCCCCCGTGCCGTCCGAGGCCGTTCGCGCGCTCATGGTCAGCGGCCAGGCTGCAGCAACCCAGCAGATCACGACGACGGATGCTCCCGCCGCGTCGTCGGGCGCGCCGACAGCGGTACTCGCATCGGTCGGAGACCCGGCACGTGCGATTGACCCGGTGTCGACTGTTGACCCGCCCCGGGAGGGTGCCCTCCCTGCCGACGAACTTGCTGCGCGGCGGCGGACAAAGCGTCGCATGGCCATTGCCGGCCTCGCCGTCGTGGGGTCGTTGGCCGGCGGTGCTACTGCTGCGGTCGCGTCCGACGGCGGAATCCCTGGTGTATTCCAGCATCTTGGAGCAGCCATCGGCTCAGTGGTCTCGCAGCTCACTCCTGGTTCCGGCAACGCTCCGCAGCAGGGCGGCCCCGCCGGTTCTACCCCGGCGCCGACTGTTGAGGAGACGCCCGCAGTTCCCGATCGGAGCCAGCCCGCCCCGGCACCTGCTGCCCCACATCCAACCGGCAATCCCGCCCCAGGGTCCCCTCCGCAGCCCGGCGGAGGAGCGTCGCCTCGAAATCCAAAGAGCCCCTTGCCCCACGAACCTGTGAACGGCGGCATCCCCACGCCGGTGGTTCCTGCGACGCAGCCAGCGATCGACCCCTCGGGGATTGATCCGGCCAAGCTTCGCCCGTCGGACATCCCCGTGCCTGTTCCCACCCACGTGGTTCCCTCACCGCCAGCCAACCCCGGCGCGGGTTAAACCGCGACGGCGGGGTGCGGCTTCGTGTGGAAGCTGCACCCCGCCGTCGTGTTTGGGGTCCTAAGCGGAAACCAGGCTGTGCCAGTCGTTGACGAGGGGCAGGTTGTGCGCCTCGGAAACGGAGTGGTGTGCCACGTGGCCTGCGGCGATGTTGAGGCCGGCAGCGAGAGCGGGGTCGCGGTCGAAGGCGGCCTTGACGCCCAGGTTGGCCAGTGCCACGGCGTAACGCAGGGTGACGTTCGTCAGTGCGTACGTGGAGGTGTTCGGAACAGCGCCAGGCATGTTGGCAACGCAGTAGAAGATCGAGTTGTGGACCTTGTACGTCGGTTCCTGGTGGGTGGTGGGGTGCGTGTCCTCGAAGCAGCCGCCCTGGTCAACAGCGATGTCCACCAGAACCGAGCCCGGCTTCATGCGGGCAACGAGCTCGTTGGTGACCAGCTTGGGAGCCTTGGCGCCCGGGATCAGGACGGAGCCGATCACGAGATCTGCATCGATGACTGACTTCTCGATCTCGTAGGCGTTGGAGGCAACGGTCTTCAGGCGGCCCTGGTAGAGGGCGTCCAGTTCACGCAGCCGGTTGATGTTGATGTCCATGATGGTGACATCTGCACCGAGGCCCAGCGCCATGGCAGCGGCATTGGTTCCGGCAACGCCGGCGCCGAGGACAACGACCTTGGCCGGGCGGACGCCCGGTACGCCGCCCAGGAGGACGCCCTTGCCGCCGGCCGGGGCCATGAGCGAGGAAGCGCCGACCACGACGGACAGGCGGCCCGCGACCTCGGACATCGGGGCGAGCAGCGGAAGCGTGCGGCCTTCCTGCACGGTTTCGTAAGCGATGGCCGTGACGCCGGAGTTGATGAGCTCGGCGGTGAGCTCGGGCTCCGCGGCGAGGTGCAGGTAGGTGAAGAGGATGAGGCCCTTGCGGAAGCGGTGGTACTCAGCCGCGATGGGTTCCTTGACCTTCATGACCATGTCCGCACGGCCCCAGACATCGTCAGCTTCGTTGACGATTTCGGCGCCGGCGATCGAGTATTCCTCGTCGGTGATGCCCGAGCCGAGGCCTGCGCCACGCTCAACCAGAACGGTGTGTCCGTGGGTACGGAACTCGTGGACACCGGCGGCCGTGATGGCTACGCGGAACTCGTTGTTCTTGATTTCTTTGGGGACGCCGATGATCATCTGTGGGCTCCATCGTTAGCGGCCTCTTCGGCCGAAAAATGTGTTGCGGGCTGTGATTCCAGAATAAATCCGGCTGTGAGGCAGGCGACATGGTTTTTGCTGCGTGCAGACGGGGCCGCCCCGGAAAATCAAGGATCTTCTCCACCGTAGCTCGACATTTGTCGAGCCATGGAGCGTCAGGTGTCGCCTTCTGTTGGTACGCTTTCCTGATGCAGCAGGACGTGGAACAGATCGTTGAACGCGTGGCGTTGAAGCTGGGCCGCGGCCTGTCCCTGGAAGACCTCGACGGCGTCCTCCTGGCCTACAGTTCCAACCAGTCGCACGCCGACCGCGTCCGCGTGAACTTCCTCCTCAGCAAGCGTGTCCCCAGCGATGTCAGCGTGTGGCAACTGTCCCACGGCATCGCCACGGCGGTGCGCCCCGTCGTCGTTCCTGCCAACGAGGAACTCGGAATGTTGGGCCGCGTCTGCGTGCCGCTCCTGGTGCGCGGTTTCCGCGTGGGCTACTTGTGGGTCCAGCTGGACGTTGAAGAGCAAAGTGCGACGGCGATACTCGCCGAGTTGCCCGGCGTGCGCGACGAGTTGGACCTGTTGGCGGGGTTGCTCCTGGATTCCAACACCGCAGAATCGGAGTTCCGGCGCAGGCGTGAGCAGGAGTTCCTCTCGGCCTGCAGCGGCGAATCCAATGCCGTGGCGGCCGTGGCCGGGTGGAAGGAAATCCAAGGCCGGGGTCCATGGCAGCTGGTGACCATCCTGGACGCGGACGGCGCGAGGTCCGACGTCGATCCCCTTGCCGCAACCCTGACGCACCGTTCAGCCGCGTTGCAGTCCACTATCGGCGTCAACGCTGCGTTGTTCAGCGCCGGAACGGAGACACATTCGGTGGTGCTGTTCCGTGAGTCCGGTGGCCGTGCGGACCACGCCCAGGTGCTGGTCCACTATCAACTGGAACTCGCCAAGCGCTCCGGCAGAGCGGTGGACCGGGTGATCCTGGGCATCAGTGAGCCGTTCCAGGTGATCCGGCAGCTCGCGGGGGCGTACCGGCAATCCAAGGTTGCGGCGCAGGCTGCGGCCGTCGACCGGCCCCTCGGAGAACTCGTGGACAGCCGGTCCGTGGGGGTCTACCAGCTCTTCGACCGCTTGCTGGCACCCGGCGGCTGGGACGACACCGGTTCCGTCCACTTCCGTACCCTGGAGGACCAGGACAAGAACGGCGAACTCCTGCCCATCCTGGAGCTCCTCTATGACAGTGATGGTTCAGTGCAGGACGTCGCCGCCAAACTTCATCTCCACAGGAGCAGCATCTACAACCGCCTCGGCCGGATCCGCCAGCTCATCGGCGCCGACCCGTTGAGTGGAGCGATCCGCGTCGAACTGCATGCTGCCTTGAAAGCCCGTCGCTGGGCCGGTCGGCCACGGATCTGAGCTTGAGTGCACAGGAGGCAGGCACCCATTGGGTGCCTGCCTCCTGTGCTGTGGTGCCCTAGGACCGCTTCAAGCGCTGGCAGCTCCACCGGCCCAACCGGCGGCGGAACGTGGCAGTTCGACTGCTGCTGCAGTACCGGCTGTGCCAACCCGCATGTGTGGTGGTGCGCGGCAAACGGGTGCTCATTTGAGGGCATCCTTTGCCGCGTTCAGGATCTCTTCAAGTGCCGTCTCGGTGGGCTGCGGCGCGGTGGCCGCGCTGGGCTTGCCCGTGGGCTTGGGTTTGGTGGTCTGCGTGGGAGTCCCTGTCGGCGTTGGGGTAGGAGTCGGCGTGGGCGTGACCGTCGGTGTGGTTGTGGGCGTCGGCGTTGTGGGTGGCGTGGTGATCGTGTCCGACGGCACCTCGCTGGGTGCCGGCGCCGGCTGGGTGGGGACGGGGGCGGTGGTGGCCGGGTCCGCGGCGATGGTCGACGGCACTGCGGACGGGACCCACACGGGGTCCGCCAAGGAAACTTTCGGGGTGGGAACCGACGACGGCGACACTGGTGTTGGTGCCTCCGGAACCGTGGCCGGTTGGCCGGCTGCCGACGTCGCAGCAGCTGAAGCTGAGGGCGATGAGGCCCTCGAGTAGGAGGCGCTGGGTGCGGGAGCCGCGGAGCCCGAATTCCGGTCGGCGCCGCTGGCTTCCTGGGAAGGGGTCTCCTGGCCGAAGAATGGCAGCTCGAGGGCCTGCCCCAAGGTACCGGCTGTCAGGACCAGGCCGAGGGCACCAGCCACCACGGCCATGCGCTGGCTCATGTGTTTGACCGATGCAGCTTTCCGCAGGACCGCCTGGGGTTCCCGGCCAAGCGACGATCCGCCCCTGCCTGATCTGGAGGCAGCGGTGGCGGGTCCGGACGCGGCAGGCTGAGGAGTTCCCGGCTGCTCGGGGCTTTCCTCCTGCTCAGGACGTGACGCCTGAACGATCGGAATGGCCGAGGTGGGAGGCCCTGGCGTGGTGGAGGCCGGAGCTGCAGCCCGTGCGGCCTCCACAACGGGAATGGCCGCGGTTGCCGGCTCGGCCTCGGACGACGCCGGCCCGGCAGGCGCGATCACAGCCTGGGCTGCCCGCTCCCGCTCGGCCGCGCGGGCGGCCGCTCGCGTGGTGGGTGTCGCGACGGTGGGAAGGGCCGCAGTGGCGGGCTCCGGCGTCGTGCTTGTAGTTTCGGGTGCGGCAACAGTGTCTGCCTGCACGCTGAAGAGGGATCCGCTGGGTTGGGCCCGACGGCGTCCGGTTGGCTTGGTGCGCTCGCGTTCAGTCTCGGCGCGGCGCGGCTGATCCATGGTTGGGGACATGGTGGTTGCCTCTCAACGCCTTCGAGGTTAGCTGTCGGGTTCGGACGAGGCCGTCCGGCCGCCGTAGCGGCTTCACCCCAAGGACTTGGGAAAGTCCGGGAACTTTTGGGTCCCCCGCCTCTGCCGCGGGTCTGGCGGATTCCGGAATGCGGCAGAGCTCGGCGTCATTCCGGAAGCGGCCCAGCGGAGATACGGGTCGCCCTACGACGGTACATGAGCCGGAAAGTAAAGTCACATTAATGTAACGGGCGGTAGGCCTCCCCGGATGAGAGAGCCCTAGCGCTTAGGCTTCGGGGCCGGCGCCGGGAGTTCGTGGTACGGCAGCCAACACGGACAAGATATCCATGCCCAACACTAGCTTCGCGCTGCACCGGCAGGTAGACATTGTCTATGGACCTGCCTGTGATGCCACCCGTCTCGCCCATGCTCGCCAAGTCCGTCCCCGCCATCCCCGATGTTGGGCACTACGAGCCCAAGTGGGACGGATTCCGGACCATTGTCTTCAAGGACGGAGACGAGGTCATCCTGGGCAGCCGCAACGAGAAGCCCATGACCCGCTACTTTCCCGAACTGGTGGAGGCGCTGCGGAAGAACCTTCCGGACAAGTGCGTGATCGACGGCGAGATTGTCCTGATCGCGGACAACCGGCTGGAGTTCGAGGTGCTGCAGCAGCGGATCCACCCCGCGGACAGCCGGGTTCGGATGCTCGCCGAGAAGACCCCGGCATCCATGATCGCGTTCGACATCCTTGCGCTCGGCGACGACGACCTCATGGGCAGGCCATTCGCGGAACGCCGCGCCATCCTGGAACGTGCGCTCGCCGAGGCTGAGCCTCCCGTTTACGTCACTCCCGCGGTCACTGACCTGGAGCGTGCGCAGGAATGGTTCGTGCAGTTGGAAGGCGCAGGCCTGGATGGGGTGCTGTCCAAGCCCTTGGACGGGACGTATCTACCCAACAAGCGCGTGATGTTCAAGACCAAGCACGAACGCACCGCGGACTGCGTGGTGGCCGGCTTCCGCTGGCACAAGACCGCGAAAGTTGTGGGGTCCATGCTGTTGGGTCTTTACAACGACGCCGGTCGGCTCCAGCATGTGGGGGTGGTGGCCTCATTCCCCATGGCCCGCAGGGAAAGCCTGGTAGCCGAGCTTGAGCCGTACCAGGTGGAACTCGGCGAGCACCCCTGGGGCGAGTGGGCCAGCCAAGGAGAAGGGGCCGGGGGTTCCAGGATGCCCGGCGCCCAAAGCCGGTGGAGCGCGGGCAAGGATTTTTCGTTTGTGCCCCTGCGTCCCGAGTTGGTGATCGAGGTGGCCTACGACTACATGGAGGGCGAGCGGTTCCGGCACACCACGCAGTTCAGGCGCTGGCGGCCGGACCGCACACCGGAGAGCTGCACTTACTCCCAGTTGGAGGAGCCGGCGGATTACGATCTTGGGGAGATCCTGAGGCTGCCGTAACGTGGCGCCCGCAGTTCCTTACTCTTCGTGTCCTTGGTCGCTGCTCATGCTGCCCTCGGCCGGAGGGGTTTCTCCCGGGGGCACTCCGCCCCCGGGTTCCAAGCCCGTGACGTTTCCGTCGAGGGGATCGGGATTGGCGGATGCCGCAGGGTCTTCGTCTTCGTCCTGGCGCAATTCGGGGTCGGCGTTGACGTCGTCCTTCTCGGTGGCCGGGGGCGTTGCGGCGCCGTATGGGCCGGTGGCGCCTGTTGCGCCGAAGCCTTGCTCGTCCTTGCTATCTCCAGTGGTCACGGTCAGCCCTTTCGTAAGCAAACTTACTAATGCGATGGCTCCGCCAGCCTAGCCGGGACGCGCGGACTCCTCAAGGTGCCTGGCCGCGAAGCGCTGTCGCGGCAACGAAACTCCGGATGGCGTCCGCCACGGCCTGGGGCCGCATGTGTTGCGCTACATGCCCGACGCCGGGGATCTCCACCAAGCGCCCCTGGTCAACCGCCCTCGACAGCCGGAGGGCCCAGTCCGGGCCAGCCACGTTGTCGCGGCTTCCCCTCAGGACCAGCACGGGGACCCTGATGCCGGCCAAGCGTTTTTCAGTGGGGTACGTCATCATCACCGGCAGTTCAGTGAGGTACCAGCGCGGACCGCAGCGGAAATAGTCCGACGTGACGATCCAATTGGAGGAGGGGCTTTCGCGGAGCATCCCGTCAAGGAGAAGAGCCACGGACTGGCGCCTCACATTCTTGTGCCGTGAATCAACAACTGGCCCCATCAGCACCACCTGCCGGACCCGATCCGGCGCATGCAAAGCCGCCTCGATAACAAACTGCGCCCCCATGGAATGGCCCACCAAAACGTAGGAACCGATGCCGCGGGAAGCGAGGGCCTCCGCAATGAAGGCGCCGTAGTCCTCCACCGAGAGCTGGCGATCAGGCTTTGGAGTCCCTCCAAACCCCGGGAGGTCCAGGGAGTAGGTGGGTGCGCTCGCTGCGAGGACTGTGTGCAACCGGGCCAAATAACGATGCGAGACCCCGATGCCGTGGATCAGGACATAGACAGGCCCGGCGGGATCGGCCTCAGACCCGGTAAAGGGCACAGCGGCAGGCTCAGGGCTGCCCTCAGCCCACAGGATCCGCCCCTTCAACCCAAGAACTTCTACGTCCGCAGACAGCAATGGTGCCGGCATGCCCCGCGCCCTCATTATGGTTCCCGCCGCAAGAACACCGGAGCTCCGGGGCCACTCAGCTCGTCCTCCGCTATTGGTCGGCCGGACACCGCCAGCAGCAGCGCAATGGCTGGCCCTTCAACGGCTGGCCCATCCCCGTGATCGAAGGATGTGTCAGTGGCCACCAAACGCCAGCCCTCCGCGATTTCCCGGCCCCCGCCCAACTTGGTGCTGGTCCGCACCTGATAGTGCAGGGCGGTGGCTACGTGCGCTGCGGGGTAATCGCGGCGCATCCCCAGCGGGCGGCGGATGTCCTCGCCGTGCACAAAGGCTTCAACCAACCGCGTCCCCAGGCCTGCAGGCGGCCCGGATGTCCGGGAAAGCACGGCCTGCAACTGGACCAGGGTCTTCCCCGGATCAGTGGTCCTTTCGCGCTCAACACCCACGGCATTGTCGCGGTCAAAATCCATTCGGGAGGCAATCATGCGTCGAATGAAGCCGAGGCGTGTGGTCTTGGCAGAATCGATCACGTGCGCCAGGACATCATGGACGTCCCAGCCCGGGCACAGTGACGGCGTCCTCCATTGGAACGGGTGAAGTGGTTCAAGGTCCCGGATCAGGGCGCGACGTTCCTCATGCACCACGGGCCACACAACGGAGGGGGAAGTCGAAGCCATACCGCTATTGAACCCCATGCCTACTCCCTGGTGGCGTCGTCGGACCTTGTGGCGTCATCGGATTCGTTGGGGTCGCCTGCCGGGTGTGACGATTCAGCGGCGGACGCCGCAGCCGCGTCCCGGCGTCGTGCGATTTTTGATTCCGTCCACATTGCCACGGCCACGAACACCGTGCACGCGAACATGAAGGTTGCCACAAAGTTCAATCCCATGGCAGAGCCCAAGGGTGCGGCAAGGGCCATTGCGGCCAACCCGGCCACGATATGCCACCCTTTGAAATTGCCCACCGATCAAGCGTAACCCCGGCTTTAAGGGGTGCCCGCCTGTTGGCTGGGATCGTTGCTTGATCCTTATCACTGTCGACACTATTGGCCGGCGTTGTCGTCATTTCCGTCGGGTTGGTCCGCGGCGCTTTCAGCCCGTTTCTTCTTCTGGGATTCCAGCCACGCGATGATGGCAGCTTGCCGGATCCGACGATGCGTTCCGCGGTATTCCACGGGGATTTCGCCGCGGTCGGTCATGTTGCGCAGATAGGTGTGGGAAATGCCCGCAAGCTCCGCGGCCTGCGAGGTGGTGAGCATTTCCTCCACGCTGCTGACCGTCACGGTTTCGCCGCGGCCCAGCCTCGCGAGGAGGTCGACGACGGCGTCCCTCGCCTCATCCGGCAGGCGGTGGACTGTGCCGTCCACGAATACGGTGATGTCGTCGCTTTCCTTGAGGGAGCGCGCCAGATTCCGGGCGTCGTCGGCGGGGAGTCCTGCTGTGACGCGGGGAGCTATCAGTGCCATGGCAGAAGCCTAGCGTGAGCCATGCGTTTGCAGGCCTCGGGACAGCCCAGCGAAAAGCTACTCCGCGTCCAGGTCCGTCTCCAGCAGCTTCACCAGTGCGTCCAGCGCAGCGTCGGCACCGTCCCCCTCGGCCCGCAGCACCACGACGTCGCCCTTGGCGGCACCGAGGGTCATGAGCGAAAGGATGCTGGCGGCGTCGAGCGCGTCATCGGCAGGTTCGCCCTGCATGGCAATAGTGACTTCCACCGGCTGTTCACCCGCGGCCTCGGCGAAAAGTGCGGCGGGGCGGGCGTGCAGGCCGGAGCGGCTGGCGATGGTGGCTGTGCGTTCGGGCATGGTTTCTCCTTTGACAGAAACAGGCAGAGGCTAGAGGCCGAGTTCTTCGAGCACGGGGAGCTTGGCGCGGACCCAGTCGCGGGCCTCGGTGGCGCTGGGCGCTGAAAGGGCCAGGCGCGCGAGTTCCTGGGCTTGCTCCAGGGTCACAGTCTTCAGGACAGTCCCGACGGCGGCCAGCGACCGGGCGGTCATGGACAGTGTGGTGACACCCAGACCGGTGAGGACGACGGCGAGGGCCGGGTCGGCGGCTGCCTCACCACAAACACCCACGGGTTTGGCGTCACCTTCACGGCCCGAGCTTTCCTGCGCCGCGCCTTCCACGGTGAGCTGCACGAGCCGAAGCACGGCGGGCTGCCAAGGGGTATTAAGTTCGGCGAGGGGGCCGAGCTGGCGGTCGGCGGCCATGGCGTACTGGGTGAGGTCGTTGGTGCCCAGGGAAGCAAACCCCACCTCGCGCAGCACGGTGGCAGCGGTCAGGGCGGCAGAGGGAACCTCCACCATGACGCCGGGCGTCTGGATTCCGGCAGCTGCACACAATGAAGCGAAGCGTCCGGCTTCGGCGGCGGTGGAGATCATGGGTGCCATGACCCACACATCGGCCTCGGACTCGGAGGCTGCCCGGGCGATGGCTTCAAGCTGGCGCTCCAGGACCCCCGGTGTGGTGAAATCGGTGCGGTAGCCGCGGACACCCAGCGCAGGGTTGGGTTCGGTGGCGTCCGTGAGGAACGGCAGGGGCTTGTCGGCGCCGGCGTCCAGGGTGCGCAGGACAACTTTCTTGCCTGGGAACGCGTCAAACACGGCCTTGTACGCTGCGGCTTGCTCGTCCACGGAGGGTTCGGTGTCACGTTCCAGGAAGCAGAACTCGGTGCGGAACAGGCCAACACCCTGGGCGCCCAAAGCGGCGGCCGCCACGGCGTCCTTGGCTCCACCGACGTTGGCGAGGAGCGGCACCAAGTGCCCGTCCGCCGTCGTGCCGTTTCCGTCGAATTCGGCCAGGGTGGCTGACGTTTCAGCCCACGCGATGGCAGAAGCGCGGTGCTCGTCAGAGGGCGAAGCCGCCACGAATCCGGCCGCACCATCGACGTAGATCTCGGTTCCGTCGGCAATGTCGTCTACGCCGTGAGCCGCGACCACTGCAGGCAGGCCGAGCGAGCGCGCGATGATGGCCGTGTGGGACTGCGGTCCTCCACCTGAGGTCACCAGCGCCTGCACCACCGCGGGATTCAGTGTTGCGGTGTCTGCCGGCGCGAGGTCCTCGGCCACCAGGATGAAGGGCGTGTCCGAAGCGGGAATGCCGGGTGCGGGCACCCCGCGAAGTTCAGCCACGATGCGGGCGCGCACATCCAGGACGTCAGTTGCGCGTTCGGCCATGTAGCCGCCCAGATTGTGCAGCATTTCGGAGACGGAGGCGCCGGCTTCCCAGATGGCACGTTCTGCGGAGGAGCCTGCGTTGATCAGCTTGGCCGCCGACTTCAGGAGCATGGTGTCCTTGGCCATGAGGGCGGTGGCTTCGAGGACGGCCTTGCCGTCGCCCGAAGCGCTCTCCGCACGTCCCTTGAGTTCGTCATGGACGGACTGCGCGGCAGCCTTCAAGCCCGCGACGGCGTCTTCCGGGGCAACGTCCGCAGCCAACCGTTCTCCCGATGGCGGTTCGCTCACCGGCTTGGGCATCTGGCGGACGGAACCAATGATGCGGCCAGGGCTTACCCCTACTCCTTGGAAATTCTGCACTGAATCCTCTGTTCCTGCTTGTTGGTTCAGACCCGCCGGCGACGGCACCGGGAGCCTCGAAAACTAGCCTACAAAATTCCTTTGTGAGCCACTTCATATAGCAACGCTATAGGTGCTAGGGTAGCGGTTATGAGTTTCGATGACCAGCTTCCGCCTAAAATTCGGTTGCTTCGCGCAGCTGCCGAGTTGCTGGCGAATTCGGAGGGGTCAGCGGTCTCAACGCGCCAGATCACCAAGCTGGCCGGGGTCACCGCACCAACGCTTTACCACCACTTTGGCGACAAAGAAGGCTTGTTCGATGCCGTCGTTTCAGCCGGATTTGAAGAGTATGTGGCGGGGGAGCGGGATTTTGCGCCGTCCGGGGAGCCTTTGGAAGACGTCCGGCGGATGTGGGATAACCATGTCCAGTTCGGGCTGAGCCAGCCGCATCTGTACCTGGTGATGTTCGGCAACATCAGGCCGGAAAGCCGTCCTGCAATCGTGGCCGATGCTGAAGCGCTTCTGGAGGAAATGCTGAACAAGGCCGCAATTTCCGGTCAGATCAACGTGCCGCCCCGCGAAGCGGCCCGTAGCATCCTGGCGGCCAACGTGGGTGTCACGCTCATGCTGATCGCAGAACCGGTGGAAGAAAGGAACCTCGAGCTCTCAACGATGACCCGGGATTCCATGATTTTTGCCGTCTCCACGGACACCGCCCGTGGCGCCGCAGCGGACGACTCCGGTAAGTCGTCCGTGGTTGTTGCGGCAATCGCCCTGAATGCGGCACTGCAGGCCTCACATTCGGACCAACTTTCCAGCTCTGAACTGAAGCTCTTCCTTGAATGGCTTCACCGCATTTCCAGCAGCTCCTAAGGCTGCGTTCTCTCGATCTTTATCGACTGACCCCGCGCCGCCGCGGGACACACGTTAGGAATTCACATGGCAACAGAGACAGTTGCGAAGCCCCGCACCAGCGTGCGCGTTGGTGTTCAGAAGTTCGGCACCTTCCTGTCCGGCATGATTATGCCCAACATCGGCGCCTTCATCGCCTGGGGCCTCATCACGGCCCTCTTCATCGAGAAGGGCTGGATTCCAGTCGCTGAACTGGGCGGGTTCGGCACCAACGCCGAGGGTGATCCCAACGTCGGCATCGTTGGCCCCATGGTCACGTACCTCCTTCCAATCCTGATTGCCTACACGGGCGGCCGCATGGTCTATGACGTCCGCGGCGGCGTGGTCGGTGCCATCGCAACCATGGGCGTCATCGCAGGTACGGATGCGCCAATGTTCATCGGCGCCATGATCATGGGCCCGCTGGGTGCCTGGACCATGAAGAAGATCGACGCCCTGTGGGACGGCAAGATCCGCCCCGGTTTCGAAATGCTGGTCAACAACTTCTCCGCGGGTATCTGGGGTGCGCTGTTGGCTTTGGGTGGCTTCTACGGCCTTTCCTGGGTGGTTCAGCGCTTCACTGACGGCGCCGGGGCCGTGGTCGGGTTCCTGGTCAACAACGGCCTGCTGCCTCTGACCAGCATCTTCATTGAGCCGGCCAAGGTCCTCTTCCTCAACAACGCCATCAACCACGGCGTGCTGACTCCGCTGGGTATTCAGCAGTCCCTGGAACAGGGCAAGTCCATCCTGTTCCTGCTGGAAGCCAACCCGGGCCCGGGTATGGGCATCCTGCTGGCGTACATGTTCTTCGGACGCGGTGCGGCCAGGGCTTCGGCCCCCGGTGCAGCGATCATCCACTTCCTCGGTGGCATCCACGAGATTTACTTCCCGTACGTCCTGATGAAGCCCATCCTCATCCTGGCTGCCATCGGTGGCGGCATGACCGGCATCGCTACCCTGGCCATCACCAACTCCGGCCTGGTGGCTCCGGCCGCACCGGGTTCCATCATCGCCGTGCTGGCACAGACTGCCCGCGACAGCTACCTTGGCGTCATCCTGGCGGTTGTCTTGGCCACTGCCGTTTCCTTCCTGATTGCCGCGGTCATCCTGCGCACGTCCAAGAACAAGGGCGAGGATGATCTCTCGGCAGCGACATCCCGCATGGAAGCCATGAAGGGCAAGAAGAGCTCCGTCTCCTCCGCGCTTGTTGGTGACCGCGCCGGCGAACCGGCAGGCTCCCAGCCCGGTACCTTGCTCACCCGCCCGGTCCAGAACATCGTGTTCGCTTGCGACGCCGGCATGGGTTCCAGTGCCATGGGCGCCTCGGTCCTGCGCAACAAGATCAAGGCGGCCGGCTTCCCGGACGTCAAGGTCACCAACTCGGCCATCGCCAACCTCAACGACACCTACGATGTGGTGGTCACGCACCAGGACCTGACTGAACGCGCCCAGCCGCGGACGTCCAGCGCAGTGCACTACTCGGTGGACAACTTCATGAACAGTCCCAAGTACGAAGAGATCGTTGAACTGGTGCGGAGCAGCAACAGTGAAGGCGCTGCAGCTGAAACAGGCACGACGGCGGCCCCTGGCGGAGACGCCCAGCCCACCGCCGCCGCCACTTCAGCAGCCGCCGGCCACGGCGCGCATGTCGCTCAGCAGACTGCCGCCGTCGAAGGTCAGGCTGCCGAAGGCAAAGGCGTCCTGCTCCGCGAAAGCGTGATCCTGAACGGCACATCCCGTGACCGTGACGCGGCGATCGACGAGGCCGGAAAGCTCCTGCTGGACCGCGGTGCCGTGGATGTCAGCTACGTCCACGCGATGCACGAGCGCGAGGAATCCGTGTCCACCTACATGGGCAGCTTCCTGGCCATCCCGCACGGTACCAACGATGCCAAGGAGCACATCAACCACTCGGCCGTGTCCATCATCCGCTACCCCGAGGGCATCGACTGGGGCGGCAAGCAAGTGAAGTTCGTGGTCGGTGTCGCCGGCCTCAACAATGAGCACCTCCACATCCTGTCTTCCATAGCCAAGATCTTCACCAACAAGGCACAAGTTGCCCAGCTGGAGGAGGCCACCACGGTTGACGAGGTCCTGGAGCTGTTCAGAAAGGTCAATGCATAGTGAAGGCAGTCCATTTTGGGGCAGGAAACATCGGGCGCGGCTTCGTGGGGCTGCTGCTTCACGAAGCCGGCTATGAGGTGGTGTTCGCGGATGTCGCGGACGCGCTGATCAGCCAGCTCGCAGCGGCCGGCAGCTACGACGTCCACGAGGTTGGCGAGAATCCAGCGGTCAAGACCGTCACTGGTTTCCGCGCTTTCAACTCCGCGTCGCAGGAAGCCGCTGTTGTGGAGGAAATCTCGACGGCGGATGTGGTCACCACTGCTGTGGGGCCGCACATCCTGAAGTTCGTGGCACCGGTGATCGCCCGAGGGCTGGCGGCCCGTCCCACAGACCTGCCGCCTCTCCACGTGATGGCCTGCGAGAACGCCATCAACGCCACGGACCTCCTGCACACGGCGATCCAGTCGGCTTGGGACAATTCCGCAGGTGATTTGGACGCCATCGCGGTTTTTGCCAACACGGCTGTGGACCGCATTGTCCCCAACCAGGCTCCGGGCCAGGGCCTGGATGTCACGGTGGAGACCTTCTACGAGTGGGTCATTGACCGCACGCCGTTCGGTGACAAGGTGCCCACCATCCCCGGAGCCACGTTCGTGGACGAGCTGGGCCCGTATATTGAGCGCAAGCTGTTCACGGTCAATACCGGCCATGCGTCGGCTGCGTATTTCGGATACCAGGCCGGGATTGAGAAGATCTCCGAATCCATGGCCGATCCCTCTGTTGCAGCAAAGGTCCGCGCAGTGCTGGAAGAAACCAAGGAACTGTTGGTGGCCAAGCATGGGTTTGTGGAGGCCGAGCAGGAAGCGTACGTGCAGAAGATCCTGTCCCGCTTCACCAACCCGCACCTGCCGGACACCGTGAATCGTGTGGGCCGTGCACCCTTGCGGAAGCTCGGCCGGCACGAACGTTTTGTTGGTCCTGCCGCCGAGTTGGCCGAGCGTGGAGTTACTCCGGTGGCGTTGCTTGAGGCAATGTCGGCAGCATTGCGTTTCGATGACGGCAATGACGACGAAGCCGTGGAGCTCGCAAACCTGCTGTCCGAGCTGGACGCGGCTGCCGCCGTCGAGCGCATCACGGAACTGACGCCGTCGCACCCGCTCTTCCCGGCGCTCCAGAAGCTGGTGGAGGATCGGCAGGCCGAGGTGTAAGCGCCACCCAAAAGTAACAAAGGCTCTCCAGCGGGAGAAAAAAGCGTGACTTCAGTCACAAATACCCGCTGGAGGGCCTTTCGTTTTTGAAGTTAGCCTCACCTTACTAATAGAGTCAAAAAGCAATTAGGCAACACATCTATGACTTATTAGTGAGTGGAGTACTGGCGTGAAAAAGAGGCTGTCGAGCTACCTTGGGGCACTGGCTGCAGGCGCAGCCTTGCTGACCGTTACGGCGTGTGGGGGCGGGGCAACTGCCTCTTCGCAGCCTGAGGAATCCAGCACCATCACCATTGAGCACGCCCAGGGTTCAACATCCAACGTTCCCGTGAACCCGGAGAAGGTCGTCACCTTCGATCTCGGCGTCCTCGACACCATGAACGCGCTCGGCGTGGAGCCCACCGGTGTTCCCGAGGCCAGCTACCCGGAGGCCCTCAAGAAGTTCTCCGAGGCCAGGTACGCCAAGGTGGGTTCGCTCAAGGAACCCGACTTCGAAGCCGTCAGCTCCGCAGCTCCGGACCTCATCATCGTCTCCGGACGCACCGCCGGCGCCTACGAGGAACTGAGCAAGATCGCCCCCACCATCGACCTCTCCGTTGATGCGGCCAAACCCATGGAGAGCTTCAAGGCCCAGGCCGAGAAACTCGGCAAGATCTTCAAGAAGGAAGACGAAGTTTCTTCCAAGCTTGCAGAGGTGGACAAGACCGTCGCGGACACCAAGACCAAGGCCGCCTCGGCTGGCAAGGGCCTGATAGTCCTCACCTCAGGCGGTGAAGTTACCGCGTACGGTGCGGGCTCCCGCTTCGGCATCATCCATGACGTCCTGGGCGTTCCCACCGCCGCCGACGTCAAAGCCGAGGGGTCCCACGGCGAGGCTGTTTCCTTTGAATACATCAAGGAAACCAACCCGGACATCCTTTACGTCATCAACCGCGACACCGCGATCGGCACCGCAGGATCCACCGCCAACCCCATTCTGGACAATGAGCTCGTGAAGTCCACCAACGCCGCCAAGAACAACAAGATCGTCAACCTCGATCCCGCCGGCTGGTACATCGTGGGTTACGGACTGAACAACGTCCAGGCCATGGTCACGGCAGTGGCCGACTCGGTTGCCTGACAACCCGCTCCACCTGAAATCCTGACGTGACAACTACAGCCGTGCGCCCCACGGTGCCAGCAAGCCGCAACCGGACTGGCGAAACTGCCCGCCTGGTTGCGGCTTCCGCCGTGGTTCTGGTGATCGCCGTGGGCAGCATCTTCGTGGGTGTCAGCGACGTTTCGCTGCCCGCCTTGGTGGCGAACGACGCCGGTGCCTGGGAAATCTTCTGGGTCTCCCGGGTGCCACGCACCGTGGCTGTGGTCCTGGCCGGAATGGCGGTCGCCGTGGCCGGGTTGATCATGCAGCTCATGGCCCGGAACCGTTTTGTCGAGCCGTCCACCGTGGGCACCGTGGAGTCAGCCACCCTCGGAATCCTGGTGGTCACGGTGCTGGCTCCGGACTCTCCGATTCTCACCAAAATGCTAGTGGCGTCGGTTTTCGCCGTGCTGGGCACAGCCCTGTTCTTGGCCATCCTCCGCAGGCTTCCCGCCCGCAACACCCTGCTGATTCCGCTGGTAGGCATCATGCTGGGTGGCATCATCGCTGCCGTTACCACGTTCTTCGCCTACCGCTTCGATCTCCTCCAGACCCTGAGCAACTGGATGATCGGCGACTTCTCCGGCGTGCTCCGTGGGCGGTATGAACTGCTGTGGATCGTGGCTGTCCTGGTCTTGGTGGGCCTCTTTGCTGCCGATCGCTTCACCGTGGCCGGCATGGGGCAGGACTTCACCACCAACCTGGGCCTGAACTACGCGCGCACCATGCGGCTGGGGCTGATGATCGTCTCGTTGATCTCCGCCGTGGTGGTCACCACCGTGGGCGCCGTGCCGTTCCTCGGCTTGGTAGTACCCAACATTGTGTCCCTGCTCTTCGGCGATAATCTTCGCCGGGCTGTTCCGTGGACGGCGTTGTTCGGAGCAGCGTTCGTGCTGGTCTGCGACATCATCGGCCGTACCATCCGGTTCCCCTACGAAGTGCCCGTCGGCATGGTCATGTCAGTGCTGGGCGCCATCATGTTCCTCTTCCTGCTCTTGAGGAAACGCAATGCCTGAAACTTCTGTGACGATGGCACCCGGTGTCTCTTCCGTTCCTGCCCGCCCGCATTGGCGCGACGCCATCCGAAGCACCCCGCCGGGACTGGTGATCGCCGTCTTGGCGATTGCCGCCGTCGTACTTGTTGCCGTTTTCCTGACCGTCGACCTCAAGGGCAACATCGCCTACGTCCTGCCGCGGCGGGCCATCAAGGTATCGGCGATGCTCCTGGTGGCTGTGGCGGTGGGCGTTTCCACGCTGCTGTTCCAGACCGTCACGGCCAACCGGATCCTGACGCCCTCCATCATGGGCTTCGATTCGCTGTACATCCTGGTGCAAACCGCGCTGGCGTTCGTGGCCGGGGCTGCGACGCTGGCCACTGCGCCTTCCACACTTAAGTTTGGGCTGGAGATCCTCCTGATGGTGGGGTTCAGCGCGTTCCTGTATCGGTGGATGTTCACCGGAGCCACGCGATCGCTCCATTTGCTGTTGTTGGTGGGAATCGTGCTGGGTACGTTGTTCCGTGGCTTTTCCTCGCTGTTGCAGCGGCTGATGGAACCCAGCGAATTCATCATCCTCCAGGACCTGTTCTTCGCGAGTTTCAACAATGTGGATCCCGGCCTGCTGGGTGTTTCTGCGGCGCTGATCGCCCTGGTGTGCATTGGTGTGTGGCGGATGCGGCACACGTTGGACGTGCTGGCGCTGGGCCGGGAAGTGGCCATCAACGTGGGCGTCGACCACAAACGGGTGGTGATGCGGGTGCTGCTCGCGTGCTCGCTGCTGGTGGCGGTTTCCACCGCACTGGTGGGTCCGGTGACGTTCTTCGGGCTGCTGGTGGTCAGCCTCGGCTACCAGCTCTGCCGCGGTTTCCGGCACGCTTGGCTGCTCCCGATAGTGGTCCTGATTGGTGCCATCGCCTTGGTGGGTGGCCAGTTGCTGTTGGAACGCGTGTTTGGTTTCGCCACTGCCCTCAGCGTGATCATCGAGTTCACCGGCGGCATCCTCTTCCTTTACCTGTTGCTGAAAGGCTCATTGAAATGATTGGGATCTGCCCATGATTACCGTCCGGAACGTGACCAAGCGATACGGCAGCACCACCGTGCTGGACGACGTCACCTGCGAGATCCCGCGTGGCGGCATCACGTCCATCATCGGCCCCAACGGCGCGGGCAAGTCCACTTTGCTCTCCCTGATCAGCCGCCTCCAGCCCATGGACGGCGGGGGAGTGTCGGTGGCTGGCTTGGATGTCACAGCGACGCCCAGCAAGGAACTGGCCAAGACCATGGCCATCCTGCGGCAGGAAAACCACCTGACCATGCGGCTCACGGTCCGCGACCTCGTGGCTTTTGGCCGCTTCCCGCACAGCGGTGGGCGGCCGACCGTTGAGGACCTGGAGCATGTGGACGAGGCCATCCGGCAGTTGGACCTCACGTCCATGGCGGACAAGTTCGTGGATGAGCTCTCCGGCGGCCAGCGCCAGCGGGCCTATATCGCGATGGTCCTGGCGCAGGACACGGAATACCTATTGCTGGATGAACCGCTGAACAACCTGGACATGAAGCACTCCGTGGAAATGATGCGCCTGCTGCGACGACTGGCCGACGAGCTCGGAAAGACCATCGTCCTGGTGGTGCACGACATCAACTTCGCGTCCTGCTACTCGGACACCATCCTGGCCATGAAGGACGGCCGGCTCATCCATCAGGGCACGCCCTCGGAGATCATGCGCGCCGGGATGCTGCAGGACGTTTACGACATCGACATCCGCATCGAGGAAATCGACGGCAACCGGATCGGCGTGTACTTCGCCTGACGCTTTGCTGTCCCTGCACCAAGAAGAGCCCGACGTCGGCACCCAAGCTGGGTGCCGACGTCGGGCTCTGTTTGTTCAGAGTTAGCGCGCTGCTGCGGTTTCGGCCTCGGACATGGCTTTCCATTCGGCCACGCGGGCCTGGTGGAGGGGCGTCCTGCGGACCACCGCGTAGGCGACGCCGAGGATGGCGAACCAGATGGGCGTCACCAACAGGGCGGTGAGCGTGTCCGGCTGCGTGGTGAGCGCCCAGACGAGGAAAGCAAAGAACGCGAACACCACCCACACCATGGGAATGCCGCCGGGCATTTTGAACGGCGAGGCCGCGTGCTGCTCTGGGCGGCGTTTCCGGTACACGAGGTAGCTGGCCAGGATGATGGACCAGACGAACATGAAGCAGACGGCGGACACGGTGGTCACCATGTCGAACGCCACGCCCACATCCTTGCCCGCGTAGAGAAGTGCGACGCCGGCCAGCAGCAGGACGCAGGAGAGGAACAGTGCGTTCTGGGGTACTTTGCGGCTGGAGAGCCGGCCAAAGAGCTTGGGTGCATCGCCGTCGTTGGCCAGGCCGTAGACCATGCGGGACGTCGAGTAGATGCCCGAGTTGGCCGATGACATGGCCGAGGTGAGCACGACGAGGTTGACCACGGTGGCCGCCATGCCCAAACCGGCCAAGGAGAACATGGCAATGAACGGGCTCTGGCCTGCCTTGAACTCGGTCCACGGGGTGACGGACATGAGGATGATGAGGGCACCTACGTAGAACAGCATGACGCGCAGGGGGATGGCGTTGATGGCGCGGGGGAGGTTATGCTCCGGGTTCTTGGTCTCGGCTGCTGCGGTGCCAACAAGCTCGATGCCGACGAAGGCGAAGACTGCGATCTGGAAACCGGCCACGAAGCCCATGAATTCCTTGGGGAAGAATCCGCCATGGCTCCAGAGATTGGTGAAGCTCGCCGTTCCTGCGTTGGACTGGAAGCCGGTGAAGATCATTACCAGGCCAACCACGATCAGCGCCACGATGGCGACGATCTTGATGAGGGCGAACCAGAATTCGGTCTCACCGAACGCCTTAACGGTGGGCAGGTTCAGGAGGAGCAGGATGATGATGGTGGCGATGCCCGGGATCCAGAGTTGGATTCCCGGCCAGAGTTCGTTGGCGTAGCCCGCAATCGCGATCACATCCGCCACGCCGGTGACTACCCAGCAGAACCAGTAGGTCCAGCCGGTGAAGAAGCCGGCCCAGGGGCCGAGGAGGTCGCCTGCGAAGTCGCTGAAGGACTTGTAGTTCAGGTTGGAAAGCAGCAATTGGCCCATGGCCCGCATGACGAAGAAGAGCATGAAGCCGATGATCATGTACACGAAGATCACGGAGGGGCCGGCGACGGAAATGGTTTTTCCAGAGCCCATGAAGAGGCCGGTTCCGATGGCGCCGCCGATGGCCAGGAGTTGGATGTGGCGGTTGCTGAGCGAGCGTGACAGGTGGGGCTCGCTGTCCCTGCTGGAGGCGCGGAGCTGCCCCTGTGTTGTCTGGTCGGACATGAGATCAAGAACCCTTCGAAGGATCCGCCATAATAGTGACGGCCGTTACAAATCTGTTCGATAAAGCTATAGCTAATGTCTGACGAATGGCGAATCGGTCTGAATGGCGAAAGCTCCCTCTCTGATGAAGGGGGAGCTTAAGCCTTTGTTTGGCGCTGTTTCTTATGCCGCGGTGAACTAGGCGATCTGGCGCTTGTAGGCGGCAGTGGCAAAGGCGTAGGAGACAACCAGGATCCCCAAGCACCATGCGAGGGCTACCCAGATATCGCTGCCTACCGGACGCTGCGCGAACAGGTCCTGGATGGTGTTCACAATGGAGGTGACCGGCTGGTTCTCTGCGAACCAACGGACAGGACCCGGCATGGTCTCCGTCGGAACAAAGGCAGAGCTGATGAACGGCAGGAAGATCAGCGGGTAGGAGAACCCGCCGGCACCATCCACGGACTTTGCCGAGAGGCCCGCAATGATGGCGATCCACGTCAGTGCCAGCGTGAACAGCGCCAGGATTCCCGCGACGGCCAGCCAATCAAGCAGATTGGCCGACGTCCGGAACCCCATGAGGAGCGCCACCAGCACAATGATCACCAATGACAGTCCGTTGGCCGCCAAGGACGTCAGTACATGTGCCCAGAGAACCGAGGAGCGCGCAATCGGCATGGACTGGAACCGCTCGAAGATGCCACTCTGCATATCCGTGAACAACCGGACTGCCGTGTAGGCGATGCCGGAAGCGATGGCGATCAGCATGATGCCGGGCAGCAGGTAGTTAACGTAGTTTTCAGTGCCTGTCTTGATGGCGCCGCCGAAAACGTAGACGAACAGCAGCATGAGGGCGATCGGTGTGATGGCCGTGGTGATGATGGTGTCCACGCTGCGGAAGATATGCCGCATTGAACGGCCCAGCAGCACGGACGTGTCTGCGAAGAAATGGGTATTCATGACTTGTCCTTTACTGACTCGTTTCCAGCCTCGTTACCAGCCTCGTGGGAGCCGGTGCCGGTGCCAACCAGTGCCAGGAAAATGTCCTCCAGGCTCGGCTGCTGCTTCTCGACATATTCGATCTTGGCCGGCGGCAGGAGTTGCTTGAGCTCTGCCAGCGTGCCGTTGGCGATGATGCGGCCCTCATGAAGGATGGCGATCCGGTCTGCCAGTTGCTCGGCCTCATCGAGGTATTGCGTCGTCAGCAGGACCGTGGTTCCCTGTTGGGCGAGGTTCTTGACGATCTGCCACACCTCAAGCCGCGCCTCCGGATCGAGGCCAGTGGTCGGCTCATCCAGGAAGATCACCTTGGGGCTGCCGATCAGGCTCATGGCGATGTCCAGCCGGCGACGCATGCCGCCTGAGTAGCTCGCTACCTTGCGTGCGCCGGCGTCGGTGAGGCTGAACCGGGCCAGCAGCCCATCCGCGATCTGTCCCGGGTCCTTCAGGTGGCGCAGCTTCGCCACCAGGATCAGGTTCTCCTTGCCGGACAGGACCTCATCCACTGCGGCGAACTGTCCGGTCAGACTGATGGACTGCCTCACCTGGAGCGACGCGGTGGCAACATCAAAGCCCTCGACAGCGGCCTGCCCGCCATCCGCTTTGAGCAGCGTGGAGAGGATTTTCACCATGGTGGTCTTGCCGGCGCCGTTGGAGCCGAGGAGGGCAAAAATGCTGCCCGAGGCTACCTCGAAGTCCACGCCGCGCAGGACGTGGAGATCCTTGTAAGACTTCTCAATGCCCTCCACCCGGATTGCTGCGGCGGTCATAATCCCGCCTCCTTCGCTTTGTCGATTGCCTTGGTGAGGCGCTCGCGTTCCTTGTCGATCCAGCGCTTACCGCCATAGGCCTGCGCGAAGCTTTCAGCGAATTCGATGGGGTCTTCGCCCACGATCTCGCTCACTGGCGTGCCGTCGATTGCGGCGCGTTCCCAAAGGTCTGCGAGGTCCGTGAACATCTGAACCATGGTGTCGCCCTCAGTGACGCCGCCGTAGTACATCAAGTACCGGTTGAAGGCGGCGGCCACGGCCAGGTATGGCTCGGGCAATGAATCCAGCCGCGCCTTGGCTTGCTTGTACTGCTTCTTCTGCTCGAGTGATCCGGTGACCAGTTCGATCCATTTTGCTGCCATGTTAATTTCCTTCCTTGCGGAGCTGCTCAAGCCGTTCGGACAAGAAGCTCCAGGTGTTCCAGAATTCGTTCAGTTCTTTTTGGCCCTGGGGGTTGAGTGTGTACACCTTGCGGGGTGGTCCTTTTTCAGAAGGCCGCTTTTCAACGTCCACCAGCCCCTTTTGTTCGATCCTGACGAGCAGCGCATACACGGTGCCCTCAGCAATCTCGGTGAAGCCCTGTTCCCGTAGCAACGTAGTGATCTCGTATCCATACGCTGCCTTTCCGGTCAGGAGGGCCAGCACAATGCCCTCCAGTGTGCCTTTGAGCATCTCCGTCATCTGCTTGCCCATTGGACACCTCCTTCAGTACTCAGTATTACTAGCTACCACTACATAGTAGAGCTAAGTACCGGTACTTAGCAATACTTAGTTCTGGCCTGAATGGCATGCTGGGGTGGTGACTGCAGAATTTGGTACCGCGCCCACTTTGATGACCGCCGACGTCGGGCTTGGAACCTTCAGCCTTCGACGCGCCACCAAAGCCGACCTGCCGCGAATCCTCGCGCTGCTCGCAGATGACCAGCTGGGTGCCACCCGCGAAGATGCCGGCGATATAGCGCCGTACCAGCAGGCTTTTGACGCGATCGACGCCGACCCGACCCACCTTCTGGTGGTGGGCGAACTCGCGGGCGATGTGGTGGCAACGTTCCAGCTCAGCTACCTGCCCGGCTTGTCCCGTAAAGGTTCCTGGCGTGCCCAGATCGAGGCGGTTCGGGTGTCCGACGTGCTGCGTGGCCAGGGTGTTGGGGCGCTGATGATCGAGTGGGCACTTGAGCAGGCCCGGGAGCGGGGTTGCTCCCTGGTGCAGCTCACCACCGACAAATCCCGTACGGCAGCGCACCGTTTCTACGAGCGGCTCGGCTTTGTAGCAAGCCATGAAGGCATGAAACTGACGCTCTGAGCAGGGGACGCGGGCCTGCGGACGTTCCCTGGGCCCGGGATCCGGTTGTTTTCCACATAGGGAGATTCCTGCCTTATGGCGCCCGTAGGCCACTGGAAGAGTTGGGCCATGGAGAAGATTCGGGAGCGGCAAGCGATTGACATGGACTCACATGCCCTCCTGATGGGGCCTCAATCGGACGGCTCCGTGCCCAGTATCTCCGCTCTCATGGGGACCTTGAGGGCTCTTCGCCTTGGGTCGACCAGTGGTGAGCTGATTGATCAACTGCGTGGTTTGGAGGATGTGAAGTCCGCTATCGCAAGCGTCCAGGCGAGGGCGACCGTGGCCTTCGACCTCGCGCAGCGCCGCGAGCAAGCGGCGGCCGGCATTCCCGTCTCCGAGCAAGGGCAGGGCGTGGGGGCGCAGGTGGCATTGGCGCGTCGCGAATCACCGAGTCGCGGCTCGCGTTTCCTTGGGCTGGGGAAGGCGTTGGTGACGGAGATGCCGCGCACCATGGCTGCACTGGAATCCGGCCAGCTCAATGAATGGCGCGCCACCTTGCTCGTGAAGGAGACGGCATGCCTCTCCTTGGAAGATCGGCGCGCCGTGGACGAAGAACTCGCGCCTGACGCAGGCACCTTCGATGGCGTCGGTGACAAAGCCATCGTCGCTGCAGCGAAAGCCGCCGCCTATCGTCGCGATCCCCGCACTGTTGCCCAGCGCGCCCGTGACGCCGCCACCGAACGGACGGTCAGCCTGCGTCCTGCGCCGGACGCCATGACGTATTTGACCGCCCTGCTTCCTGTCGCCCATGGGGTTGCCGTCTATGCCGCACTCAACCGGAAGGCAGACTCTGTGCGTTCCTCTGGTGAATCGCGGAACAGGGGCCAAGTCATGGCGGACACCCTCGTCGAACGTATCACCGGCAGGCGCGGCGGAATCAGTGGAGTCGACCTCGAGGTCATCATGACGGATCGCACCCTGTTGCAAGGGGACAGTGAGCCGGCGCGGCTGAAGGGCTACGGGATAGTCCCAGCGGAATGGGCGAGAGCGCTGGTTGGTGCAGGAAGGGTTGCCTTGGGCGAGCCCCGTGAGACGAGGCCGGCCGCGACGGGCGGAAGTCCGGCGCCAACGCCGGATCCAGAGTTCACTGTGTGGCTTCGCCGCCTCTATACAGCGCCGACCACGGGCGAGCTCATCACCATGGACTCCAAGGCGCGATTCTTCCCGCCGAGGTTGAGGCGTTTCATCGAAGTCCGGGACGACACCTGCCGCACGCCCTACTGCGACGCGCCCATTAAGCACATCGATCACGTCGTCCCGTGGCATGCAGGTGGCGCCACTACCGTGACCAACAGTGCAGGACTCTGCGAAGCGTGCAACCACACTAAGGAAAATCCTGGCTGGGCGGCACGGCAGTTGTCCGACGACGTTCACACGCTGGAAATCAGCACCCCAACAGGGCATAGCTACCGATCGTCCGCGCCGCCCCTTCCCGGGCATGGTCGAGCAGTGAAATTGCCGGACTTTGAATCCGGGGCTGGGCAGGAGAGTTCGGCCCAGGCAGACCTACTTATTGACTCTTAGGCTCCCTAACTATTAGGATACCTAAATATGAGTCCATTTGATCCCCGGTTACTTGATCTTGCGCAGGAATTTCGCGAGTCACTACGACTCGGTGTGTACATGTTCCGCCGCCTCGATCCTGAAGGCGACCTTACCGCCGCGCAGCTCAGCTTGCTGTCCATGATCTCCGACGGGGGCCTTCGCGTGGGCGACATCGCCAAGAACCTGGGTATCAAAGTCCCCAGCGCCACCGAGCAAATCATCAAGCTTGAGCGCACCGGCTTGGTAACCCGCCAGCAGGACCCGGACGATTCCCGAGCAGTCCAGGTGGTCATCACCGAAGCCGGTGCGTCCGCCGTCGAGTCTGCCAATCAGCGGCGCAACGCCATGGTGGCCGAACTGCTTCAGGACCTCAGCGGCGATGAAATCGAGCATCTCGCCGCGGCACTGCCCGTGATCGCCAAGCTCAACAGCTCGTTCCAGAACTAAGAAATCCCAGCACAACCAGAAAATCAGCACCGACAAGGAGCCATTGAATGTCACGCCAGTTGGCTGACGCTTCAGCAAGCGCCGAAACAACCCTCGAAACCACGCTGGAGGCTGAAAAAGCTTCCTTCCTCAAGCAGCCAAAGGCCGTGTGGGCCACCGCCCTCGCCGCCGTTTTTGCCTTCATGGGGATCGGCCTGGTCGACCCCATCCTGCCGGCAATTGCCAAAAACCTTGAGGCGTCCACCAGCGAAGTGTCGCTGCTGTTCACCAGCTACTTCCTGGTGACGGCCATCGCAATGTTGATCAGTGGCTTCGTGTCGTCAAGGATCGGTGGCAAGAAGACGCTGCTGATCGGCCTGGCTATCATCGTGGTGTTCGCATCGTTGTCTGGTGTTTCGGGCAGCGTTGAGCAGCTCGTGGGGTTCAGGGCAGGCTGGGGCCTCGGCAACGCGTTGTTTGTGGCCACCGCTCTGGCAGTGATCGTAGGCGTGGCCAGTGGTGGAACCGGCACGGCCATCATTCTTTACGAAGCAGCCCTTGGTTTGGGTATCTCGCTCGGCCCACTGCTGGGTGCCCTCTTGGGCGGCTGGCAGTGGCGGGCTCCGTTCTTCGGCACCGCCGTCCTCATGGCTGCGGCCTTCATCGCACTGCTGGCCTTGTTGCCCAAAACACCCGCTCCGGCTAAGAAGTCCCGTTTGAGGGATCCGTTGCTGGCCCTTGGCCACAAGGGACTCCGCACCACTGCAGCCAGTGCGCTGTTCTACAACTACGGCTTCTTCACCATCCTTGCCTTCACGCCCTTCATCTTGGGCATGGACGCCTACGGAATTGGGGGAGTGTTCTTCGGATGGGGTGTCGCAGTCGCCGTCTTCTCGGTATTCGTTGCTCCCGTCCTGCAGAAGCGCTTTGGCGCAGTGAAGGTCCTGACGGGGACGCTGGCTGTCCTCATGCTTGACTTGGTGGGGCTCGGCCTGGCTGCGGGGCACTCGGTGACTGCCGTCGTCGTGCTTGTCATCGTGGCAGGTGCCCTGCTGGGCATCAACAACACGGTCTATACCGAACTGGCCATGGGCGTTTCTGATTCGCCGCGTCCTGTCGCTTCCGCTGGTTACAACTTCGTGCGCTGGATGGGCGGTGCCTTGGCTCCCTTCGCAGCGGCCCAGCTCGGCGAGCATTTCGGCCCGCAGGTTCCGTTCTTTGCCGGCGCGGTTGCCATGGTGATAGCGATCCTCATTGCTTTCGGGGGGCGTAGCTACCTGAAGTCACACGAGCCGCACCTCGTGTAGTGGCCTGCGCCTAAGCGAACTCTTAGACACATAAAAGGCCCGGCGGAATCAATCCGCCGGGCCTCTTTCGCGGCTACTTGGGTTCGTCTGAAGCGACCGGCAACGGCGCCACCGGCGCTCCCTTGGGAACGAACAACGTTTCGGCCTGCTCCAGGGACATGCCGTTCGTCTCAGGGACCTTGACCATCACAAAGAAGAACGACGCTGCAGCGAACGCCGCGTACATGGCGTACGTCAGCGGGAGCGAACCTGCAGCCATGATGGGGAAGCTGAGCGTAATGGCGAAGTTCGCGATCCACTGCGCGGCGGCAGCCAGGCCGAGGGCGCGGGCACGGATGCGGGACGGGAAGATCTCACCCAACAGCACCCACACGAGTGGACCCCACGATGCGCCGAAGCTGATCACGAACACGTTGGCGGCAACCAGGGCAACAGGGCCCCAAGCGCCAGGGAGAGTGATCTCTGAGCCGGACCCGGTTGCCGAAGAGAAGGCCAGCGCCATGACGCCCAGGGATACGGCCATGCCGATGGAACCGGTGAGCAGAATGGGTCGCCGTCCAATGCGGTCCACCAAAGCGATAGCCACGAGGGTTACCAGGATGTTGGTTACGGACGTGGCGACGGAGATCGTGAGGGAGTCCTTTTCCTGGAACCCGACGGCCTTCCACAGCGTGGTGGAGTAGTAGAAGATGACGTTGATGCCGACGAACTGCTGCAGCACGGACAGGATGATGCCGATCCACACTACTGGCAGCAGGCCGAACCTGTTGCCGCGCAGGGAGCCCTTCTTGGTGGACAGCTTTTCCTGCTGGATGGATTCGCGGATCTCACGGATGTGCCGCTCGATGTCGTCGCCGGGGATGAGCTTGTTGAAGATGGTGCGGGCCTGGTCTTCCTTGCCGTTGAGTACCAGGAAGTGCGGGCTTTCGGGCAAACGGTAAGCGATCCAGCCGTACACGGCTGCCGGAACGGCGCAGGCGATAAACATCCAACGCCACGCCTCGATACCAAGCCACAACGTGCCGCCGGCGCCGCCTGCTGAGTTGGCAAGAACTGCGTCAGAGAGCAGCGCGGCGAAGATGCCTGTGGTGATCGCGAGCTGCTGGAGCGAAGCCAGGCGCCCACGCACGTGGCGGGGCGAAATCTCGGAGATGTAGGCGGGAGCAATGACCGAGGCAAGACCGATGCCCAAACCGCCAACGAGCCGCCAGAAAATCAGGTCCCATGCGCTAAAGGCAAGGCCTGTGCCGACGGCGCTCACCAGGAACAGCAGGGCGCCGATCTTCATGGCCGGGATGCGTCCGTAGCGGTCGGCAATCTTGCCGGCAAAATAGGCGCCGGCGGCGCACCCCAGCAACGCAACAGCAACGGCGAAGCCGGTCAATGCCTCGCTCATGACGAACTCGTCCGCCATCGCGTCCACGGCGCCGTTGACCACGGAAGAATCGAAGCCGAAGAGGAAACCGCCCACCGCGCCGGCGACGGCCAGGCCGATCACCTTCCGCGAAACGGGGGGCGCGCCTTCGGTGCTGGAACTGGACATGGGTCTCCCTTGGGGAATGGTGTTGTGGGAGCGAGGTGCGGGACGTCGTCGGCTGATCCGACGGGGACGCCGGTGCACTCGCGCTACACAGTGTGGCACGTCATATCGCTCCAGTTCCAGTCAAGTGACCGACGTGACATGCATTCAGGTTGTTAACGTATGGCTGTCTGTTTAGCGGCTGTGTGTTCGCTGAGTGGCGTCTTCGCGTGCCCTGTAGCGCAAAAAGTGGCTACTGGCGGAACTACTTGAACGCAAGGCGCGACGACGGGCCGTCCCTTTTGGAGCCAAATGACGCCCCGCCATCCTTACCTTCCGGACCTAGCGGCGGCGTTAGGAGAACTCCTTGAGCGCTTCGGTCAGTAGGACCCCTGGAACACCAAGACGAGCGTGCTCCCCGTTCGAGGAAATCAGTTCGCCACCGATGACCACCTGGGTGATATCACTCGCCGTCGCACTGAAAGCCAGCTGCATGGGCCGGGATCCCGCGGTCCGGGTGGAGGCGGGATTGATGACCATGATGTCGCAAACCCCGCCCACCTGGAGGGCTTGTGGGGCTATGGGGGTGGCCATGGAACGCGTGGCTCCTTCAGTGGCCGCGCCCAGCAGTTCCCCGGGCGAGAATCTTCCGCGTTGTCCGCTGCCCAGCCGTTCTCCATGTTCCAAGGTGCGCATTTCAATCCAAGGGTCGATCACCGCGTGCTGGTCAGTGCCCAGTGCGATGGTGGCTCCGGCGTCGCAGAGTTCCCGGGCAGGGCCGATCCCGTCTGCTAGATCGGCTTCCGTGCTCGGACACATCACCACGGTGGTGGATGCTCCGCCGAGCAAAGCGATGTCTTCCGGGGTCAAGTGCGTGGAATGGACGGCTGAAAGCCTGGAGGACAAGAGGCCGTGGCGTTCCAAGAGTCCGGTTGGAGTGGTGCCGTAAGCCTCCATGCATGCGCTATTTTCAGCGGGTTGTTCGCTCAGGTGGATGTGAAGCGGAATGTCCTTGGGCAGCTGCTTGGCAACGATCTTCAGGGCCTCTTCCGGCACGGCGCGGACGGAATGCAGGGCAGCTCCGACGCCCACCACCTCGGGTGCAAACTCCTCTGCTATCGCAGCCCGAAGGGAGGCCAGCCGGTCCAGCCAGGCCAGTGCATCCGCGTCCCCGAACCTGGCTTGGCCGGGGCTCAGGGGGGTGCCAATTCCGCCCGTCAGATACAGCGTGTCCAGAAGTGTGAGGCGGATCCCGGCAGACACGGCTGCCCGGGCAAGGGCCAGCTCCATGGCATGTGGCTCCGCATAGGGTGCGCCTTCGGGTTGGTGATGGACATAATGGAATTCGGCCACGCTGCTGAATCCGCTGACTACCATTTCGGCGAAGACGGCAGTGGCGAGCTTCTGGTACTTCTCCGGAGTCAGCTCGGACGCACTCCGGTACATTTGCTCCCGCCACACCCAGAAATCTCCATGTCCGTCATGGGTTCTTCCACGAAGGATCCTGTGGAAGGCGTGGGAGTGTGCGTTCGCAGCTGCGGGGAAGGCGACGCCCGCCAGTGTTGTGTCACCGGGCAGGGGCTGAATGCCGGTGTGGATGGCGGAGATGCGGCCGTTGCTGGTTTCCACGCGTACGCCGGTGGCAACCTCTGGAAGTCTACGGCCGCCGTCGCCGTCGTCGCTTGCGATGATGGCCGTCTCGCACCAGAAGGCGTTCACAGAAGTCCCTCCAAAACATCAGCGAGCGCAACGGCTCCGGCTGAGGCGTCCTCATCGGCCACGTATTCCTCCGGTGAGTGCGAAATGCCGCTGGGATTGCGGACAAAAACCATGGCGGAGGGAACGTAGCCGGCCAGTACACCAGCGTCATGCCCCGCGCCGGTTGCCAGGACGGGAGCGCCTGGCAGTAGCTCGGTGATGCGACGGCTTAGCCCGGCATCAAAGTGGACAGTGTCGCTGTACGACTCTTCCGTGAGCGCTACGGCGCAACCTTCTCCGGCCGCGGCATCCTGGGCTGCACGGTAGATCCCCTCGATGAGTTGAGCTGTCACGGCGTCGTCGGGATGACGTGCGTCCAGCCAAAGATCAACGCGGGAAGCGATGACGTTGGTTCCGCCCGGAACCGGCGTCAAGCGGCCTACGGTGGCTCGGGCGTCCGGCTGCCTGGCTGCCGTTTCACGAACGGCGAGGACGATCTTCGCGGCCGCGACCATCGGGTCGGCGCGGTCCATCATAAGCGTGGTGCCGGCATGGTTTCCCTGGCCGCTGACACTGATTTTCCAGCGACCGTGCCCCAGGATCGAACTCCCTACAGCGATGGCGGGGCCATCCGCCCCCAGCCCCTTTCCTTGTTCAACGTGGAGCTCGACGAAGTCGCCGATACGCGCCATGGCTTCCGGATCCGGGCCTATGTGACGGGGATCCAAGCCGTTGGCACTGGCGACGTCGGCAAAGGTGTCACCGTTGACGTCCCGCAGGTTCATCGCCTTTTCGGTGTCTATTGCACCCGTGAGGAGCCGGGACCCCAGGCAGGCGACGCCAAAGCGCGACCCTTCTTCCTCAGGAAAAACGGTGACCGCCAGCGACCTTGGGGGCTGGAATCCCCGGGCTTTGAGGATGTCGACGGCGGCCAATGCAGAGGCGACACCGAGAGGTCCGTCGAATGCGCCGCCACCAGGCACGGAATCGAGATGGCTCCCAGTGACGAGTGCGCCCTCTTGGGGTTTGCCCCACCAAGCCCACATTATCCCGTTGCGGTCCGTCTCGACGTCGAGGCCGCGGTGTTGGGCTTGCTCGACAAACCACTGCCTGAGGTCGAGCTCGGGCGTCGTGTAGACAGCCCTTGAGTATCCTCCGCGGACCGCGTCGCGGCCCACATCCTGAATTGAGGACAGGAGTTGATTGACGGTTTCCACGTTTTCCTCCGATTGAAGACTGCCACCAAGTAAAAACCAGATGCCAACCAATGGCAAGGGTTCCCGCGGAGTATTTACACTGCGGAAACATGCCTGCTCTTCAGCGGGGCATGCGGCGTCACGTAGCGGGGCCTATCCTGCATTTTTCAAAAAACTCTTGCCATTTGATGAAAATTGATTTTTACTAAGTGGCAAGACATGGTGATGTAGACCACTTGAAAGCAGGTCAGGCAGTGGCAGCGGACTCTTCCACCCGAACAGTCGAGAGGGCATTGGCCCTCCTCAGTGCGGTCTGCACTGACGGCTCCATCAGCCTGAGTGACGCAGCGCGTGTGGTTGATCTGTCAGCCAGTACCGCACTCCGCCTCCTCCGAACCCTCGAAGGCAGCGGATTCGTGACGCGGGATCCCGGGGGCAATTTCCGCCCGGGAGCCAGCGTCATTCAGTTGGGAGCGCTGGCTTTGGGGCAGGAGTCCCTGGTGTCGCTCTGCACGCCGCACATGAAGCGGCTTGTGGCTGATACCGGAGAGTCCTGCTACTTGAGCATTCCCGGTGCTGGGGACACCGGAATCTACATCGCCATCGTCGAAGGTACCCGCTCTGTTCGGCATACCAGTTGGGTCGGCAGGAGCATCCCGCTGGAGGGCTCCGCGGCCGGCAAGGTGCTGACCGGCGGGCAGAACGGCCGCGGCTACGCCATTGTGCGGAGCGGCGTTGAAGACGACATCACGGCCGTCGCCGCACCCATTGTGATCGGCGGCCGAACAGTGGCAGCCCTCAGCATTGTGGTGCCCAGCTACCGCTTGGACGAGGCGAAGGCCCAGACATTCGGCGAGGAACTGGTGAAGGTTGCCGACAACCTCCTCGTGGAACCCGACGGAAACCATGAAGTGCCCCAGGAAAGCATGGAAAAGAAATGATCAAATTTGAAAATGTCACCAAGGCGTACCCTGACGGTACGGTGGCAGTCGACGGCCTCAACCTGGAGGCTCCTACCGGAAAGTTGACCATTCTTGTTGGTCCTTCCGGATGCGGCAAGACCACTTCCCTGAGGATGATCAACCGCCTCATCGAACCCACCAGCGGCACCATCTACCTGGATGATGAGCCTACCTCCGGCATGGACGCAGCGTTGCTCCGCCGCAGGATCGGTTACGTCATCCAGCACGCAGGACTCTTCCCGCACAAGACCATCGTTGACAATGTGTCCACCATGCCGCTCCTGCTAGGGGAAAGCCGCCAAAAGGCCCGGACCAAGGCGCTCGAATTGATGGAGCGCGTTGGACTGCCTGCGAGCTTCGCCAAACGATATCCCTGGCAGCTCTCCGGTGGACAGCAGCAGCGCGTCGGTGTTGCCCGGGCGCTCGCCTCTGACCCTGCGTTCATGCTGATGGACGAGCCCTTCAGTGCAGTTGACCCTGTAGTGCGCACCCAGCTCCAGGAGGAGTTCCTCCGGCTGCAGCGCGAGATCGGCAAGACCATCATCATGGTGACCCACGACATCGACGAAGCCCTCAAACTCGGGGACCAGGTCGCTGTGATGCGCGTGGGTGGCAAGCTTGCGCAGATGGCTTCACCTTCCGAGCTGCTGACTGCCCCCTCCGACGAGTTTGTGGCCGACTTCGTGGGCCGTGACCGCGGTTACCGATCACTTGGCTTCACCAAGACCGCCGGAGCCGTAGCTATCGGCGAAGAAGCTGTGGTTCAGCTGGGCGCCTCCGCTGACGAGGCCCGCGCCAAGGCGTCCGGCGCTTGGGTGTTGGTAGTCGACGGCGGCCGGAAGCCCCTCGGTTGGGCTCAGTCGCAGCTTCTCAACGGTGAGGTGAAGCGCGAGAACCTGAATCTCAGCGGGATCCCGGCAGCAGCATCGGGCACCATGCGCCAACTGCTGGATGCCGCCCTCTCCTCGCCCAGCCGCCGCGGCGTTGTGGTCAACGAGCACGGCGAACTGATCGGCACCGTGACTGCAACGGACGTGGTCAAAGCCATCGAGGCAGAACCACACCTGGAGACGGCCCGATGAACTTCGAATGGCTGGGCCGCCAGTTCGACAACATCGTCTTCCTGCTCGGCTGGCATGTCCTGCTGGCCGTCACCCCGCTGATCCTGGGGCTGCTCATCGCACTTCCCTTGGGCTGGTGGGCTCACCGGAGCCGCCGCATCTACCCATTGCTGGTAGGTGTTGCGGGACTGCTCTACACCGTCCCGTCCCTTGCGCTCTTCGTACTTCTTCCGCTGGTACTGGGTACCAAGATCCTGGACCCGCTCAACATTGTGGCGGCACTGACCATCTACACTGTGGCACTGCTGGTTCGCGTAGTTGCCGATGCCCTCGACTCCGTTCCCGAAGACACCGTCCAGGCGGCCAAAGCCATGGGCTACCGGGGCTATCAGAGCCTCCTGAAGGTTGAACTTCCTGTGGGTGTCCCGGTGATCTGCGCAGGATTGCGCGTCGCCGCCGTCTCCAATGTCAGTCTCGTCTCCGTGGCTGCGCTGTTGGGCATTCCGCAGCTCGGTTCGCTCTTTACTCAGGGCTTCCAGCTCCGTTTCTACACCCCGATCATCGCCGGCATTGTGCTTTGCGTGGTCCTGGCCATGATCCTGGACGGGCTGATCATCCTTATCAACCGGTGGCTGACACCGTGGACCCCCAAGGTGGTGGCATCGTGAACTATTTGTTCGACCCCGCGCATTGGAGCGGCGCAGACGGCATCCCAACGTTGATCGCTGAGCACCTCCTGTACTCGCTTATTGCCTTGGCCATTGCGGCCATCATCGCGGTGCCCCTGGGTATCTACATTGGAGTGACAGGCAAGGGCGTGTTCATGATCGCCGGCCTTGCCAACGCCCTCCGGGCACTTCCAAGTGTGGGCCTGCTGATCCTGTTGGTCCTGCTCATTTCGCCCGCTTTCCCCTCCCGCATGGGCTACGTCCTCCCCAGCCTCATCGTGCTGGTACTTCTGGCGGTTCCACCCATCCTGACCAACACCTATGCCGGCGTGCGCGCAGTGGATGCTGCCGCCGTCGACGCCGCAAAAGGCATGGGCTTCCGCACCATGAAGATCCTCACGGATGTCCAGTTGCCGTGTTCCCTTCCGCTGGTTTTGTCCGGTGTCCGCAGCGCGCTGTTGCAAATCATCTCAACGGCAACCATCGCCGCGTACATTTCGCTTGGCGGCCTGGGGCGCCTCCTGATCGACGGCAAGGCCCAGAACGATTACGGCCAAATGGTCGCCGGCGCCGTCCTGGTCGCCTTGCTGGCACTGTTCTTCGACCAACTTCTCGCTTTCATCACCCGCCGCGTTGTCTCACCCGGATTGACCCGGCGCACCATCAAGTCGGCCGCTGTGGCCGAGCCCGTGAAGACCCCCGTCACGGTCTAATCAACACCCGCGCCTGTGGTTTCGCGCGCAAGATTCACCTCCACCCCACCCCCATCTGGCCGCTGCATGCCCTGCAGCACCCATCCCAGGAGAGTTGACATGAAAAAGTACCTCACCGGATTCACCCTGGCAGCCGTTGCTGCCATCACCCTGAGCGCCTGTGGCGGCGGGGACCCCATGAGCTCGTCCAACACCGCCGCAGCAGGTGCCTCGGGCGACAGCATCATCGTCGGTTCCGCGGACTTCCCGGAAAGCCAGCTGATCGCCAAGATCTACGCCGAAGCCCTGAAGGCCAAGGGCGTCGAGGTCACCGAGAAGCCAAGCATTGGCAGCCGCGAGGTCACCATCCCCGCCCTCAAGGACGGCTCCATCGACCTCATGCCAGAGTACGGCGGAGCGCTCCTGCAGTACCTCGACTCCTCTACCAAAGCGGTGTCTTCTGAGGACGTCGCCAAGGAACTGACCACGAAGATCCCCTCTGGCCTCACCGTCCTGACCGCTTCTGAAGCGGAGGACAAGGACGTCCTCACGGTCAAGAAAGAAATTGCCGATCAGTACAAGCTGAAGACCATCGAGGACCTCCAGCCGGTTGCCAAGGATCTCGTCCTGGGCGGCCCGCCGGAGTGGAAGACGCGCCTCAACGGCGTAGCCGGCCTTAAGTCGGTCTACAACCTGGAGTTCAAGGAATTTTCAGCGCTCGACGCCGGTGGGCCGCTCACGCTGAACGCCCTCCTTTCCGGCCAGGTACAGGTAGCTGACCTCTTCAGCACCGATCCGGCACTTGCGGAAAACAACCTTGTGGCACTTGAGGACAACAAGAACCTCTTCCTCTCCGAGAACATCGTGCCGGTCATCAACGAGAAGAAGGCCACGGACACTGTCAAGGAAACCCTGGACAAGGTCTCCGCTGCCTTGACCACCGAAGATCTCATCAAGATGAACGGCCGCGTGGCCAAGTTCGAGGACATTGGCGAAATCGCCAAGGAATGGCTCCAGACCAAGAACCTGGGCTAAGCCCTCCTGGTTCGTGTTGCTGGTTGCTTTAGAGGAGTAAAAAATGACTGCCGATTTCACTACTGGTGCCCGCCCGGTCATGGCTGCCCGGGGTACTGAACTTACTGCCAAGTCGTGGCAGACGGAAGCACCCCTGCGCATGCTGATGAACAACCTCGATCCTGAGGTTGCCGAGCGTCCGGACGACCTGGTCGTCTACGGCGGCACCGGCCGCGCAGCGCGGTCTTGGGCCGCGTTCGATGCGATTACCCGAACCCTGGAAACCATGGAGAAGGACGAAACCCTTCTGGTGCAGTCGGGGAAGCCGGTGGGTGTGTTCCGCACGAATGAGTGGGCGCCGCGCGTACTTCTGGCCAACTCCAACCTTGTGGGCGACTGGGCAACGTGGCCCGAGTTCCGCCGCCTCGAGGCCGAGGGCCTGATGATGTACGGCCAGATGACGGCCGGTTCCTGGATCTACATTGGTACCCAGGGCATCCTGCAGGGCACGTACGAAACGTTCGCCGCCGTCGGAAATAAGCTCGCTGCCGCCAGGCAGAACACGGGCCGTCACCCGGCACCGGGGGCAGCCGGTTCCACCGAGGGTCCGTTGGCTGGGACCCTGACGCTGACTGGTGGTTGTGGTGGCATGGGCGGGGCGCAGCCGTTGGCAGTGACCCTGAATGATGGGGCGTGCTTGATTGTTGATGTGGACGAGTCCCGCCTGCGTCGGCGTGTGGGGAAACGGTACTTGGACGAGGTCGAAACCGATCTGGACACCGCGATCGCGAAGGTCCAGGCCGCGAAGGATGAGCGCCGCGGCTGGTCCGTCGGTTACGTGGGCAACGCCGCGGAGGTCTTCCCCGAGCTGCTGCGCCGCCACAAGGCCGGCGAGGTGACGTTTGATGTAGTCACCGACCAGACCAGTGCCCATGACCCGTTGTCGTACCTGCCCGAGGGCATCACGGTGGCTGAGTGGCATGCTGAGGCTGAGGCGGATCCGGAAGGGTTCACGAAGAAGGCCCAGGCCTCGATGGCCCGGCAGGTCCAGGCGATGGTGGAGTTCCAGGACGCCGGTGCTGAGGTCTTCGATTACGGTAACTCCATCCGTGATGAGGCCCGCAACGGTGGGTATGACCGGGCGTTCGAGTTCCCGGGCTTCGTCCCTGCGTATATTCGTCCGTTGTTCTGTGAGGGCTTGGGACCGTTCCGTTGGGTTGCCCTGTCCGGGGATCCAGAGGACATCCGGGTCACTGATGAAGCGATCAAGGAGTTGTTCCCGGAGAACAAGCACCTGCACAAGTGGATTGATGCCGCGGCCGAGCGGGTGGAGTTCGAGGGGTTGCCGGCGCGTATTTGCTGGCTTGGGTACGGCGAACGCCATAAGGCTGGTCTGTTGTTCAATCAGCTCGTTGCCGAGGGCAAGGTCAAGGCTCCGATCGTGATCGGCCGCGATCATCTGGATTCGGGTTCGGTTGCGTCCCCGTACCGGGAGACGGAGTCGATGAAGGATGGCTCGGACGCGGTCGCTGACTGGCCGCTGCTGAACGCGCTGACTGCTGCGTCCTCGGGCGCTACCTGGGTATCGATCCACCACGGTGGTGGTGTTGGTATTGGCCGGTCCATCCACACCGGCCAGGTTTCCGTGGCTGACGGCACTGAACTGGCAGCCCAGAAGCTCGAACGGCTCCTGACCAACGACCCCGGCATGGGCGTCATCCGCCACGTCGACGCCGGCTACGACCGCGCCATCGAAGTCGCCAACGAACGCGGCGTCCGCATCCCCATGAACGAGGCTGACAGCACGCGGTAGCGGCATCGCGACGGGAATCCCGGGACGGCTATGCAGATGCGATTTTGTGTAGCCGTCCTGGGACAACCCAAGGATCGGATTCGTATGAGAACTCCCACCCTTCTGAGATCGAGGAAACGCACAATGGACAGGGAGAGCCCGGGAACGTGGGCATCAGTCGCTATCGGAACGCGGGTGACTATGACAAAAGACGGCCACAACCCGTTTCGAGGGACTGTGGATGATAGAACCGCGGATGGAGCAATTCTCTGGATCCTCTCAAGGACAGGGATTCGAAAGCTCTTTCACACTGAGGACGGGTTTCAGCTGACCCCTGGTGAACGATGACAGCACAACTCATACCAATGGCCCGCCAGGCTGATACCCGGACCCATGCTCTGGACCCGGATGAATATTCATATCGAGTAACTGCAGCCGTAGAACAGAACCAGTTGTCTTGTCCGGAGGACTGCTTCTACTGCACTGCACCGGAAACTGACTAGAAAGGACCGGTTTATGGTGGTTATTGATGGCTTGTCGCTGGACTTGTCCGGTGTCACCGCAGTAGCCGACGGCGAACATGTGTTGTTGGCTCCGGAAGCCCTGGTTCGAATGGACGAATCGCGAAAGGCTGCGGAGGCTACGGCATTACGACGTCCGGTCTATGGCCGATCGACCGGGGTCGGCGCCAACCGCACAGTTTCCTTGACGGAGGCCAACGGCGGGGACACTCACGGGCTGAAGCTCCTGCGCAGCCACGCTGTGGATGCGGGCAAGCCGCTTGATCGCAGGACCGTCCGTGCGATGTTGGTTGTCAGGCTCAGCCAACTCGCTGCTGGGGGATCTGGAATCAACCCCGCGATTGCCGAAGCGTTGGTGGAACTCATCAATGCCGACGTAGTTCCTGAGGTAAGGGAGTTCGGTGGAATCGGAACTGCGGACCTGCAGGCACTTGCCGGTACGGCGCTCACGATGCTGGGCGAACGTCCGCCAATGGACGGCGGCGAGCTTCCGCTTCGCCTTAAGGGTTGGGCCACGGCTGATGCCCTGCCCTTCATCAGCTCAAGTGCGTTGACTATTGGTCAAGCCGTCTTGGCGCATCAAGAGCTGTCGAGGCTTCTGGACAATGCAGCATCAGTGGCGGCTCTGTCCTTCGTTGCGATGTCGGGCAACTCCGAGGCGCTGAGCCCAGCAGTAGCGGCAGTTGCGGACACTTCCGCGGTGGCCTCGGCCGCAACGATGTTCCATGGCATGGTTCACGGAATCGGCGATCCCGCCCGAATCCAGGATCCCTACTGCTTGCGGACCTTGCCCCAGATTTTTGGTTCCCAAGCAGAGGAACTTGCGTGCTTGCACGCTCTGCTGAGTCGTCTTGTCACAGCAGGGAATGAGAATCCGCTTGTTCACGGCTCGCAGTCCGACGGCAGCAACGATGTCTCCCACCACGGGCTCTTCCAGCTGACAAACCTGGCCCGCCGACTGGATACGTTGCAGCTGGCAATCGGCGCGGCATGCGCCACCCATCTGCGGAGGATCGACCTCCTTTGCGACCCGAAATACACGGGTCTGCATCCCTTCCTGGCTGAAGACGGTTCGGGCCAGTCAGGGGTCATGATGCTTGAATATGTGGCTGCCGCCGCCGTCGGTCGAATTCGGGCCAACGCCCAGCCGGCAAGTCTGCAGACAGTGGTGCTGTCGCTTGGGGCTGAGGAGGATGCCAGCTTCGCAAGCGTGGCAACCGCCCAGTTGGAGTCGACGGCGGACGCACTCGCCACTGTCGCCGCCGTCGAGCTTGTGTGTGCTTCACGGGCGCTTCGCCTGCAGAGGCGGCAGCCCGAAGAGTTTGCCAGCGACCGGCTGCGCGCCATGATGCGGGCAGGTTTCACCCTGCCGTCCGACGTGGGGGACCGCGACCTCCGCGGGGATCTGGAGCAGGCCATCGAGCTCGTGAGAGCTTCGCACTAGAAGGAGTCGACCGAAATACACGAATCCGGCAGCTTGAGGAAAACGGCAGGCAGTCCGAGGACTGCCTGCCGTTTTTTGACGTACCAACGCGCGACCGACCAGCGCGTGAGGAACCAACGCGTGATGACCCGGCGATTAGTGTGCGGGCACCGATTCCTTGGCTGCAGCCTTCGGGTCGGTGAGTTTCTTGTTCGGCAACGCGAAGCTGATCAGGAACGCGATGAGCATGAGTCCGGCTGCCGTGAGCATGACGATATCGATTGCCTGGGCAAAGCCCTCGGTGATGGGCCTGGTCAGCGTGCTGTTGGCAGAGTGGAGCCAACTGGTGTCGTTCAAGGACTCGTTGTTGGCGCCGTTCTTGAAGAAGTCGAACAGCTTGGCGTTGGCGGGGTCGGACGCCACGGCAGGGTCCTTCATGACTGCTTGGTAGTCCGGGCTGGAAGCAGCGGTCTTCATGCCGTCGGCGATCTTGTCGGCCGCGACGCTGAACAACATGGAGATGAACACGGCAGTGCCTACTGCGCCACCCATCGAACGGAAGAAGGCGGCCGTAGACGTGCCCACGCCCATGTCCTTGGGCGGAACGGACACCTGCATGGCGAGGGTGAGCGGCTGCATGCAGAAGCCCAGTCCCACACCGAAGAACACGGCGATCAGGCCGGGTACCCACAACCCGGTATCGACGCCGAGTACCAAACCCATCACGGTGGCAGCGCCGGCCAGGATGGCCGTCCCCGTGATCGGGAAGATCCTGTAGACGCCGGACGATGAGATGGTGCGGCCAGCAGAAATGGAACCGAACAGGATGCCGACCGTGAAGGTGATCATCATCAGGCCAGCCTCGGTGGGGGTGAGACCCTTTACCAACTGCAAGTACATCGGCAGCATGGCGATGGCACCGAACATGCCGATACCAATGATGAAGTTCAGCAGCGATGACAGACCGAACGTCATGTTCTTGAAGAGACGCAGAGGAATCAACGCGTAGTCACCGGCCCGCTTCTCGGCGAGCAGGAACGCCACGATGCCGAGGACGCCAAGGCCGTAGCAGAGCCAGGACGCACCTGACGCCCAACCCCACACTCGGCCCTGTTCTGCTACGAGCAGCAGGGGCACAATGGCCAGGGTGATGGCTGCGGCGCCCCAGTAATCGATCTTCTGCTTTACGTGCCTCGCCGGCAGATGCAGGTACATGAAGACCACTACAAGAGCGGCCAGCCCGATGGGGAGATTGATGAAGAAGACCCAGCGCCAGCCTTCGAAACCCAGGATGTTGGCCGAGCCCGCGAAGGCCCCGCCAATCACCGGACCGAGCACGGAAGAAATGCCGAAGACGGACATGAAATAGCCCTGGTATTTGGCCCTGTCCTTCAGAGCCACGATGTCGCCGATGATGGTCAGCGCCAAGGCCAGCAGGCCACCGGCTCCAAGGCCTTGGATGCCGCGGGCGATGGCGAGCTCCGTCATGGAGTGGACGGATCCCGCGTAAAGAGACCCCACCAGGAAGATCACGATGGCCACGAGGTAGAGCGGGCGGCGACCGAAGATATCGCTCAGCTTGCCATAAAGCGGGGTGCTCACGGTTGAAGTGATGAGGTACGCAGTGGTGGCCCAGGCCTGAAGTGAGAGGCCATCGAGATCGTTCGCGATGGTGTAGATGGACGTGGACACAATGGTCTGGTCCAACGACGACAGGAACATGCCGAGCATGAGTCCCACCATGACGGTGAGTGTCTGACGGTGGGTCAGAACCTCGCCGGCGGCCCGGACGGGCGTGGTTTTGGACATATCTTCTCCAGAGGTGGCAGAAAAGTGGATTAAGCAGGATAGTTGCTTTCAGTAACTATCTTACGGCCAGGTTGATTCCCGCCGGGAGAATATTTCTTCCACTTTCCCTCTAAGTCGGGCCCACGGAAGAGTCAGCGCTCGATAAGAATGCCGTCCGGGTCGCAGTAGATCATCACGCCAGGTTGGATGCGGACTCGATCGATCACCAGCTCTACGTCCACTTCGCCAATTCCCGTCTTGGCGCTCTTCTTCGGGTTGCTCCCAAGGGCCTTGACTCCAAGGGGCAGACCGGCGATGGCCTCCCGGTCCCTGATGGCTCCATTGATCACCACACCGGACCAGCCGTTGGCCACAGCGCTCGCGGCAATGAGGTCTCCCATGAGTGCCGTCCGCAGAGATGCCTGGCCATCAATGACCAGCACGGCACCTTCACCGGGCGTGTTGAGGACCGTTTTCACCAGCGCATTGTCCTCAAAGCACCGGATAGTGCGGACCGGCCCACTGAAGTGGGTGTGGCCTCCCAGGTTGAGGAACTGAACGGCTATGGACTCCAGTTCCTCGCCACGCTCGTCGTAGAGATCGGCCGTATTTATTTGCTCGCTCACAGTGCTTCTCCTCGATTGCTTTGAGGCCACACTAACGCTCGCGAGGGGCTAAAGCAGCGCTGGCAGCGGCCTATGTGGATAAAGGGCTCAACGGCGGTTCAGCGTCGCTTCGCCGCGCTAGGCTGAATCCACACATTCAATGAGGGGGAACCTGCCATGAGCTTGTCCGACCTGCCGGGTCCTGTGCCGGATCCTGCGATCGTCCGCGGTGGAAACACCACGGCGCTTGCCGAACCCGTTGCCAGGGTAAGGCCGATCTGGGTTACCGGCGTTGTGCTGGTCAACCTGGGCATCAACGCAGCGTTCTTCGGCCCCCTCCAAGTGCTCCTGGGCCTGCAGGCAGCCCACTTTGATGAAGGCCAGAAAGAAGCGATCCTTGCCTTGGTCACTGGCTGTGGAGCGGCCGTTTCCATGGTGGCAAACCCACTCTTCGGGGCGTTCAGCGACCGCACGACGTCCCGGTTTGGTCGCCGTGTTCCTTGGGTCCTGATGGGCGCCATCCTGGGAGCTGTTGCGCTCGTTGCTTTGGCCGGTGCTCCCAACGTTGCAGCCATGACTTTGCTTTGGTGCCTTGTGCAGGCCGGAGCCAACGCCATGTACGCCGCTATTACGGCAGCCGTACCTGACCGCGTCCCGGTTCCACAGCGCGGAACTGTAGGCGGGCTCGCCGCCATGGGACAGACAGTAGGCATCTTGATCGGCGCGGTGATTGCTGCGGTCGTCGTTGGAAACTTTGCCGCCGGATACTGGCTCTGCGCTGCGGCGTTGCTGGCCGGCGTCGTGCTTTACCTTTTCAAGAATGACGATCAGCAGCTTCCGCCAACTGAGCGCCCGCCCTTCAACCTGGCAGACTTCCTCAAGGGCTTCTGGGTCTCGCCCAAACGCTATCCGGATTTCGCGTGGGCTTGGCTGACCCGTCTGCTGGTAAGTACAGGCAACCACATGGTCACGTTGTATTTGTTGTTTTTCCTTAGTGATGCTGTGCGTCTCAAGGAAACAGAGGGAATCGATCCCTCGTTTGGTGTCCTCATTCTTACCGGGCTGTATGCGGTCTCGGTCATTATCACCAGCGTGCTTGGGGGCCGGCTGAGCGACAAGATGGGCAAGCGGAAGCCATTGGTAATCGCGTCGTCGGCCATCATTGCCCTGGCCTCGCTGATACTCGCCTTCGCACCAACGTGGATCGGCGGGCTTGCCGGTGCGGTGGTGTTGGGGATCGGGTTTGGAGCCTACCTCGCCGTCGACTTCGCCCTCATCACGCAGGTCCTTCCTACGGGAATAAACCGCGGCCGGGACTTGGGTGTGATCAACATTGCCAACTCACTACCGCAGGTGATCGCCCCGTTGATCGCCTCTCCGTTTGTCCTGTACTGGGGCGGCTACGTCTCCCTATACGTGGCCGCCGCCGTCATCGGCCTGCTGGGAGCTGTGTTCGTGGTAAAGATCAAGAGCGTCGATTAGGCCTAGAAAACGGCGGTGAAGCCACCCCAGCCCCAGCCGACGACCGATTGGCCGGACCAGCGGATGCCAGGTTGGCCACTGGTCATAAAGTCGCTCCCCTTGTTGTAGTACATGGTGAGCCGTCCGGCCGTATCAACGCTGAAGATGTCCACGGTGCCATCGCCATTGAAATCGCCCGCCGAACCCACGAACGGGAAGCCATCGAACCCCCAGCCGATATCCGAACTGCCGCCGTCCAGCCGGCCGCTCCGGCTGGCCTCACGCAGCGTGAGGCGTCCATAAATGCGGGACACGATTCCAAGACTGTTCTTGCCGCCGAAGTGGCCCACGGTGAAAATGGGATCGTTGTTGACCCAATAGGTATCAACGCCATAGGGCGGGAGGAATCCGCCCCGGCCGTTGCCGGGATAGAGGATGGCTTGGTACCAACGGTCCACAACAATCAGATCGTTGCTTCCATCGCCGTTGAAGTCACCAGCCGAAGAGACGGTCCGAAAATCCTGCCAGCCCTGGCCAATCTGGAACGCGTTCTTCCAGCCCCCAGTGCCGTTGCCCTGGTAGAGGAACAACCGCCCTTGCGCGTCACGGCCAATTACGTCCACTGTCCCGTCACCGTCAAAGTCTCCCGGAGAGAACAGAGTATTGAACACATTCCATCCGGTCCCCAGTACCTGGGCTGCACGCCAGTTGCCCCGGCCGTCAGTGGGGTAGAGCAGCAGGCGGCCGGCGGCATCGCGGGCAAAGATGTCCAGGGTGTCATCGCCGTTGAACCCCCGGGCGCGGGGTTTGGCAGCGATCCTCAGCGGATAGTCCGCCTGCAGGGTGAGCCGTGATTCGGCGTCGTAGGAAACGGTGACAAAGACGGCGACTACCCTGCCGCGGTCTGCAGACGTGGCCCGATACGTCGAGCCTGTGGCACCCGGTATGGCCTGGCCGTCCCGGGTCCACTTATAGGTGAAGGAGGGCGTGCCACCCTCGGGAATGACGAACGGAGCGTATCCGCCCAGTTCTGCCTTGAGGATGCCCCCTACAGTGGGGTCCCCGTTGAGCTGGGGTTGGCCCATGTACACCGGACGGGCCGCGGCCGGCAGCAACGTATCTGCTCGGACGGGGGCCTCCCAGTGCGGCGCTGCGGTGGCAGGAGTCGCGATCAAGGGAGCAGCCAGGGTCCCCATCAACACGGAAGTCGTCAGCATCGCGAGGAGGCGGCGGGGACGGTTGGGCGCGGCCGACCGCGCGGCAGAAACAAGGTCCAAGGATTCCCCCAAGAAATGACTGGCCCGAGGGACCAGCAGAGATCAATTGAGACGACACTACATATTCGCGTACACCCGGTAAATGGTTCCGGGAAAACGACTATTTTGTGAAGGAGGCCGCACCCGGACGAATCCGGAAGAGGCCTTCAACCAACAGCCCTGAGGATGGTCTAGAAGACAGCGTTGAAGCCGCCCCAGCCCCATCCCACAACCCCCGAGGTCTTCCAACCACCGGAGCCGTTGCCGTAGTACATGCGCATCTGGCCGGAGGTGTCGATGCCCCAGACGTCGTTGGCGCCGTCGCCGTCGAAGTCTCCTGCGCCGCCCAGCTTTGTGATCGCGTTCCAGCCTTGGCCGATCACGGCGCTGGTTGTCCATCCTCCATAGCCATTGCCGCCATAGAAGCGAAGATTACCTACCGCGTCGCGGGCCAGGACATCAGGCTTGTGATCACCGTTGAAGTCCCCGGGTGAGAAGACGGACGTCATGCCGCTCCAACCCCAGCCAACTGTTGACGCACCGAGGAAGCCGCCGTATCCGTTACCCGGGTACAGGACGAGCTCCCCGGAAGACTTGCGGGCCAAGAGGTCGTTGTTGCCATCTCCGCTGAAATCGCCGGCTGGGAAAACAGACGTGAAGATACCCCAGCCCCAGCCGATCTGCTGGCGGGGATACCAGCCGCCCTGACCGTCCGCGGGGTAGAGGAAGAGGGAACCTGCACCGTCGCGGGCAATGACGTCGTTCTCTCCGTCATTGTTGAAGTCTCCGGCGGAGAACATCAGGTTGAAGATGTTCCACCCGGAGCCAACTTCATAGGCCTGCTTCCACGTACCGTTGCCGCCGGTGGGAAAGAGGCCAAGACGGCCCCCGGAGTCACGGATGAAAAGGCTCATGGTGTACGGATCCCAGTACTCTGTGCGGTACGAGCCTGAGGTGTGGGGGCGGTCTATGTCCACGGGTGTTACGTAATTGAAGTCCAAAGCATCCAGAGCCACAGCAGCAGTGCCGGAGCCCGGAAGATTGCCTGGGTTATGAATCAGTGAACCGTCGCGCCAGTAGCCCAACTCATGACCGGCAGCGGTGAGGATCTGCAGATACTGCGCAACATACGTTCCCGGCGGAGTCCCTTGAGCGAAGAACACGTCGAACGAGTAGGTTGAGTCGGCAGCGCTGTAGGAGCCCTGGGTCATCTGCGTATGGAGCTTGCCAGTGGCTGTGTTGCGGAAGAGCACGTAAACGTCAGTGATGGGACCCGAAGCTTGGAGGGTAACCCTGGATGTTGCTTGTCCTCCGGAAGCGATCGAGTCCGGCGTCGTAGAGACAGCCACCGGGACCGGTGCGAAGGCGTCGTCGGCCTGTGCTGCAGGTGCCAAGCCCAGCCCGCCAACCAAAATGATTCCGCCCGTCATCGCGGCCAACCAACTGCGCATGCGGCGCAAAGGAGTGATCCCCATTGTTCCCCCAAATCAAGCCGGTCCCAGATGGCCGGCGGGTATAAGTGAATTGAGAGTACAACGGCGGAACGACAGTCTGGGAATTTACTCGCAAAAGTTCAGGGAAAAGACAAGTCAAACCCCAAACTCAACCAAAATAGGCTTAGAAAACGGCGGTGAGGTAAGCCCAGCCGGTGCCGATCTCATGCGATTGTCGGTAGTAGTAGCCGTCAGGACTCATCTCCTCGCCGCGGAAAGCACCTTGGTCCGTCACATTGAAGAAGTAGTTGTACTCCTCCCACAAATTGAAACCACCGAGGGCACCCATATAGCGGCTTGACGCGTAATTTCCCAGCAATACCCGTGAGGAAGACCAGCCACCCTTGCCATCGGGATAATAGGCATGCAGTCTTCCGTCCGTTCCCCTGGCCAGAATGTCGGAGACGCCATCTCCGCTGAAGTCGCCTGGTGTGAACACTTTGTTGAAGACGTTCCATCCCTGCCCGACCTGCGATGCTGCGAGCCATCCGCCGCGGCCGTTGCCGGGGTAGAGGAACAGCCGGCCCTGAGCATCGCGGGCCAGGACGTCGCTTGTTCCGTCGCCGTTGAAGTCGCTGGCGGGAATGATCTCGCTGAAACCACCCCACCCGGTACCAATGACCGAAGAACCCAGCCAGCTGCCGCGTCCGTCGCCCCGGTAAAGCCACAGCCGTCCCGATGCATCACGGGCCAGAACGTCCATGCCCCCGTCGCCATCGAAGTCGCCCGGAGATGACAAGGACGTGAAGTTAGCCCAGCCCCAGCCGATGTCTTTACTCCCGCTCTTGAACTCTCCGCTGTCGCCTCCGGAGAACAGGGTCAGTGTGCCGTTCGGCTTGCTGGTGATCACGTCCGGCCTGCTGTCGCCGTCGAAGTCACGCAGGAGCGAGTGCATCTTGACCCTTGGGTCGCTGGAGCTGCGGAAGATACCCACCACACTTCCGGCGTAGCTGACAACTGCAGCCACACCGATCTGCTTTCCTGCCTCACCTGGCTTGGGGCTGTAGGTGGCGCCGGTTGCTCCGGGAATAGCCACTGCGACGTCCACCAGCCATTGGTAGCTGACAGTCGGCTTGGCTCCTGCCGGGAGCCCTTTGATGGTTGAGGGGTCGAACCCGGCATTGACAGGGCTGCGCACTGAGACGTTGGGTGGCAGATGCGGATCAACCGCGTCCACCAGGTAGAAGGGAGCGGTTTCTACCGTTTCCGGGAGGCGACCCGGCGCCAATGCGGTGAGTTTCAAGGTCAGACCGGACCCCGTGCCAGCGAGGTTGTCTGGAACATGGAACCAACTGGCGTCCGCAGACTGTCGGGTTCCGTCCCGGAACCACTCGTAGCTGTATCCCGACGGCGTCGCGGCCCACGTTCCGTGGCTGACGCTGAAGGAAAGATTGGAGTAGCCCGCTTCCTTCCGGATCCCGAGCGCCGGCATGGTCAGGTTTTCGTTGGGAACAAGGGCTTTCGTGGGATTGTTCACCGTGAAGTCCAGTGCTTCCCACGCAACAGGGAGTGCTTCTCCGGAGGTCGAGCCACGGTGGTAGGTCAGTGTTTGTTGACCGTAGGTGATGATCACGCTTTGCAACTTGTGGAGGCCATTGTAGAAAACGTTAGGCGCCACCGTAGCTGAAGCCGTCGCGGTGAGCGCCCCGGCCGCTGGTGTTCCCGACCAAACGACAGGCAGCTGGGTGACCAGTGATTCGTCGGTGTAGCGGAACTCGACGCGCTGGGCGCGCTGCGCCAGAGTGAAGGAGATCTTCACTGTGGCTCCGGCGGCAACCGTCGAGGCGGATACACGTTGGACGGAAGTCAGCCGCGGCACAAGGTCTTCAGCCGCCGCCGCAGGCGGGATCGCGGACCCTACCAGCAACGCTGCGCCCAGGACGAGTCCCAGTAGGGCAGCAAAGAGCCGAAGCGTGGTGGGGCCAAGCCCTGCAGCGGTCCGAGTCGTCATGAAGTCTTCCCCCGAATGGTGTGAAGTGGGTGTGAGCATGGCCTAGAAGACAGTGTTGAAGGCGTTCCAGCCCCAACCGATGGTGGCTTGGCGTTTCAGGGCGATGTGACCCAATCCGTAGAACATGGTCAGCCGTCCATCGGGGTGGATCCCGTATACCTCTGGAACCCCGTCACTATCAAAATCTCCAGGTGCACCGATCCTGCTGAAACCTGCCCAACCGTAGCCTGCATAAGCGCCGAAGGCGTTGGGGGTCCATGCGTTTTCGTGGAAATATCCATTGCCGGAGCCGGAGTAGGACCGTAGATTACCTGAGCTGTCACGGGCGAAGATGGAACGCGACGATGGAGAGATGAAAGCATTGAAATCGCCCCAACCACCACTGAGGGTGTAAGGGGTCAGGAAGCCGCCACGGCCATTCCCGGGATACATCACCATCGTGTTCGAAGCATCCCGGGCAATCAGGTCTGCGGTGCCGTCACCGTTGAAGTCGCCCGGTGCCACGATGTCCTTGACGGACCCCCAGCCCTGCCCGATCTGGAACGACCGAAGCCACCCACCCTGGCCGTTGCCTTGGTAGAGGAAGAGCCTGCCCGCGCCGTCGCGGGCCATGACGTCCACGTTTCCGTCGCCGTCGAAGTCGCCGGGTGAGAAGAGGGAGTTGAAGCCGTTCCAGCCTTGGCCGATCTTCTGGGCGGGCAACCAGCCGCCGCTGCCGTTGCTGGGGTACAGCCACAGGTTGCCGCCGGTGTCCCGGGCGAAGATGTCCCCTGTGCCGTCCGCGTTGAAGCCCTTGCCCCGGGATTTGTCTGAGATGGGACCCCTGAGATCCACTACTTCGGTGACAGCCGAGCCTGCGTCGAAGCGGGCCGTTACTCCCGCTGTGATAACGACACCCTTGTCGGCAATTGTTGGCCGGTAGTCCCGGGATGTTGCCCCTGGAATAGGAGTGCCGTTGCGCTTCCATACATAGGTGTAGCTGGGCTGCCCGCCCACCGGATCGACGCCGGCCGGACCGTGTTCCAGCCGAAGCTGGCCTCCCACGGATGCGTCACCGGTGATGTTCAGGTTGCCCACCCAGACGCGGCGTGGCATTGGGCCCACAGCGAGCGTGGAAACGCTGGCGGGCAGATACCCGGCTGCCCGGGCAGTCATCTTCACCCAGATCATGTTTCCCGGGTCGGAGGACATATTGGACTGGTACTCGTCCTTGACCGCGTAGTCGATGGGGGAGCCGTTCCGATACCACTGGAAACCGGCAAATTCTGGCTCGACGGGCCACGTCCCGCGCTGGATTTCGAGGACGGTGTTGTAGACCATGGCACCGGTGATACTCGGCGCTACCGTTGGGACGAGCTTCTGCAGCACCTTCGCAGGGTTGCTGACCGCGAAATCGCCGCTAGCAAGACCGACCCGCACGGCGGTACCCAAAGGAACAGGTGAGGTCCGCTCCAACGTGCCATCGCGAAGGTAAGAGTCCTTGGCCAGACCGTCGAAGTACGTGACTTCGATGCGCTCCAAGGTGTACGCACCGGAAGCTTGTGCTGCAGTGACCGCCCCCGTTGCCGTGACGGTTTGGGGTCCCGGCGCGGGAGTGCCTGTCCATGCCAGCTCGAAAGTGGTGACCTCGGAAGCGTCGCGGTAGATCAGCCGGACTGACTGGGCAAGCTGGGAGAGCTTGATTTGGACTCCGGCGGTCTGCCCGGGAGCGAAGGTGGCTTTGGCCGGCACAAGCGACGTAGGGACAGGCGCAGCGTAGGGCAGCAACGGGTTCTTGATCTTGAAGTCTTGCGCCGCGGGATCGCCAAAAGGCGAGGTGCCCGTGCCCGGCGGGTACACACCGCCGCCACGGTAGTAAACCTGCGAGGCGCCCACCGTGCTAATCACCTGGACGTAGCTGACCTCGATCGAGCCGTTCGGCCACGAGGACGGGGAGGCAACGCCGGCCACAGTCCCGGCCTTGGCTCCGGCGGAGGTCCAGGCCAGAATATGCGTTCCCGCAGCACTCCGCAGCCCAACCTCAACACGCTTGACTGCAACGGAGGTGGTGAAGGAAAAGCTGACTGGAGCGCCGGCGTCGACTGTTGCAGGGGAGGTCCGCGCAAAAGTCGAGAGGACAGGCGCGGCCGCCACAGCGGGTGAAATGGGGGCCAAGACCACAAATGCCAACGTAAAGGCCAAGGCCATCAGAAGCGCGCGAACCACAGCGGACGCGGCGCGAAAGCGCAGAGCAGAATGAGACCCCAAGATTCCCCCAAAATGGTGCAGACCAGAGCGGCCTGTCGAGGCCAATTGAGATGAGAATACAGCCCGGCCCCACCGGGGACAGCTATTGGGATTGGATTATCGATATTCGTCTAAATGTGTCGCGCGTCAAACCCAAAACTCAACCAAAATCGGCTTAGAACACCGCACTGAACCCGCCCCAGCCCCAACCGACAACGCCAGCGCCCTTCCAGCCGACGCTGCCACTGCCGTAGTACATGTTCAGCTGCCCGGCGGAGTCGATGGCCCAGACATCGTTGAAGCCATCGCCGTTGAAGTCTCCTGCGCCGCCGATACGCGACATGACGTTCCAGCCGGTGCCGATGGGCCGTGCAGTGGTCCAGCCGCCGGTGCCGTTGCCGCCGTAGAGGCGGAGGTTCCCGGCATTGTCGCGGCCCATGACGTCGGGGTTGCCGTCACCGTCGAAATCGCCGGGGGAGAAGATCTGGCTGAGGGCATCCCAGCCCTGGCCGACTGCGCCCGGGGAGCGGAAACCGCCCACGCCGTTCCCGGGGTAGAGGACCAGCGCTCCTGCAGGGGTGCGGGCCAGGAGGTCGTTGGCGCCGTCCCCTGAGAAGTCGCCAGCTGCGATGACGGAGTCAAAGACGTCCCAACCCCAGCCGACTTCCTTACGCGGCATCCAGCCTCCTGTCCCGTTGCCTGGGTAGAGGAACAGGGTGCCGGCGTCGTCGCGTGCTAGGACGTCGTTGAACCCGTCGCCGTTGAAGTCGCCGGCGTTTAACACGAGGTCGAAAACATCCCAGCCATACCCGATGGTCTTCGCCGCTTGCCATCGTCCGGCGCCATCCGTTGGGTAGAGGAGAAGGTTCGCCGCGGTGTTCCGGGCGAACAGGTCCAAGGAGGTTCCGGCGTCGAACCCTGCTGTGTGGGCCTTGTTCCGCACCACGGTACGGCTGTAGACCGTGAACGGGCGCGTGGCTGTGGCCGGATTGCCGGCCTGGACTATTGCGCGGAAGCCGACGACGGCGCCACGGTCGGCAGCGGTCAGGGTGTAGGTTTTGGCGGTGGCCCCGTTGATCGGGGTACCGTTCCGCACCCATTCGTACCGCACGCTGACGGCGCCGCCGGGAGTCCCGGTGGAGACGCTTCCTTCGTTGAAGACACCCGTGAGTTTTTCTCCAACGGTCAGCTTGCCTTGGAGCGTAGGGGCAGTTGCGGTAATGGGGGAGGTGGGGGTGAGCGGCAGGGAGGATGCCGACACAGCCCGGTACCCTGCCCGGGTGGCCGTGACGCGGACGGACAGGGTCTGGTCCAGGTCGGCTTCGGCTACCCGGTAGCTGTTCACGGTAGCGCCGGCGATGGGTTGGCCGTTCCGCAGCCACTGGTAGGCGAAGCCGGTGGGCGGGTAGGTCCAGGTGCCGTTGTCAGTGGTCAGTACTTGGTCGTAGCGGGCCACTCCGGACACGACTGGTGTTTTGGTATTGGGGTTGTCGATCAGCGGGAAATTGGGGTTGTTGACGGCGAAGTCGACGCCGTCCAGGGCGCCGGGCCGTTGCGTTGGCGCTTCCAGGCCTTGGCTCAGGAAGAGGATGTTGCCGTCACGGCCGTAGCGAACGGATCCCTGCCCGGCAGGAAGCACAATGTTGACGCTGAGGAGTTTGTACCGGCCCGTGCGTTTGAACGCGCTTCCGTTGACCGGCACCTTGGCCTGCGCACTGTAGGGTCCCGGAGCCGCGCTGGTGGGGCCGTAGAGAATGGCCTGCTCCAGTGTGTCCTCGTTGACGTAGGCGAATCCCACTTCCCGGGCCGGCCCGCTCAGGGTGAAGGAGAGGGCGATGGTATTGCCGGGGACCACGGTGGCGGGTGAAGTCCGCGTCACCACGGTAGGCAGCGGCGCCGGTCCTGCTGCGTTGGCGCCCGGCGGCGGAACCGCGATGGCGAGGGCGGTGCACAGGAGAATGGCCAGAAGGAGATGGAAACCCAACCGCAGCGGACGTCGGGAAGTCAGAGCGGAAGATTGAAATGTCATGGAATCCCCCAAGTCTTAGAAGACTGCGTTGAAACCGCCCCAGCCCCAACCGATGGCACCGGCGCCGTTCCAGCCGCCGTCGCCGTCGCCGTAGTAGGCGAGCAGTTGGCCGGAGCCGTCCACCGCGTAGACGTCCACGTTGCCGTTGCCGTCAATGTCGCCGGCCGCTCCAATGGTAGCCATGCCGCCCCACCCTTGGCCGACCACCGTCATGCCGGCCCAGCCGCCGGCGCCGTTGCCCTTATACAGGCGCAAGGCTCCAGCGGCGTCTCGTGCCAGGATGTCCACACTGTGATCGCCGTTGAAATCGCCGGGGGTGATGATCTTGTTGACCACGTTCCATCCGCTGCCCACCACGGAGCGGGTGAGCCAGCCGCCGTTTCCGTTGCCCGGGTAGAGGTAGAGGAGGCCGCCGGCATCGCGGGCCAGGATGTCGTTGGTGCCGTCGCCGTTGAAGTCGCCGGGGGAAACGATCGAGTTGAACGCGTTCCATCCGCTGCCGACCTGGCGCCCGGCGAGGAAACCGCCGTTGCCCGTTCCCGCGTAAAGGAAGAGGTTGCCGGCCGAATCCTTGGCCAGGATGTCGTTGGCGCCATCGCCGTTGAAATCGCCGGGGGACACCACAGATCCGAAGCCATTCCAACCCGGCCCAACTGTCCTGGCGGATTCCCAGGCGTTGTTGATGCGCGGATACATCATGAGGGTGCCGTCTGCGCGGCGGGCGAGCATCTCAAAAGCTCCGCGCCCGGTGAAGCCGTTCGCCCTGTTGGAGGCGGAGATCGGGGCGGTCTCTTCGCTGGAGACTTCCAGCGGCTCGCACCCGTTCTGGCTGGCCACGACATGGGCTGCGATGGTCTTGCCACGATCTGACTCGTCGAGCGTGTAGGTCCACCACGCCCAGTGGTCCTCGGCCCGAACGCCGTCGCGGGTCCAATAAATGCCGTAGTCAGGGCCGGCAGCGGCGCCGCAGCCACGGTAGGAAGCAGGATCGATCTCAAGCGTGAGTGTTGAGCCAACAAACGGCGCACCGTGAATCACGGGATTCGAGGGATCCATGGTTGCCATGGCGGGTGCCGGCGCGAAGGCCAGTGCGGCGACGACCGCCGCTGCAATGCCAGCCACCACCCGGCGCACACCTGACGTAGGGCGCGTTGGTGCGTTCATGATGTCCTCCCCAGACTTTATGGGGCTAATTCTACCGCGCGGGGGTTTTCCCTAGAAGATCGCTGTGAATCCATTCCAACCATGACCGGCGATCTCAGACCCGCGCCATCCGGTGCGCCCGTTGCCGTAGTAGATCACCAATCGACCCTGCTGGTCGACGCCATAGACATCGTTGAAACCGTCATTGTCGAAGTCCCCGGCGGCGCCCGCTGCTTTCAGAGCGTTCCAGCCGACCCCGATCAACCATGACCTCGTCCATCCGCCGGCACCGTTGCCACCGTAGAAATAGAGATAGCCGCTGCGGTCCCGGGCCAGTACGTCCACGTTGCCGTCGCCGTTGAAGTCCCCCGGCGTCAGCAGCGCATCCATCATCTGCCAGCCCTGCCCGACGGCGGTCCTCGCCAACCAACCCCCGGAACCATTGCCCGGGTACAGGTAAAGAGCGCCGCCGGGTTCGCGGGCGAGGACGTCGTTGTGGCCATCGCCGTTGAAGTCTCCGGGGCTCACGATCGTGTCGAAGACGTTCCAGCCCTTGCCAATGGTCTGTGCCGGTTTCCAGCCACCGGTTCCGTCGCCGGCATAGAGATACAGGGTTCCTGAAGAGTCCTTGGCGATCACATCGCCCTTGCCGTCGCCGTTGAAGTCGCCCGGCGAGAAGGTCAGGTTGAAGATGTTCCAACCCCAACCCACCGTCCGTGCTGCTTCCCACGCGCTTCCCTTTCGGCCGTAGAGTTGCAACGCGCCGTCGGTGCCGCGGGCCAGCAACTCGTAGCTCCTGCCCGTGAACCCGGCCTCCCGGTTGGCGGCGCCCACGGGTTTGGTTTCGTCGCTGTGCAGGGATTCGCCGCTGCAGGCCGTCTTGCTGGCGGTGACATGGGCGGCCATCCGGGCCCCGGTGTCGTCGGGCTGCAGCGCGTAAGTCCGGGCGGTCTCGCCGGCCACCAGGAATCCGTCCCTGGTCCAGTAGATGGTGAAGTCCGGTCCCTTGCCGCCGCCGCAGCCATAGAACGTGTACGGGCCGATGTCTACGGTGAGCTTGCCGCCGACGAACGCCTCTCCACTGAGGACGGGATCGGGTCCGCTGCTTTGCGCGGCCGACGCCGGGAGCGGACTCAGTGCCATGGCCGCCACAGCGGCGGTCAGCAGCGCCGCTGCCATCCGTCGTCGAAATGTCCCCATGCGCGTTCCTCCCGTGATCCAGACCTGCCTGCAGTGTATGTGCGCGGAACGCCAATGGCAGGGAGCGGCATGCGCGCTTTCTTGTCTGGTGAGCTCTCAGGAAACGGTCATATAGCTCCCGTATCATTGATGCGATCGGCCAGCCGCGGGTCCTTGACCCCAGCCGGCCGCTTCCTTGTCAGCCTGCCAAGAGATCGCCGGAAATGCCCGCCTCAAACTCACTGGAACCGTATTCCCTTGACCTGACTACGGGGTTGCCCCGTATGGCTGCCGCGCCAACCACCCCGCGGCAGCAGTTGCGCTATGCCCGCATCCTGAAGACGGCTGCGGGTTTTGCCCAGAGGCAGTTCGATACGTTGAGCCTTTCCGACGTCGCGGCCAGGGCTGACATCCCGCTCGGCACGCTGTACCGCTACTTTCCCTCAACAGCCCACCTGATGCTGGCCGTGTACAGGCAGCAGCTGCGGGAGCTCCGGGATGGCGTCCGTCGCCGCGAAGGTAAAGGGCACGCGCTCGCGGGTTTGATGATGGAAATCTTCCATCTGAGGGTCATGCAGCCGGGGGTGGAGCACTGCTTGATCCGTCCAGCAGGCAAGGACGACGACACCGCACAGTTGCTGCGCGAGATCGATGCGTTGTCCGAGGAAGTGGTGGGTTCGCTCAGCAAGGACACCGGCAAGGATTCCGTGCGTGCCAGGATCCTGCTTCACCTCGTCAGTGGGCTTGTCCAAGCCGTTCGATGCCGACGGTTGTCCCTGTTTGAGGCGGAGAAAGATCTGAAGAAAGCCTGCTCACTGCTAACCGGAGAATGACGGATTGTGCACTCTGGTCTAGACCAGCAAGGCTTCTGAATGCGGTTTTTTGCATGACGTGGATCACAATTAGAGCTGGTTGAACGTTTTACTCTCGAATCGTCTCTCTTGGTATTGAATCTTGTACCTCCGCAGGCTCCTTAGGCTGGAAATACCGAAGCGGCTAGCAGCCCCCCTATCTGCAGAAGCAACGCCGGACCAGCCATCCTTGGTCCGCTACAGCAGTTCTGTTCCTGCCCGAACCATGCCGTGGGTCCACGGCTAGCCTGAGGAGACAAAGACGTGTCCATCGAGACAATCGCTACAGATAATGACGCCCTGGTACTGACCGAAGAAGAGATCTTCGCAGCCCACGAAGGCGGCAAGCTGACCATTTCCAGCACCGTGCCGCTGAACAACAAGCGCGACCTTTCCATCGCCTACACCCCCGGAGTTGCGCAGGTCAGCCGCGCAATCCACGCAAACCCCGAGCTCGCCCGCACCCACACCTGGGCCGAACGCCTGGTTGTTGTGGTCAGCGACGGCACCGCGGTCCTTGGCCTCGGCAACATCGGCCCCAGCGCTTCCCTCCCGGTGATGGAAGGCAAGTCCGCCCTGTTCAAGTCCTTCGGGGACCTCGATTCCATCCCGCTGGTCCTCAACACCACCAACGTGGACGAGATCATCGAGACCCTGGTCCGCTTGCGCCCCAGCTTCGGCGCCGTGAACCTCGAAGACATCTCCGCTCCCCGCTGCTTCGAACTCGAAGAGCGACTCATTGAAGCCCTGGACTGCCCGGTCATGCATGACGACCAGCACGGCACCGCCGTGGTGGTTCTTGCAGCCCTGACCAACGCTGCCAAGGTGACCCAGCGCGAACTGGCCGGGCTCAAGGTTGTTGTCTCCGGCGCAGGCGCCGCTGGCATTGCGATTGCCGAAATTCTTCTTGCTGTTGGCATCAAGGACGTCATCCTGCTCGATTCCAAGGGCGTGGTCAACGCTGACCGTGCCGATCTTGTGGCAGACCCCGGCAGCGTCAAGGCCCGCATGGCCCAGCGCACCAACCCCCGCGGCATCACCGGCGGCCCGGGAGAAGGACTGACGGGTGCAGACGTCTTTGTGGGCGTCTCCTCGTCCAAGTTGGACGAAGAGCACTTGAAGCTCATGAACGACCAGTCGATCGTGTTCGCGCTGTCCAACCCGGACCCGGAGGTTCTCCCCGAGGTTGCCCAGAAGTACGCGGCCGTTGTTGCCACCGGTCGCAGCGACTTCCCGAACCAGATCAACAACGTGCTGGCCTTCCCCGGTATTTTCCGCGGCGCGTTGGACGCCAAGGCCCGCCGCATCACGCCCGCCATGAAGATCGCCGCAGCCAACGCCATCGCTGAGCTGGCCGCTGAAGACCTCTCCGCGGACTACATCGTGCCGAGCCCGCTGGATGCCCGCGTGGCGCCGGCCGTCACCGCGGCAGTTGCTGCCGCCGTGGCTGAATAGCGGTTACTTACGCAAGACCGACGACGGCGACGCCTCCCGTGCTGGGGAGCGTCGCCGTCGTTCTTGGTTCAGGGGCACCGTGGGGTCCCCTAAGTACCATGGCGCGCTGAAGGGGCCATAAGTGAGCCAGCGTTGCTGTGCATAGACTTGGGGCCATGAACGCCGAACTGATCGTGACCATCCTGTGCGGCCTGGCCATTGCGGTAGGTGTCGCCGGCACCATCATTCCCGTACTCCCGGGCAGTATCCTCATCGGTGCAAGCCTGCTGGCCTGGGCTATTTGGGGAGGCGCCGGTCCGCTCGGCTGGGTGATCTTCGCCGTCGGCATGGTGTTCGTGGTGGCCGGTATGGCAGCCAGCGCCGTGCTCACCGGACGAAAGCTCAAGCAGCACGGCATTCCCAACCGGTCGGTGCTCATCGGCGTGGTGCTGGGCGTGGTGGGCATGTTCGTCATTCCCGTGGTGGGGCTCTTTGTGGGGTTCGCCGTCGGGCTGCTGCTCAGCGAAGTCCAACGGACGCGGGACTTCCGTACAGCCGTCCGTTCCAGTGGTGCCGCGCTCAAGGCGACGGGCATCGGAATCCTGGTGGAGTTCGGGTTGGCGTGTGCCGCGGCGAGCACGTGGATCATCGGCGTGTGGATCAACGCGGTGAACGGTTAGGCCCTTAACCGCCAATTCGATGGTTCCCTGCACACAGTGCCGTTCGCAACAGCGTATGCGCAGGGAACCATCGAAATGGTTGCTTGCAGAGCCCTACTTCAACACGATCGTCCTGTTCCCATTCAGGATGATCCGCCCCTCGCAGTGCCAGCGAACGGCGTTGCTGAGGGCTTTGCATTCGGTGTCCCGGCCGGCGGCTACGAGATCGTCCGGCCCGAACGTGTGGTCCACTTCCACTACCTGCTGGGCGATGATGGGACCTTCATCCAATTCGCCGTTGACGTAGTGGGCGGTGGCGCCCACAGTTTTCACACCACGCGCGTAGGCCTGATGGTAGGGCTTTGCGCCCTTGAAGCTAGGCAGGAACGAGTGGTGGATGTTGATCGCACGGCCATCCAGCTTGCGGGCAAGATCGTCGCTAAGAACCTGCATGTAACGGGCCAACACAATGAGTTCCACGTCCAGCTCGTCAATGATCTCCAGCAAGCGCCCCTCCGCTGCGGGCTTGGTGGCTGCAGTGACAGGGATGTGGAAGAACGGGATCCCGTGCCACTCCGCCAAACCCTGGTGGTCGGTGTGGTTGGACACAACGCCCACCACGTCGATGGGCAGTTCACCGATCCGTGCCCGGAACAGGAGGTCGTTCAGGCAGTGCCCAAACTTGGACACCATGATCAGCACGCGTCGCTTGTACCCTTGGGGCTGCAGTTGCCAGTTCATGCTGTACTTATCACCCACCGGTGCGAAGGCCTCCCGCAAGGCATCAACCGTGGAGGCATCGCCGTCGGACGCGAAATGCACGCGCATGAAGAAGTGGCCCTCGGCGCGGTCACCGAACTGCTTGTTGTCGATGATGTCGCAGCCGTGTTCCAAGAGGAAGCCGGATACAGCGTGCACGATGCCGGGACCTTCGGGGCAGTCGAGGGTGAGGACGTGTTCCACGGTCGTCTCCGGGGAGGCGGCAGCAGTAGTTTCAGTTTGGATGGCAGTCATTGCTAGCACTCCACTACGTTGACGGCGAGGCCTCCACGGGAGGTCTCCTTGTATTTGGATTTCATGTCTGCGCCTGTCTCGCGCATGGTCTTGATGGCTTTGTCCAAGGACACTTTGTGGCTGCCGTCGCCGTGCAGGGCAAGGCGGGCGGCGTTGATGGCTTTGACGCTGGCGATCGCGTTGCGTTCGATGCAGGGGATCTGCACCAGCCCGCCCACGGGATCGCAGGTGAGGCCCAGGTTATGTTCGATGCCCACTTCGGCGGCATTTTCCACTTGCTCAGGAGTTCCTCCCAGGACTTCGCAAAGCCCGGCAGCTGCCATGGAGCAGGCAGAGCCCACCTCACCTTGGCAGCCCACTTCGGCACCGGAGATGGACGCGTTGATTTTGAACAGGATTCCGACGGCGGCCGCCGCCAGCAGGAACCGCACGACACCGTCGTCGTTGGCTCCCGGAACAAACTTGGTGTAATAGTGCAGCACGGCCGGGACAATTCCGGCGGCACCATTGGTGGGCGCGGTGACAATCCTGCCGCCCGCAGCGTTTTCCTCGTTCACGGCCAAGGCGAACAGGTTGACCCATTCCATGGCGAGGAGCGGGTCCGCAGATTTTGCTCCGTTGAGGCCAGCGTCAGTTTCGGAAAGCCTCTTAAACAACGACGGCGCCCGTCGCCTGACTTTCAAGCCGCCCGGCAGGATACCCTCGGCAGAGCAACCGTTGTCCACGCACTCCTGCATGACAGCCCAGATGCCCAGCAACTTCTCACGGAGTTCCTGCTCGGAGCGCCACACGAGTTCGTTGGCCAGCATGATGTCCGAGATTGACTTGCCTTCGCGAAGGCAGATGGCCAGCAACTCGTCTGCAGTGGTGAAAGGGTAGGGCAGGACAGTGTCATCGGCTACCACTTTGTCGGCTCCGGAGACGTCGCCGTCCACAACGAAGCCGCCCCCGATGGAGTAGTAGCTGCGTTCCCGGAGTACGGTGCCCGTGTGGTCCAGCGCCCGGAAGGTCATCCCGTTGGGGTGGGCGGGCAACGACTTGCGGCGGTGCAGGACTACGTCCTCGTCCCAGTTGAAGTCCACCCGGTGGTTGCCGGCCAGGCGCAATTCCGCGTCGAGTGCCGCGGCCGCAACTTGGTCATCGGCTGTGTGGGTATTAACGGTTTCAGGGGAGTGGCCTTGCAGCCCCAGCACCACGGCCTTGTCTGAGCCGTGGCCCCGGCCGGTGGCGCCCAGGGAGCCGAAAAGCTCTGCCTGGACGCGCACCGTGGCCGGAAGCTGGCCGGACGATTCAAGACCGTCCGTGAACTGCTTTGCCGCGCGCATCGGGCCTACCGTGTGTGATGACGACGGTCCGATGCCAACAGAAAACAGATCAAGCACACTCAGTGCCATTAGGGGACCTCTGGGGAGGCGTACTCCCGCATGGCGTCGAGGAGCCAGCGTCCCAGGAAGTCGGCAAACGAGGCCCGGGGAAAGATCCGGTAGGACTCCTCCGAAGTCTTCCAGAGCATCACCGGAATGTGCGCGAGCTCAGTGGAGACAGCTGTGCCGGCCTTGAAGACCCGCGGATGCAGGTCCAAGGCGCAGGTCTTCTCCAGCACTGCGCGGGCGTGGCTGCCGGAGAGCTCAAACGTGGTGCGGTTGGCGGACAGGTCCACCACCTGGCCCGCGTCGTTGCCCAAGGCGTTGGTCAGATCGCTGACCAAGGTGCCGCCCAGGGAATCGTGGGCTTCCTCCGGTGCGACCACCATGAACTCCGTGGGGCCAAGCCAGAGGGTGTTCACGGAACCGGTCCCCGTCACTTCACCGCAAGCGGCAGGCAAGCCGCCGGTCACGGACGCAACGCGGGCACCGGCGTCGGACGCCGCGTGAACCCGAAGACCAACCATGGCCTGGTACGGGATTTCGGTGAGCGTCACCGTGCCCGGCACGGAGCCGGAGGCGAAGGCGTCAGCCAGGTGCTCGGCCGGGCTGCGGCGGGCGCTCCGGACGCGGTCGACGTGTGCGGTTTCTGCTGGTGTTGCTGTTTCAGCCATCTTTGCGGGTCCCTTCAGCATCGAAAAGTACGGTTTCGCCAACAACCACGTCCACCAATTGGTCTCCCAGTGAGGCCACCAGGGTCTCGCCTATGCGGTTGCGGCCGTTTTGAATCAGTGCCAGGGCGAAGGAACGGCCCAGCGCGGCGCTGTGGTAGCTGGAGGTCACAAAACCCTCCATGGGGACGGGTCCGTTGGCCGGGTTGACCGGGATGCCCTTTTCCACCAGCTGCGTGCCTTCGGGCAAACGGAGCGAGTGGTCCACGGGGAGGACGCTCACCAGGTGCTTGCGGTCCTCGCGGCTTGCGTCCTGCCGAAGGTAGGAGCGTTTGCCGATGAAGTCCTTGGCCTTGGAAACAATCCAGTCCATTCCGGCATCCTGCGGGGTGACCGTGCCATCGGTGTCCTGCCCCACGATCGGGTAGCCCTTCTCGGCACGAAGTACGTGCATGGTTTCGGTGCCGTACGGGGTGATGTTGAACTCGGCACCCGCGGCAGCAACAGCTTCCCAGGTGTTGAGCCCGTACCAGGAGGGGATGTTGATTTCGTAGGCCAGTTCACCGGAGAAGGAAATGCGGCAAACGCGGGCCTGCACTCCGGAGGCCAGCGTGGTCTCGCGGAACGTCATGAACGGGAAGGCTTCAGCATCCAGGCCACCATTCTCGGCGAGCTGGGGAGCGACCTTGGCGATCACTGCGCGGGACTTCGGGCCAACCACGGCGATGGTGCTCCACTGCTCCGTCACGGACGTGCAGACCACGTCGAGTTCCGGCCACTCGGTCTGGTGCCACTCTTCCAGCCAGTCCAGCACCTTGGCTGCGCCGCCGGTGGTGGTGGTCATGAAGTAGCGGTCATCGTCCAAACGGAGAGTCACGCCATCGTCGAAGATCATGCCGTCCAGGGTGCACATGACACCGTAGCGGGCGGATCCCGGGGCGAGCTTCTTGAACGCGTTGGTGTACACGCGGTTCAGGAATTCGCCCGCGTCCTTGCCACGAATCTCGATTTTGCCCAAAGTGGTGGCATCCATGAAGCCCACGGAGTCGCGGACCGCTGCGCATTCACGCAGGACTGCCGTGTCCATGTCTTCCCCGGCCTGCGGGTAGTACCAGGGGCGCTTCCACTGTCCAACATCTTCGAACAGTGCGCCTTGGGCAACGTGCCACGGGTGGATGGAGGTGACGCGGGCGGGGTCGAACAGTTCGCCACGCTGGCGGCCTGCCAGGGCGGCGAAGGCCACGGGCGTGAACGGCGCACGGTAAGCGGTGGTGCCAATCTCGCCGACGCCCGGAATGTTCTCAGCTCCGCCGAACTTCAGCGCCGCGGCGATGACGCCGATTGCGTTGACGCCGGACGTCTTGCCCTGATCGTTGGCCGTGCTGATGGAGGTGTATCGCTTGACGTGTTCCACGGAGCGCATGCCCGCCCCGGTGGAGCGGAGGACGTCGGCCACGGACTGGTCGCGCTGGAAGTCGACGAAGTGGTGGTGCCATTCGCCGGGCTCACCGGTTTGGCCGGGGACCAGCCAGAGCTGGCGGCTCGGAGCGCTGGCCACAGGTGCCTGCAGTTCCACTGGGGTGGTGGCTGATTCGAAGCCAGCGGCAATGGACGCTGCTGCTCCTGCCGAGATGCCCTCTGCCAGGCAATCCTGGAGTTCGAAGCTGCCACGGCCTGCGCCCACCACGTGCTGGTCCCTTACGGGAGCGGTGGGAATGAATGCTGCGAGCTCGTCATCCCAACGCAGCTTGCCCTGGCGCTGGCTGTGGAGGTGGACCACGGGACTCCAGCCACCTGAAACGGCGAGCAAATCGGCACCGAGCTGTTCGACGCCCGAGGTGAGTTCGCCGTCGTCGTTAATGCTGCGGACGGTGACGCCATTCAGGCGGCCATTCTCGTCCGCCGACGTGTCAGCCACGGCGCTGCCGATCAGGACCCGGACACCGGACTCGACGGCGGCAGCGGCCTTCGCGCTGATCTGCGGACGGGCATCGACGACGGCGGCAACCGCAACGCCTGCCGCCTTCAGGTCCGCGGCAAGTGCGTAAGCCGAATCGTTGGTGGTGGTGATGACCACGCGTGAACCGGCTGCCACGGCGTATCGGTTCAGGTAGGTGCGGGCAGCGGAGGCGAGCATGATGCCGGGGCGATCGTTGTTCTCGAACACCAGCGGACGCTCATGTGCGCCGGGGGCCAGGACAACCTGCTTGGCACGGATGTGCCAAATACGCTGGCGGGAGACACCCGATGCTGCCGGAACGCTCAAATGGTCCGTGCGGTTCTGGGCTGCGATGAAGTAGTTGGAATCGTAGGAGCCAAAAGCCGTGGTGCGGTTCAGCACTGTGCATTCGCCGGCGGAAACCAGTTCGGCTTCAACATCAGCAACCCATTCCAGGGCTGGCTTGCCTTCGATCTGATCGGCCAGTTCCGGGGTGGTGGAACCGGAGAGCAGCGAGCCTCCGAGCTCGGGCTGGTCGTCAATGAGGATGACGCGGGCACCGGTGCGGACAGCTTCGCGGGCTGCTGCCAGTCCGGCAATACCTCCGCCAACCACCAGGACATCTGTGTGGACGTACTTCTTGTCGTACTCAGCTTTGTCCTCGTTGGGATCCAGCTTGCCAAGGCCGGAGAGGAGCTCAATGTTCATGCCGTCCACCAAGGACACTGCGGTGGCGGGAAGCATGGACTCGGCAACGTGTCCGCGGAAGCGGGGAGCGATCTTGACCAGGGCGTTGGACTCTTCCACGCCGGCGGCCATGATGCCGCGGGGGCGGTCCTCGTAGAGGGAGTTGCCGGCGTTGATGTGGCCGTTGGCCAGCAGCGCCGAAGCGATGGTGTCGCCGGGGTGGCCGGTGAATTCCTGGCCGTCCACGGTGAAGCGCCAGGAGATGCTGCGATCGATGCGTCCGCCGGTGGCGAGGCGTGCGTTCTTGTTGGTCACTTCTAGACTCCTTCCGAGGAGATGGGGGTGGTGGCCGTGGGGGCTGTGGCGCCGGGGGCGAGCCCGGGTTCGCCTGCCTGGCCGAAGTCCCCGGCCTGGCTGAACTCGCCTGGCTGCGTGGGGTCGCTCTTCGTTCTCCCGGAGTTCGCCGGTAGGTCCGGGCGGGGCTGGCCCATCCCGTAGATGGAGTGGATTTCGTAGCTCACGGTGTCGCGGAGCATGTTGAACCACTGGCGGCAGCCTGTGCTGTGGACCCAGCGCTCAGCGAAGGTGCCCTTGGTGTTCTCGCGGTAGAACAGGTATTCAGCCCACTCGCGGTCCGTGAGGTCGTTGGGGCTCTCCGGGTAGGCGATGTGTGCCTGGCCGCCGTAGTGGAATTCGGTTTCGTCGCGTGGCCCGCAGTTGGGGCATGAAATGAGGAGCATGTCTTTCCAGTCCTGTCCTGGCTAGTGGGCTACGGCTGCGGCGCCGTGTTCGTCGATCAAGGCGCCGGTCTCGAAGCGTTCCAACGCGAACGGCTTGTTCAGCTTGTGCGGTGCTCCCGTGGCAATGGTGTGTGCGAAGGTCAGGCCTGCCGCAGGAGTGCCCTTGAAGCCACCGGTTCCCCAACCACAGTTGACGAACATGTTCTCCACCGGGGACAGGCCCACGATCGGCGAGGCGTCCAAGGTGGTGTCCACAATGCCGCCCCAGGTACGGAGGACGTGGGCCCGGGCGAAGATTGGGAAGAGCTCCACGGCTGCTGCCATCTGCTCTTCAATCACGTGGAACGAGCCGCGCTGGCCGTAGCCGTTGTAGGAGTCAACGCCGGCGCCCATCACCAGTTCGCCCTTGTGGGCTTGGGAGACGTATACGTGTACGTGGTTGGACATGACCACCGTGGGGTGGACGGGTTCGTGCAGTTCGGAGACCAGGGCCTGGAGCGGGTGGGACTGGATCGGCAGCCGGAAGCCGGCCATTTCTGCCAGGACTGAGCTGTGCCCGGCGGCGCAAAGGCCAACCTTCCCGGTGTTGATGGTGCCGCGGGTGGTCTTGACGCCGGTGACGCGGTTGCCATCCTTGATGAAGCCGGTGACTTCACAGTTCTGGATGATGTCCACGCCCAGTTCGTCGCACTTGCGGGCGAAGGCCCATGCCACGTGGTCATGCTTGGCGATGCCTGCACGCGGCTGGTACGTAGCACCCATCACGGGGTAGCGGATGTTGTCGCTGATGTTCAGGATGGGGCAGAGTTCTTTGACCTGCTCCGGGTCCAGCCATTCAGCGTCCACGCCGTTGAGCCGGTTGGCACCAACACGGCGTACGCTTTCGCGGACATCGCCCAAGGTGTGGGCCAGGTTCATGACGCCGCGCTGGCTGAACAGGAAGTCGTACTCGAGCTCTTCCGGGAGGATTTCCCAGAGCTTGAGGGCGTGCTCGTAGATGGCAGCGCTCTCGTCCCAGAGGTAGTTGGAACGGATGATGGTGGTGTTGCGGGCCATGTTTCCACCGGCCAGCCAGCCCTTTTCCAGGATGGCGATGTTGGTCATCCCGTGGTTCTTCGCCAGGAAGTACGCTGTGGCCAGGCCGTGCCCGCCGCCACCAACAATCACAGCGTCGTAGCTCTTCTTCGGCTCCGGGTTGCGCCAGAGGAAGTCCGGGTGCTCGGGGAGGTGGTCTGCACTCACTGGGCTGCTCCAATCAGTTCTGCTTCGGTTGCGGCGCCATTGCCGTTGTTGTTCAGGTGCGGGTAAAGCGGGAACTTCTCTGCCAGTGCGGTCACGCGGCGGCGGAGTTCGACGGCGGTGGCCTCGTCCAGGGTCACGTCACCTTCGGTGCCTGATTCTGTATCGGCTGTCGCGGCGCCGCTGTTCGCAGCGGCGATCAACGCCGTCGCAATGATGTCCGAGACTTCGGTGAAGTCCTCGGCCTTGAAGCCGCGGGCGGCGAGGGCCGGCGTACCGATGCGCAGGCCCGACGAAACCATAGGAGGGCGGGGGTCGAACGGGACGGCGTTGCGGTTGACGGTGATGCCGATGCGGTGCAGCGTGTCTTCGGCCTGCTGGCCGTTCAGGACCGAGTGGCGGAGGTCGGCGAGGACCAGGTGCACGTCGGTGCCGCCGCTGACAACGGAGATGCCGGCTGCAGCTACGTCGTCCTGGAGGAGGCGCTGGGCCAGGATCTTGGAACCTTCAAGGACGCGGACCTGCCGTTCCTGGAACTCCGGCTCGGCGGCCATCTTGAAGGCAACAGCCTTGGCGGCGATGACGTGCTCCAGCGGACCGCCCTGCTGGCCCGGGAACACAGCCGAGTTGACCTTCTTGGCGATGTCGGCGTCGTTGGTCAGGATCACGCCACCGCGGGGACCGCCGAGGGTCTTGTGCGTGGTGCTGGTGACGATGTGGGCGTGGGGCACCGGGCTGGGGTGCAGCCCTGCGGCCACAAGACCTGCGAAGTGGGCCATGTCCACCATGAGGTAGGCGCCCACCAGGTCTGCAATGCGGCGGAATTCTGCGAAGTCCAACTGGCGGGAGTACGCGGACCAGCCGGCGACAATGAGCTGCGGCTTGTTCTCCAGCGCCAGGCGCTCAACTTCAGCCATGTCCACGGTGTGGGTGTCCTCGCGTACGCCGTAGGGGACCACGTTGTACAGCTTGCCGGAGAAGTTGATGCGCATGCCGTGGGTCAGGTGGCCGCCGTGTGCCAGGTTCAGTCCCATGATGGTGTCGCCCGGGGTGATCAGCGCGTGCATGGCTGAGGCGTTGGCCTGGGCTCCGGAGTGGGGCTGTACATTGGCGAACTCTGCACCAAACAAGGACTTCAGGCGGTCGATGGCCAGCTGTTCGATCACATCGACGTGCTCGCAGCCGCCGTAGTAGCGCTTGCCCGGGTAGCCCTCGGCGTACTTGTTGGTCAGTACCGATCCTTGGGCCTCCATGACGGCCGTGGGAGCGAAGTTCTCAGAGGCGATCATTTCCAGCGTGGACTGCTGGCGGATGAGTTCCTGGGCGATCGCCTGATCGACCTCCGGGTCCGCTTGTGCAAGCGGGCGGATCAGCGGTTCAACCATGGTGTTCTCCTTCAAAGGCTTGTTCTAGCGGCCGACTGTTAGGCAACTGATATATTAGAACTATTGCCATAGTATGTTGGAGATCACATAGTCGTCAACAGGTCAGCGGTAACTCATCCAGCAGACTGGGAATGCGACTAACGGGAGAGACTAATGAGCGCAGCACTGGAAGCACTGGAATCAGTTCCGCAGGGTACGTCCTTGGCGGAGAACGCCTATTTGCTGCTGCGCGACCGGCTCATCATGCTGGACATCAAGCCCGGCGACCCCATTAACGACGGCCAGATTGCTGCCGAACTGGGAATCGGGCGCACCCCCGTCCGTGAAGCCATCAAACGCCTTGAGAGCGACCACCTCGTGGTGTCGTACCCGCGGCGCGGCACCTTCGCGACCGGCGTGGACATCACCCAGCTCGCCGAAGTCTCCGAGATCCGCGAGCTGCTGGAACCGCTCGCCTCCAGGAAGGCTGCCCGCATGGCCAGCCCCGCCATGCGTTCAGAGCTCCGCGGTGTCGCTGCCGCCATCCGTGATCTTGAAGGCCAGGACAATTCTTCCCAGGAACTCATGCGCTACGACATCCAGGTGCACCGGCTCATCTACAAAGCCTCCGCCAACGCGCACCTCGAAGACGTCCTGATCCGGTACGACAACCTCGCCACCCGCATCTGGTGCCACATGCTTGAGAAGATGCCCTCCGTGTCCGGTCATATCTCCGAACACGCCGACCTCCTCACGGCCATCGCCGACGGCGACGAAGAACGCGCTGCCGAGCTCGCCCTGCACCACGTAGTCAGCTTCGAAGAGACCATCCGCAAGGTCCTCTGACCCTCTCTCACATCCCGCGTGCTTGGGCGGGTCCCTCTCTCACATCCCGCGTGCTTGGGCGGGTCCCTCTCTCACATCCCGCGTGCTTGGGCGGGTCCCTCTCTCACATCCCGCGTGCTTGGGTGCGACGCCAGCCGCCCCTGGCTGCGGCATTGGCACTTGTTGGGTTGCCTAACGGTGGGCGGCCATCTTCAGCCAAGTGAGAGAGCGTGGGGGTGATGGGCTAGGGATGTGATAGAGGGACGAAAATGGCCTGGATGTGAAAGAAAACGGCGGCCGTCCCCTCAAGGGGAGCGGTCGCCGTCGTTTGTTCACAACGCGTGCGGGAAGGTTTACATCTTCCGTCGGGCTGTTGTTGTTTCGTCCATGGCATCCCTGCCCAGCCAGGCACCCAAACCGATCATGGCAACGCCAAGGATCAGGTGCAGCCAGTTGTCAGCGGTGTTGAACGGGACAAAGTTGGCGCCGGTTTCCTGGTTGATGACCAGGCCGTAGATCCAAAGAACGATGTACACGGCGCCGCCGCCCAGGAGGAACAGGCGGGCCATGCGTGGGTTCCTTGCCATGGCCAAGCCGGCCACGCCAAACAGCAGGTGAACGATGTTGTGGAGTATGGACACTTGGAAGACTCCAAGCAGCATGGCGCCGGATTCATGTCCCGCAAAGGTCATGGCGCCGAAATTGGTGGTGATTCCCGGGATGAAGCCCAGGACACCTACCAGCAGAAATACTATGCCAACGCCCATGGCGGTGTTGCGAAGCGTCAACCCCATCATGTGGTGGTGTTCGGCGGGGTGCGAAGCGGTGGTCATCAGTCCTCCCTTTCACGCGGTGAAGCGGCTCTTCTCATGGAGAGCCGACCTGCGGCAAGGGGTGTCGCAAAACCTTGCCGACGCCGCCATAATACTCCTGAAATGCCTCCGATAGCAGGGGATGTGCCCAGTTCAGCGGCGGTTAGCATGGATTCATGAGCCAAGCTCCGAACGGACGTGTGCACACGATCTTCCACGACACCCGAGATCTCACGCCTTTCCGCGAGGGCTACGTCCGCACCTCGGTCCGTGGCCTGGCCGACGGCGTCAATGACGTGCTTTCCGGGGTCCTGAGCGGCCGTGACCACGCGAGGTTGTCCGTGGTGGGTAATGTCCCCAGGCTGAAGATGCTCTCCTCCAAGACTGCCAAGGCGATGCACGACGCGGTGTTCAGCTCCACGGAGCCTGATGGGCTTCTCGCTTTCGGTCGCATGAACCCCGGGTGGGCCGGCTTATGCCATGTGATGGCGGGCTTGCTCGCGTACAAGCACGGCGGGTTCCTGAGGGCTTCGGAGTTGCTGCAGCGTGGTTTAACAACAAGGATCGACGACGACGCCAGCCAGTTCTCGGCTATGTACCTGGGGCAGGTGGTCACCAAAGTCGAGGTAGCGGAACGCATTGAGGTTCCGGTTCTGTTCAGCGAGGAATCCGTGTTCCTGGCGCTGGCCCATTGCCTCCGGGAGATGGGGATGACCGAGTCGGCGTTGGAAGCAGTGGTGGGATTGCCGCCGTCGTTACCTTCGGCCCTGGCGCGCTGCACGGCGGCGTATTCGCTGGAGCGGCACCGCGATGTGGTGCTGTGGACCGAAGGTTTGCTGAATACTGACGACCTCTCGGCGGCGCTGCTGTTGATTCGGGCACGATCGCAGCGGGCCAGGGGCGACTTTGAATCCGCCCAGGTGGCGTTGAAGGAAGTCCTTCGACGTCGGAAGACCAACCTGGCGCTGAAGAACGATGCCCTGACTGACCGGGCTTTGCTGGCACTTGACCAAGGCCGGCGTACATTGACTCCACGCTCCAAGCGCCCGGCCCCGCCTGCCGAGCTGGAGACATTGGAGGTCATCCGGAAGGATGCCGAAATGCGGCGCCTGTGGGAGAACGACTTCAGGCAGCTGGGCGGCGAGTAAAAAAGCTCTTGCGACCCTGGGTGCAGAGGCGTAGTCTCTTAATCAACCAAAGAGTTGATCAATGATTTGGTTGATAATGGTCGATACGAGAGGTTGATGCGGCAATGGAAGAAGAAGCTCTGGACAGGGCCTTCATGGCCTTGGCGGATCCGGTGCGGCGGGCCATGGTGGCCCGGCTGTCCAGGGGAGACGCCACTGTTAACGAGCTCGCGGAACCATTCGCCATCACCAAGCAGGCGGTCTCAAAGCACATTCAGGTTTTGGAACACGCAGGCCTGGTAACCCGTTCCCGCGACGCCCAGCGCAGGCCGGTCCATTTGGATGCGGCAGCCTTGGAGCAACTGACCGCCTGGATCGACCAATATCGGCTGATTGCCGAGTCCCGCTTCCGGCAGCTGGATCAGCTGCTGGCAGGCGGCTCCCCGGCCGCCGGCGCCCCACATCAGGAACAAAAAGGAAAGAGGAACTGAAATGAGCAATCCAACAACCATCACCGCTGATAACGGCGTCCCGTTCGTGGACACGGTCCGCGAATTTGAAGCCCCGGTCAGTGCGGTCTTCAAAGCCCACGTTGATCCGGACCTTCTGGCTAAATGGCTTGGCCCGCGCAGCACGGTGACCAAAATTACCGAGTACAACGCCACCACTGGAGGCAGCTGGCGCTACGAAAGCGGGGATGAGAACGGCATGTACGGGTTCCGCGGCGTTTTTCACACCGTTGAATCCGACGCCTTGATTATCCAGACCGTCGAATTCGAGGGTGCGCCCAACCAGGTGGTCATCAGCACCACCACCTTCGAGGAAATTGATGGCCGGACGCGGATGTCGGCCCACGAGGTCTACCCGTCCGTTGAAGCGCGCGACATGGCCTTGGCTACGGGTATGGACTATGGCGTGATCGAAGGATATGAGCGGCTGGATGAACTGCTGGCCGGCTAGCTGCTTACCGCGTGAATCTGCGGCAGAAGCGGTAGGAGTTGCTCCGACAACAGCACTGTCCCCAGTCCGATCATGATGATCCCGCTGACCAGGGTCACCGTACGGGCGGCGCCGGGCCGGGAAGCAAGGAGCTTCCTGGAGGTCAACGCCACCGCCGTGTACACCACCCCGGCAAGGGCCACGAAGGTCAGGCCCAGCAAGCCCGATTGGATGGGAACAGGCAGTGCTGCCTCGGGGCTGACGAACTGTGGCACCAGCGCGATGAAAAAGAGCAGGCCCTTGGGGTTGATGCCGCTGGTGCCCATGCCTTGGAGGAACGTGCGGAGCTGGTTGCCGGACTGTACGACGCCGCCTTCCGCACTGAAGCTCGCACCTCGCCACGAGCGGATGGTTGCCACGCCCAGCCACAGCAGATAGGCCGCCCCGGCGATAGTCAGCCACCCCAGAAGCCCGGGAACTCCTGCCAAGAGGGCCGCCAGTCCTGCCACCATCAGCAGCGTGTGAAGGACGTAACCGCTGCATAGGCCGGCGACAGCAGGCACGAAGCTGCGTTGCTTCAGCCCGGCCGAAATTGAATAGGCCCAGTCGACGCCGGGCGTGCACGCCAAACTCACGGCGACGATCATGAAGGCCAGGAACAGCTGGGGGTTCACGTTTTCTCTCCAAGGCTAGTTGGTAGGAAAACTCTAGGGAAAAATGGCCCATAAGTGTTCCCTTATTTAGCTCTTGAAGCTGCTGAATTGGTAATATTATTGCGTGATTGACGGTATAGACAGAAGTATTTTGCGCCATCTCAAAGAAGACGGCCGAATGACCGCCACGGCCCTCGCTTCGAAGGTAGGTTTGACCGTTGCTCCATGCCACCGGCGGCTCCGCGATTTGGAAACCTCAGGGGTGATTCGTGGTTACCGCGCGGACATCGATCCTGCCGCACTGGGGCTGGGATTCGAAGCGATAGTGTTTGTCACCCTCAAGCAGGTGGAGCGCACCATCATGGCGGAGTTCGAAGAGCGCGTCACCGCCAGCCCCAACATCGTCGAAGCCCAGCGGCTTTTCGGATCTCCGGACTACCTGCTCAAGGTCATCGCGGCGGACCTGCCCGCGTATCAGCGCTTCTATGACGAGGAACTGGCGGCGCTTCCCGCCGTCGAACGTCTCACGTCAACCCTGGTGATGAAGAACCTGAAGACCAACATCGGGCCACCCGTGTAAGGCCCTACTCCGCCAACAGCCCGGTTGTCCGGTACGGAATCACTTCCCTGAGGAACATGCTGGTGGATGTGCGCACAATTCCGGGGCACAGGCGGATTTCTTCGGACACCCGGTACAGATCGTCCGGGCTCTTGGCCACCACCCTGATGATGAGGTCGGTATCGCCGGCGGGTGCGTGGCACTCGAGGACTTCGGGGATATCCCGGAGTGCGGCGATGGCTTCGTTCAGGTGGCTTTGGTCCAGTTCGGCACTGACGGCGGCGGCTACACCTCGTCCCAAAGCGGAGGGCAGGACCCGGCTGCTGTTGGGACGCAGTGCTCCGGATGCCGTCATTCGTTCCAGGCGCGACTGAACTGTTCCGCGAGCAAGGTGCAGCTTCTGCGCCAGCACCATGATGGGCACCCTGGGATCGTCATCGAGGGCGGCCAGGATTCGCCGGTCCGTTGCGTCGAGTTCCTGCAAAGTGACCACTTCCTGTCCAAGTTTTCCGAGCAGACTGGTCAAATCGACCAATCATAGAGGAGTCCGTTGCACCAACTGTACGTCTCCTGCTCAAATGGTGACAACGAAGCAGGGCAAGGCTACCGCCGGACCCCGCAGGCACCAGGCATCCGGAACACCACCCGGATCCCTGCACAGGTTTCCCGCAAGGAAGCAGCCGCTGATTGACTCTTGTTCACAGCATTGTCATTCTGCACTCGCCCGTATCGTGCGGGCAGCACAGTAAGAGCCCCTGAGCCACCGGATCGTTGCGGTAGCTGAGGGGCTCTTGCGTTGCCCGGTTCCCGGCGGACGCCGCGCAGCGCAGCCACATAGGCTTGGACCATGACTTCAGCTGGCCGTTTCGCCCCGAGCCCTTCCGGCGAACTACACGTCGGCAACCTCCGCACGGCCATCCTGGCCTGGCTCTTCGCGAAGTCCAGCGGCAGGGACTTCCTGCTGCGCGTCGAGGACCTGGACCGTGCCCGGTCCGGCGCCGAGGCGGAGCAGCTCCGCGACCTGCAGGCCATCGGCGTCAGGTGGGACGCCGCCGTCGTACGCCAGACTGAGCGCGCGGCGCTCTACGACGAAGCGATTGCGCGCCTCACCGCTGATGGTCGCACCTATGAATGCTTCTGTACCCGCCGGGAAATCCAGGAAGCAGCGTCGGCGCCGCACGCGCCGCAGGGCGCGTATCCGGGAACCTGCCGGCGGTTGTCCCACGCTGAACGGGAGATCCGGCGCGCGTCACGTCCGGCGTCGATCCGCCTCCAAGCGGACGTTGTCGAGTGGGCTGTTGAGGACCAGCTGTCCGGCATCCATGCGGGCCTGGTGGACGACTTTGTGCTGCGCCGGAATGACGGAGTCACCGCCTACAATCTGGCAGTGGTGGTGGACGACGCCGCCCAAGGAATCGACCAGGTGGTGCGCGGCGACGACCTCCTCCCTTCCACCCCACGGCAGGCCTACCTGGCGACGCTGCTGGGCCTGCCCGTTCCTGAATATGCCCACGTGCCGCTGGTGGTAAACCACGACGGCGCCAGGCTGGCTAAGCGCGACGGTGCGGTCACGCTGGGCGACCTCGCCGCCGTCGGAATTCCTGTTGAGCGGGTCCGTGACCTGATCCTTGAATCTCTGGGCCTGCCCGCCGGAACCCTGGAGGAGGCGCTGCCGCATTTCTACCCCAAAAGCCTCCCCAGGGAGCCGTGGGTGTGGAAAACTCCCCGGCCCTGAAACGCCAACCACGTAGGCTGTCTGGATGCATGCACAGGTGATCGCCCCAGGTTTCGAACCCGTCGCCGAGCTCTTCGGCAGTTTCCTTGATCAGGATCCGGATTACTCGGCGCAAGTCGCGGCCTACCACCGCGGCGTCAAAGTGCTGGACCTCAGCGGCGGACCGCATATCCGCCCGGATTCGGTCACGGGCGTCTTCTCCTGCTCCAAAGGCATGGCGGGCCTGGTGATGGCGTTGCTGGTTCAGGACGGCACCTTGGACCTTGATGCCGAGGTGACCAAGTATTGGCCGGAGTTTGGTGTCGAAGGGAAAGCCTCGATCACCGTTGCCCAGCTTCTCTCGCATCAGGCCGGGCTCCTTGGAATTGAAGGCGGCCTGACCCTCCACGAGGTCAACAACTCCGGGCTCGCAGCCGCCAAGCTGGCCAAACTGCCGCCGGTATGGAAACCCGGCGCTGCTTTCGGCTACCACGCACTGACCATCGGTATCTTCATGGAGGAGCTGTGCCGCCGGATCACCGGTGCCACCCTCCAGGACGTCTTTGAGCAGCGGATCAGGGCCGTGACTGGAGCACACTTCTACCTTGGCCTGCCCGACGCCGAAGAGGCCCGCTTCGCTCCCTTCCGCTGGGCGGCCGATCCCTCGTGGCCTTGGGTGGATCCGGCCAGCCACTTCGGCCTGGCCGCAAACGCAGCTGTGGGCGACATCCTGGATCTGCCCAACATCCGCGAGGTCCGGGCGGCCGGTATGAGCTCTGTGGCGGGTGTTGCCAGTGCGGAAGGGGTGGCAAGGATCTACGCGGCGGCACTGACCGGGCTGGACGGCGAACCCGCTATTCCTCCTCTACTGACGGAGGAGACCATCAGTGGGGTTACCCGCGAGCAGGTCTTCGGGATCGACCGCGTCTTTGGCGAGACAGGTTGCTTCGGCACCGTTTTCATGAAGTCCCACACACGGATGCCGTTCGGCAGCTACCGCGCATTCGGGCACGACGGCGCCAGCGCATCTTTGGGGTTCGCGGACCCTGTGTATGAACTCGGCTTTGGGTACGTGCCGCAGCAGGCGGAGCCCGGGGGAGTGGGCTGCCGCAACTTCCAACTGAGCTCGGCGGTGCGTCAAGTGATCGCTGGGCTCACGGCTTAGCCGCACTGCTGCTGAGTTGTTTAGCGGCGCTGGGCTGTTTCGCTGGGCTGGGCAGCCGGGACTCCAGCCGCCATGCCTGCCCACAGTGTGTCGGTGGTAGCGGTGACTACGTCCTCCACTGAAGTACCGTCCAAGTGTCCCCCGGCCGCGAGAAGGGCAGTCCCGTGAAGGCTGACGAAACAGACCGTGGCCAGTGTCCCCGGGTCGCCGTCGGCCAGGACGCCGGCTTCCTGAGCCTCGGCGATCATGGCTTGGGCAACGTGTATTCCTTGCGCGCCAGTGTTCCGCAGTTCCTCGCTGGAATCGGGGTGGTGTTTGGTGGAGTACATCACCGTCAGCAGGGCGGGGTGCTTAACAGCAAAGTCGACGTATGCCTTCCCGACGCGGACGAAGCGGGCGCGGAGGTCATCGCTGGACTGGGTGGCATCCCGTATGAGGCGGTTCATCGACTCAAAGCCTGCCAGCGCTACGGCGTCGATCAGGGCCTGCTTGTCACGGAAGTGCTTGGCCGGGGCACCGTGGCTGACGTTGACATCCCGGGCCAGCTGCCGCAGGGAAAGTCCTTCCACGCCGGCTTCTTCAATGGTCTCCATGGCGCGCTCCAGGAGCGCCTCCCGGAGTTTGCCGTGGTGGTAGGGCTGGTCAGTCATGACTCAAGTCTAAGCCAATGTAGTCATTGACAACAAAGTAGACACTGCCTACCATGTAGACAGCGACTACATTAGTCTCCGACTCAACCGATGGGATTCCGCCATGACCATGACCTATGCAGGGACCACTGCCCTCATCACCGGTGCCAGCTCCGGCCTCGGCGCCGAGTTCGCCGGACAATTTGCTGCCCGGGGCTCCAACCTCGTCCTGGTGGCCAGGCGCGCAGACCGTCTGGAGGAGTTGGCCCAGGCCCTGCGCTCCCGCCACGGGGTCACCGTAACCGTGCTCCCCATGGACCTGGGCCGCGCAGGAGTGGGGCGCGAGCTCTTCGACTCACTGGCTGGCCGCGGGATGACCGTGGACACGTTGATCAACAACGCGGGCTTCGGCACCCATGGGCCTTTGGTTGAGGAAGATCCGGAGACCATTGCGTCTGAGATTTCCTTGAACGTGGCCGCCTTGGTGGACATCACCCGGGCTTTCCTGCCGGAACTGCTCGCCTCAGGGAAAGGTGCCCTGGTGAATGTGGCCAGTACCGCCGCTTTCCAACCGATTCCCGGAATGGCCGTTTACGGCGCCACCAAGGCCTTCGTCCTGAGCTTCACTGAAGCCGTGGCCCACGAAACCAAGAACTCAGGACTGAACGTCCTGGCCCTTTGTCCCGGTGCGACGCGCACTGAGTTCTTCGACGTCCTCGGCGGTGAGGCCGCAGCAGTGGGCAAAATGCAGACCTCCGAACAGGTTGTTGGAACAGCGATTAAGGCCCTGGACCGCAAGGACACTCCCGGTAGCGTTGTTTCCGGTTGGCTCAACCGGGTCACTGCCGGAGTTGCCCAGCGTTTGCCAAGGGCTGTGACCGTAGCCATTGCAGCGCGCGCAGTCCAGGACTGGTAGATCCCGCCCACGGCGCTTGCCGCACCGGAACAACCGATAGCCTGAACATGGGATCGATCGCCGTTGGTCCCATGTTCAACCCGGAGGCCAGCATGACCGAACCACACTTCACTGTAGAGACAGCCCAGGTCCTGGCGGAGGTGGCCCACAACCGGCAGAAGGACAAGCTCAAGCGACCCTACCGTGAGCACGTCCTGGCAGTGGGCGATGCTCTGGCCGACTTTGACGAGGACATCCAGATCGCCGGCTACCTTCATGACATCGCCGAGGACACTCCCATCACCCGGCAGGCACTGCTGGAAATGGGCGTTTCCGAGCGTGCGGTAGGCATCATTGAGCGCGTCACCAGGCGCTTCCACGACGACCCTGATGATTACGACGCCGGCATCCGTTTTGTTGCGGAGGACCACGACGCCACGTTGGTGAAGATCGCGGACAACGCCCACAACTCACTCCCGGAACGGGTTCAGGCCCTTGCCGAGAAGTGGCCGGACAAGCCGCCGGTCACCCGCTACGCCGATGCCCGCCCGGTGCTCTACACGGCCGTTCCCCGGGAAGAGGTCCGGATGATCCTGGAGCGGATCAACCCATACCTGCTCCAGGAACTGGACGAGATCGCTCCCGAGTAACCCCTGCGCTCCCGTTGTGGGGCCTGCTCTGCGTGCCTGGCGGGGGATTTGGGACGCATAGCGGGCCCCGCAACGCAGGGGTTTGGTAACGCTGGGGTACTCCTTAGCCCGCTGCGGCTTCCAGGCGACGGAGTGCCGCAGCCCGGCCCTTGTGGCCGCGTCGTTCGTCGTAGGCGATCGACAAGCCCAGAACCAGCATCATCTCCAGCATGCACACCGGGACTGATGCTCCGGCGGCAGCCAAGGCTATGCTTCCAGCCAAACCCAGAACCACCAGCGTGGTGCTCCAGAAGTGTTCCCGATCCATGCCAAGCATGATCCCGTACAGGGTACTGAGCGAAACCTTGAACACAATGATGGGGATGGCGATGGAAGCTACGGCAGCGGCCGCGGGAATGTGTGCTTCATGATCAATGAAGTATGCGGCAACGTGCAAGCCCGCGCCGGTAGCGGCAATTGCTGCAAAGACCGGCATGTGCCCATAGCCAAACACCCACGAACGATGCCGCTGGACGTGCAATGCCGGGCCTGAGGGCAGGATGAAGTAGATCCACCACATGGCGAAGGCCAGTCCGGTGCCACTCAGCCCAACCAGTGCTGCATCCATGGACCACTGGTGCGTGGCCACAATGGCTCGCAGGGTTTCAATGGCGCCAATCAAGCATTCGCCCAGGGCAATGATGGCCAGAAGCCCATACCTTTCCGCGATGTGATGGGCGTGCCACGGGGTACGGATCTTCCGTTCCGCGAAGTACGGTGCCGCCATCTCCATGACGAACAGGGGAGCCGCCATGAGGAAAGTGGTAAGGACGCTCGCGTCCACCAACAGCACAACAACCCAGCCGATCTGGACGATTGCCACGTACTTCGCGTAGCGCAAACAGGTTTCCCTGCGAGCCGGATCCTGGCGGGCTGCGCGCAACCATTGGAAGATCAGGGCCACCCGCATGACGATGTAGCCGAGCACCATGGTGAAGTTGTCCACGTGCTTGCCGTCGATGATGGAGTGGAACACCGGCTCGATGCCCATGGCCAGGATGAGCACGCCCACCATCTGGACCATGGTGACCACACGGAACACCCAATCGTCGGTGTCGTAGGCGCTGGCGAACCACGTGAAATTGATCCAGGCCCAGATCACGGCGAACATGGCAAACGAAAACGCCAGGAGCCCCGGCCAGAAATGCGCCTCCGCCACAGCATGGGCAAACTGGTTCCCGGCAACACCGAAAGCGATAACAAAAGTCAGGTCGAAGAACAGCTCCAGCGGGGTTGCTGTGCGGTGCTTTTCATGGGGATCACGGCCGCCCATGCGGGACAGCGCATGGCGAAGGGGATTCGAGGACATGGCTCAAAGATTACCGCTGCCCCTGCCCTCACGCCGAGATCGCCGGAATGCGTCGGGATCGTCCGGAATGTTCCAGCGAACCCGCAGCGTTCCGGCGGTCTCGCGGGAAGGGGTTACACCCGCCCCAGCACGTCGATGTCCTCGAGGAAGTCCTGATGCACCTCGGGGCTCACGGTGGTGCGGGTGTCACCAATTGCGTCGAGGTAGTCCTGCGTCACGGGTCCCTTGCGCCCGTTGGACCCGGCCCCGGACGCAGCGCCGGCTGAACCGCCTGGAGAAGCGCCGTCGTCGTACACTGCCTTTTCCAGGGCACGCTGGGAGGCGCTGCGGGCCGCGAACTCGATGTCGGCGGGCGAGAAGCCTTCCGTCCGTTCCACCAGCTGGGCGATGTCCACGGAGTCCACCACCGTGGCGGGGATGAAGCGCTGCCACATGGCTTCGCGGGCGTGGACATCCGGGAGGCCGATGGGGATGACGTAGTCGAACCGGCCGTGGCGGAGGAAGGCGGTGTCCAGGGCGCGGATGAAGTTGGTGGCGCACACCAAGAGGCGGCCGGGTTGTTCGCGGAAAGCCGGGATGATTTTGAGGAGCTCGTTGGTGACGCCCTGCAATGGCGACGGCGGATCGCCGGCACGCTGGGATGCGATCTCCTCCACCTCGTCGATGAAGACCACAGCGTGCTCCAGCTCTGCGATCTCCAGGAAGGTCTCGCGCAGGGCGCCCGCCAGGCCCTTGGGATCAGCGGCCAGGCGCGACGGGAAGACCTCCACAAACGGCCACTCAAGCCGCGACGCAATGGCCTTGGCGAAAGTGGTCTTTCCCGTACCCGGCGGACCGAACAGCACAACAGCCCGGGGCGGCACCACGCCGTATTCGTCGGCGAGGTCTGCCTCAGCCAGGGGAAGCACCAGACGGCGTTCCAGCAGTTCCTTCTCGCGGCGCATTCCGGCCACGTTCTCCCACAGATCCCGCGCAAGGATGCGGCCACCGAGTAGGCTCAATGGCTCCAATTCCTGCCGCTGCACAGGAATGGTTCGCTCGAAATAGCGCAGGTTCTTCTTGACCACGAAGCCTCGCCCGAGGAAGGCTTCCACGCGGGTTTCGGTTTCCGGCATGAGTGCAGACAGCTTGTTGAGGCCGTGCGGGGCCATGCGGTTCTCGACAGCGGACAGCAGCGAGGTGCCGATGCCGCGGCCGCGGAACTCCGTGAGCGTGGCCAGGAAGACGATCCAGCCTTGGTCGTGTGCGGCGCGTCCGACGGCGGCGCCCACCACTTGGTCGCCCTGCACCGCCACCACCGCGTGGTCCTTTTCGCACGACGCCAGGACCTCGGACAATGCGTACACCGGCTCCACGCCGTCGGCCTTGAGCGACTCCCAGAGGTGGAGGATGCCATCGAGGTCGGATGAGTGGAAGTCCCTGATACGCCAGTTGCTCATGGGTAATGCTCCTGAGTTTGCTAAGTGAGTCGCCGTTGATTCCTTGAGGTTGAGCATAGGCGAACCACCGGTGCCGGACGTTGCAGGCCCGTAGCGTTACGAAACTCCTATTGAACCGGACGCAACCGCAAACCCTGCATGCCGCCGTCGACCGCCAGCGAGGTTCCCGACGTCGAGCCTGACAGCGGACTCGCAAGGTACGCGACGGCGCCGGCCACCTCTGCGGCGTCAACCAGCCGGCCGTGGGGCTGCCGGGCATTGAGGGCGGCGCGCTCGCCGGCGGGGTCGGCAGCCGAATTCAACAGGCGTTCCACCCAGGGAGTGTCAGCGGTGCCGGGATTGACGCAGTTGACGCGGATCCCCTCACGGACGTGGTCTGCTGCCATGGCGAGCGTCAGGGACAGCACTGCACCTTTCGACGCCGAGTACAGCGCACGCTGCGGCAATCCCGCGGTTGCTGCGATGGAGCAGGTATTGACGATCGCCGCGGCTTGTGACTGGCGCAGGTACGGCAAGGCTGCGCGACTGACACGGGCGATGCCCACCACGTTGACGTTGAGGACGCGCAGCCACTCGTCGTCGCCGTTTGCGGCAATGTCGCCCTGGGCGCCGATTCCGGCGTTGTTGATCACGATGTCCAGCCGGCCAAATTGCTCCACGACGGCGTCGACGGCGGCACGCACCGAGGCGTCATCCGCCACATCGCACTGGACACCAAAGTGCGGGCTGGTTTCCGGGGTGAGGTCCAGGACGGCGACCTGCGCGCCTCCGGCAGCGAGGCGGTCCGCGATGGCCGCCCCGATGCCGGACGCACCGCCGGTAACCAGGGCCGTGAGGCCCTCAAAGTCGTTGCTCACCGAGGGCGCTGCGGCTGCCATCAGGCGTTGACGTGGGCGGGAGCGGCTGTGCTGGACTGATCGCCAGTCGCGGAACCGGTCTGTGCCCTGAAGTACTCCTGGCGCTGGCGTCCCAGTCCTTCGATGTCCAACTCCACGATGTCGCCGGGCTGGATAAAGGGGAAGCGACCGGACATTGCAACGCCCTCGGGGGTCCCGGTGATGATCACATCTCCCGGCTCCAGAACCATATATTGGCTCAGGTGGTGCACGATGGTGGCCGGGTCAAAGATCATGTCCGACGTGCTGGAATCCTGGCGGGCCTCACCATTGACCAAGGTTTGGAGGCGCAGGTTGCTTGCGTCGATCTCGGAGGCCGGGACCAGCCACGGGCCCAGCGGCGTGGAGCCGGGGAGGGACTTGCCCTTGGTCCACTGTCCCGCAGCGCCGGGAATTTGGTAGGCCCGCTCGGAGAGGTCGTTCGCCACGGCAAAACCGGCGATGCATGCTTCCGCTTCCGAGACTGAGGAAAGGTATGACGCTTCCCGGCCGATCACGATGGCCAGTTCCACTTCCCAGTCGTACTTGTCCGACGACGGCGGGATAGGAGCGGCGTCGAACGGGCCGGCGATGGTGTTGGTGGGCTTGAGGAAGACTACGGGAACCTCGGGCGGTGTGGCACCGGATTCGGCGGCATGGGCGGTGTAGTTGAGACCAATGGCCACTACTGCGCCCGGGCGGGCAACCGGCGCACCGATGCGCTGGCCCTCGGGGGAGATTTCGGGAAGTTCCCCGCCGTTCAGGGCTTCCCGGGTGCGCTCGATGCCATCCGAGGCGAGAAATCCGCCGTCGATATCCTGGGTCAAGGGCGTCAGGCTGAAGTATTTCTCGGTGCCGTCGGCGTCCTGGGCGATGACGGCCGGTTGTTCGTTTCCGGCCGTACCCAGCCTGGCGAATTTCAAGGTCATGGCTTCCTCCGTGTTCGGGACTAACATCCGAGCTCTAGTGTGGTGTTCTCCCTCATAATACGGAAATGTGACCCATTGACAAGCGAGACATCTGATGTTTAGGCTCGGTGAAGAATCACTACAGGAGCCGCATGAGCATCATCACCGCAATGGATACGTTCGATATCCGCTTTCCAACATCCCTTGAGCTGGATGGCTCTGACGCCATGAATCCGGACCCGGACTACTCCGCGGCATACCTGATCATCCGCACTGACGCCGGGGATGGACACGAGGGCCACGGCTTTGTGTTTACCATCGGCCGGGGGAATGAGGTGGAAACGGCGGCGATTAACGCGCTCCGTGAACACGTTCTTGGCCGCAGCGTTGAGGATCTGCTGGCTGACATGGGGGCCACATGGAAGTTGCTGGCCCATGATTCGCAGCTCCGTTGGCTGGGTCCTGAAAAGGGTGTCATGCACATGGCCATAGGCGCGGTGGTCAATGCGCTGTGGGATTTGAAAGCCAAACGTGCCGGGCTGCCGCTCTGGGAATTGCTTTCGGGAATGACGCCGGAAGAGCTCGTGGCACTGGTGGACTTCCGCTACCTCACGGACGCCCTCACCCCGGAGGAAGCACTGGGCATTCTTCGGGCCGCCGAACCCGGCAGGGAAGCGCGGAAGGCGGCACTTCGTGCTGAAGGCTACCCCGCGTACACCACGACGCCGGGCTGGCTGGGGTACAGCGACGAGAAACTGGCGCGGCTGGCCAAGGAAGCCGTTGCCAATGGTTTCACCCAGATCAAGTTGAAGGTGGGGGCCTCCCTGGAGGAAGACATCCGCCGTGTACGGACTGCCCGAGAGGCCGTGGGTCCCCACATCAAGATCGCCGTGGATGCCAACCAGCGATGGGATGTGCAGGAAGCCATCGACTGGATGGGCCACCTTGCCCCTTATGACATTGCCTGGATTGAGGAGCCCACCAGCCCGGACGACATCCTGGGCCACGCCGCCATCGCCCTCGGGGTAGCCCCGATTCCCGTGGCAACAGGCGAACATGTGCAGAACCGGGTGGTGTTCAAGCAGATGCTGCAGGCCGGCTCACTGCAGGTCCTGCAGATCGATGCCGCCCGGGTGGCAGGGGTCAACGAGAACATCGCCATCCTCCTGCTCGCTGCCAAGTTCGGCGTGAGGGTGTGTCCGCATGCCGGTGGCGTTGGTTTGTGTGAGGCTGTGCAGCACCTGTCCATGGTGGACTTCGTTGCCGTGTCCGGCACCAAGGAAGGCAGGACCATTGAGTTCGTGGATCATCTCCATGAACACTTCACCACTCCCGTGGACGTCCACAGCGGCGCCTACTGGCCGCCGTCGAACCCTGGCGCGGGAAACGAAATGCTCCGTGAAACACTGGCCGCGTACAGCTTTCCGAACGGCCCCGTATGGAAGGAATCCCGTTGATCCAGCACGCACCTTGGTTCGAGGAAGCACGCTTTGGCATGTTCGTGCATTGGGGCCTCTATGCCCTTCCAGCACGCCACGAGTGGGTGATGAACCAAGAGGAAACAACGGTGGAGGAGTACTCCAAGTACTTCCGCCGCTTCGACCCGGACCTCTACGATCCCAGCGAGTGGGCCCGGGCTGCCCGCAACGCCGGGATGAAGTACGTGGTCCTCACCACCAAGCACCACGACGGCTTCTGCCTGTGGGACTCCGCACTGACGGACTACAAAGCCACCAACACCCCCGCTGGCCGCGACTTGATCGGTCCTTATGTGGAAGCGCTCCGGGCCGAGGGATTGAAGGTCGGTTTCTACCACTCACTCATCGACTGGCACCACCCCGATTTCACTGTGGACGGGGTACATCCCCAACGCAACGCGGCCGACGTCGAAAGCTTGAACGCCGGGCGCGACATGGACCGATACCGCCAGTACCTGCACGGCCAGGTGCGTGAGCTCCTCACCAACTACGGCACCATCGACTACCTCTTCTTCGACTTCTCCTACACAGGCGGACACCAAGAGGAATACTGGGGCGGCAAAGGCCGGAAAGACTGGGACTCAGATGCCTTGCTCGCCATGGTTCGGGAGCTGCAGCCAGCCATTGTGGTCAACGACCGGCTGGAAATCCCGGGAGACCTGGTCACACCGGAGCAGTACCAGCCAGCTGGCCCCATGATGGTCGACGGCGAACCGGTCACCTGGGAGGCCTGCCAGACGTTGAATGGCAGCTGGGGCTATGACAGGGACAACCTGAATTACAAGCCCGTTGACCTGCTCATCCGCATGCTGGTGGATGGCGTGTCCAAGGGCGGCAACCTGTTGCTCAACGTGGGCCCCACAGGAAGGGGCAGCCTGGATCCGCGGGCGCTGGATTCGCTGGAGGGCATTGGCGAATGGATGAAGCTGCACTCGCGCGCCATCTACGGGGCCGGAGCTTCGTCCTTTCCCGCGCCGACGGATGCCCGCTACACGCAGCGTGAAGACAGGCTGTACGTCCATCTCTTCGCGTGGCCCTTCGAGTACATCCACCTGCCGGACCTCGCCGGCAAAGTGGAATACGCCCAGTTGCTGAACGACGCCTCGGAGGTGTTCCTGCGGGAACTGGACCCCGCCCAGCAAGCCATGAACATGACTCCGGGCGGCCAGCCACCCGGAACGCTCACCATCAAGCTGCCCGTTCAAAAACCCGATGTGGCGGTGCCGGTGCTGGAACTTTTCCTGAAACCGTCAGCCCTCCCGAAAGAGTCCGTCCATGGCTGAGACCATCGCCCTCCACACCCGGCTCAAGCCGGGAACCGAGGATAGATACGCCGACGCCCACGCGCACATCCCGCCCGAACTGGTGGCGGCTCTCAAGGAGGCCGGGGTTAAGAACTGGCGGATCTGGCGCAGCGGCCTCGATCTCTTTCACGTGGTGGACGTCGAAAACTACCAAGCCATGCGGCACGCGCTCGCCGATCACCCCGACAACGTTCCGTGGCAGGCACGGATGGCTGAACTTTTAGCGGTACAGGATGATTATTCGGGGGAGGATGAGGGTATCCAGAAGGTATGGGAACTGCCATGAACTCTCTTGACCTCGGAAAAGCGGGCAAGCTTGGCTTCGGCGGTGCGGGCATCGGGAACCTGTACCGCGCCATTCCGGACGGGGAAGCGCTCGCCACCGTTCTGGCCGCTTGGGACGCCGGTATCCGCTACTTCGATACCGCCCCGCACTACGGGCTTGGCCTCTCCGAACAGCGGCTGGGCGCGGTCCTTCGGGACAAACCACGTGACGAATTTGTCATCTCTACCAAGGTGGGCCGGCTGCTGGAACCGAGCTCCGACGGCGGGCAGGACCCTGAAGGGTTCGATGTTCCCGCTACTACACGTCGTGTGTGGGACTTCTCCGAGAAGGGAATCCGGCGCAGCATCGAGGACTCGCTGGAACGGCTTGGCCTGGACCATGTGGACATTGCCTATCTCCACGATCCCGATGTCCACGATCTTGCGGCCGGAATCTCCCAAGGCCTCCCGGCTCTCGAGAAGCTGCGCTCCGAGGGGGTGGTCCGGGCAATCGGTGTGGGTATCAATTCAGCCGAGGCAGCCTTGGAATGTGTCGAAGCGGCCGATCTCGATCTCGTAATGCTCGCCGGCCGATACACCTTGCTTGAGCAGCCCGGCGTTCCGCTGCTTGACCGCTGTGTGGAGCGCCGCACCGGCGTCGTCAGTGTTGGCGCTTACAACTCCGGGCTCCTGGCCCAAGCCGAAGTTCCGGACAATGCGCACTACAACTACGATCAGGCGCCGCCTGACGTCCTGGAACGTGCGCGGGCGCTCGCGGCCGTTTGCCGCGGGTATGGCGTGGAACTTCCGACGGCGGCCCTCCAGTTCCCGCTGCGGCATCCGGCCGTGGTGAATGTGACAGCCGGGGCAACGTCTCCTGAACAGGTGGCCACGAATGCGGCACGGATGCAGACGCCAGTGCCCGAAGAGCTGTGGGAGGCTTTGGAGGGTGTGGGGCGGTGATTGATTCGCACCTGCATGTGTGGACCCTGGACACCTTCGTTACCGGTGGTGTGCAGCACTATTCGTGGCTTGGTCCGCAGCATGGTGCTCTCTTCCGCAGTTTTGGCGAAGATGAGGCCCGCGAGACGTTGGACGCTGCCGGAGTCAGGGGAGCCGTGCTGGTGCAGGCCGACGATTCCGTTGCCGATACGGAGAACATGCTGGCCGTTGCCGACCGGAATCCTTGGGTGTTTGGAGTGGTGGGGTGGATTCGGCTGGACGCGCCGGCGGAAGCGGCTGAGCAGTTGCACCGCTTCACGGCTCATCCGGTTTTCAGGGGTGTACGGCACCTGATCCACGATGATCCGAGACGTGACTTCCTGGACCTTCCGGCTGTTCGGGATTCCCTCGCGTTGGTGGCTCAGCATGGTCTCACCTTTGATGTTCCGGACGCGTTTCCGCGGCATCTGGGTTCTGCGGTGCGGTTAGCCCGCGAAATGCCGGAACTTACCGTTGTGCTGGATCATCTGGGCAAGCCGCCGTTGGCCGATCCTGATCTTATGAAGCTGTGGCGCGCCGATTTCCGTGCCCTGGGCCGGGAGCCCAATGCCGTGGCCAAACTCTCCGGACTCCACCTGCCCGGCGTTGAGTATGCGCCGGAGATACTGCGGCCGCTGTTCGAATCAGCTGTGGAGGCCTTCGGGCCAGAGCGCATGATGATCGGCGGCGACTGGCCGGTCAGTACCCTCGGGGCACCCTATGGCAGGACGCTGGATGTGTTGTTGGAACTGGTGTCATCACTGAGCCCGTCCGAACAGGACGCCGTGCTCGAAGAGACCGCGATCCGGACCTACGGCTTGGCAGTGACCCCTATCGCCGAAGGTTAGAGCGCCTGCCGCAGCCAGTTCTCCACGCCGCTGATGTGCACAGTAACCAGGGCCCGCACCAGTTCAGCGTCCCCGCGTTCCAGCGCGTCCGCGATCGCCCAGTGCTCGGCCAAGGTGTGGGCTACAGCTTTCTCCTGTGTCAGGCCGCGCCAGATCCGTGCCCGGACTGTGCTGCTGGACAGGGCCTCCAAGAGACTGCCGAGGTAGTCGTTTCCCGCGGCTTCGGTGATGATGCTGTGGAATTCGAGGTCATGGGCCACCAGTTCCTCGACGTCGGTGTTCTCGTCGATGCCGTTCATGGTGCTCCGGAGGGCCAGCAATTGGTCGGGCGTCATTTTGCCCGCTGCCAAGTGCGCGGTGGCCGGTTCCAGGATTCGTCTGACCTCGAAGAGTTCCAGGATTGACCTGTCCTGATGCAGGTCCACCACGAACGCCACGGCTTCGTTGAGGAGTTTGGCGTCGAGGCTGGTCACATACGTTCCGTCACCACGGCGGACGTCCAGCACGCGGATCAGTTCGAGGGCTTTTACCGCCTCGCGAAGGGAACTTCTGGAGAGGCCAAGCCGCTCGCTCAGTTCCTTTTCCGGCGGAAGTCGATCGCCGGCCTTGAGTTCCCCGCGGATCAGCATGTCTTTGATCTTGCTGATCGCCTCGTCTGTGACAGCCATGGACCAATAGTAGCTACGAATGATCCGATGTCTGCCTCCGCCGCGTCCCCACTCACCTAGGCAACAGCACATGTTCTACTGCGCGGTAATTGGAACAGTTGCTGTTACCCAGCTGGGGGCGTTAACGCACGACGGCGGCACCCGGGTTCCGATCGTTACGGAACCGGTGGTGCCGCCGTCGTGATTTAGCGGTTGGTTCTTATCGCAGTTACTTGTCGCCGCCGGGCAGGGGGCGGTTGGCGATGACCGGCGCGCTGCCGGTGTAGCCGTCGCGGGTGGCAGCAAGCTCATGAATTTGCTTGCGGCACAGGAACCAGCCCCAGACCATGAGTCCGCAGGCAATCGCGGTGACCAGCATGGTCAACGGGGACTCGATGAACACCATGATCAGCACGGCCGCCAGGAAGATCAGGGACAACCAGCCGGTGTAAGGGGCGCCAAACATCCGGAAGGACGGGCGCTTGAGCCATCCCTTGTCGGCCCAGCGCTTGAGCTGCATCTGGCACAGGACGATGGTGGCCCAGGTGACGATGATGCCCACGGATGCGACGTTCAGGACGATCTCGAAAGCGTCGGCCGGAACCAGGTAGTTCAGGGGAACACCGAGGAGGGAAACGCCGGCCGTGATGGCGATGCCACCGTAGGGGACGCCGGCCTTGTTCATGCGCTGGGCGAACTTCGGGGCAGAGCCGGCCACCGACATGGAGCGGAGAATGCGGCCTGTGGAGTAGAGCCCGGCGTTCAACGAAGACAGTGCTGCGGTGAGAACCACAAGGTTCATGATGACGTCCACGCCCTCCACGCCGATGGAACCGAAGAACGTCACGAACGGGCTTACGCCCTTCTCGTAGGAGGTGTACGGGAGCAGCAGTGCCAGCAGGATCACGGAGCCAACGTAGAAGAGGGCGATGCGGATGACCACGGAGTTGATGGCCTTGGGCATGATCTTTTCCGGGTTGGCAGTTTCGCCGGCTGCAGTGCCAATGAGTTCAATCGATGCGTAAGCGAACAGCACACCCTGCATCAGGATGATCATGGGGAGCACGCCGTTGGGGAAGACTCCGCCGTTGTCTGCGATGAGGCTGAAGCCGACTTCCTGGCCCTCCACCGGGGTGCCGAAGATGACGAAGTAGGTGCCCACCAGGAGGAACGCCACCAGCGCTGCCACCTTGATCAGTGCGAACCAGAACTCCATCTCACCGAAGACCTTCACGGAGACCAGGTTCAGGCCAAGCACTACCACCAGTGCAATAAGCGCCCACGCCCACTGTGGAACGGCGCCTATCCAGGCGACGTACTTGCCGAAGAACTCCATGTAGAGGGCCGCTGCGGTGATGTCCACGATGGTGGTGGTGGCCCAGTTGATCCAGTAGAACCAGCCCGAAACGAAGGCTGCCTTCTCGCCGTAGAACTCACGGGCGTAGGAAACGAAGGAACCCGACGACGGGCGGTGCAGAACCAGTTCACCGAGTGCGCGGAGGATCAGGAAAGCGAAGAAGCCGCAGATTGCGTACGCGATGACGAGGGAGGGACCAGCTGCGTTGAGTCGGCCGCCGGCGCCCAGGAACAGTCCGGTGCCGATTGCGCCACCGATCGCGATCATCTGGATCTGGCGGGGCTTGAGGTCCTTGTGGTAGCCGGAGTCCTCCTTGTGGAGGGCTTTCTCGCTGGCGTGCGCTTGGGCCGGGACCGTGTGGTCCGTGATGGGATTGGTCATTGGAATCCTTAGGGGTGTCCTGTTGGGGGTGTCCTGGGCGCGTCCGGTTGGGGATCCGGGCACGCAGAACAAAGCCTCGTGGGGGTATGCCTCATGGGGCGGGACGGCTGGTTGGAGGGATTACAGGCCAGTTTCGGCCTATTTGCTGAGATTTGCCAGACGCTCGGGGCTCAGCAGTTCCTCCAGCTGGGTGGCGGTCAGAAGACCGTGCTCCAGCACGAGTTCCGCAACGCCCTTGCCCGTTGCCAGCGCTTCCTGGGCGATAGCGGTGGCGGAGGCGTAACCGATATGGGGGTTCAATGCCGTGACGAGACCGATCGACTGCTCCACGGTAAGCCGTAGCCGTTCGGTGTTTGCAGTGATGCCCCGGACACAGCGCGCCGTAAGGGTGCGGCACGCTGCTTCCAGGTGGGAGATGCTCTTGTGCAGGCTGTGCACAATGATCGGTTCGAAGGCGTTCAGCTGAAGCTGGCCGGCCTCCGCGGCCATGGTGACGGTGACATCGTTGCCGATGACTTCGTATGCCACTTGGCTGACCACTTCCGGGATCACCGGATTGATCTTGCCGGGCATGATCGACGAACCGGACTGCACGGCCGGAAGGTTGATCTCGCCCAATCCCGCACGCGGTCCGGAAGACAGCAGGCGGAGGTCGTTACAAATCTTGGAAAGTTTTACTGCCACGCGCTTCAGCACACCGGACAGGTGAACAAACGCGCCCACATCCTGCGTGGCCTCAATGAGGTCTGCAGCTGTGAGGAGGGGGAGGCCGGTGATTTCGCCCAGGTGGCGGCAGGCAGCCTCGGCATAGCCCGCCGGGGCATTCAACCCCGTGCCGATGGCTGTGGCGCCAAGGTTGATCTCGTGGATCAGCATGTGGGACTCGTCCAGCCGGGCCCGGTCCTCGCCGATGGTTACGGCGTAGCCGCCGAACTCCTGTCCGAGGGTCATGGGAACAGCGTCCTGCAGCTGGGTGCGTCCCATCTTGACGACAGTCCGGAACTCGCGGCCCTTCTCAGCGAAGGCCAGCTCGAGTTCTTCGAGGGCTTCCAGGAGTTCCTTGACTGAGAAGATCGTGGCCAGGTTGACCGCCGTCGGGTAGACGTCGTTGGTGGACTGGCTCAGGTTCACGTGGTCGTTCGGGTGCAGCTTGGAGTAGTCGCCCTTGGGGTGGCCCAGGATTTCCAGTGCACGGTTGGCGATGACCTCGTTGGCGTTCATGTTGGAGCTGGTGCCGGCGCCGCCCTGGATCACGTCCACCATGAACTGCTCGTGGAGCATGCCGTCCATGATGTCCTGGCAGGCCTGCACAATGGCATCCGCCTTCTCGGCGTCCAGGAGGCCAAGCTCCTGGTTGGTGCGGGCCGCAGCCTGCTTCACTGCGGCCAGGCCGCGGACCAGGTGCTTGTTGGTGGAGAGGGGCTGCCCTGTGATGGGGAAGTTCTCCATGGCACGGAGGGTGTGGACGCCCCAGTAGGCGTCCGCGGGTACATCACGGTCGCCCAAAAGGTCGTGTTCGGAACGGAGGGGGATCGCCTGATCGACGGTGGTCATAGCTGTCCTTGGTTTAGTTACTGAAAATGTGGGCCGCGCGGAGCTCGCCGACCGGAAGGCCGCCGCCCAGCACGGGTGGGCTCTGAAGCGTGTCCAAGCTGCCGCCGTCGACGCCCAACCGGCGAAGAACCTCAACGGTGACTGGCATGCGGGCGCGATCGCCGCCGTCGGAAATCTTGACGGCCACACCAGTGCCGTCCGGGAGGCCCACCAACTGGAGGCCCTCAAAGCCGTCCTTCGCCAGAAGCCCAGGTACGGCCCGCATAAGGGCGGTGACGTCGCGGCCTTCGCCGGCCACCATTTCAGGGAAGCGGCGCATGGCGTGGGCGACTTTGCCTTCGCCAGTGCTTTCGTCGGCGGCGGCGAGGCGGCCATACGCGCGGGCCATGCCGTGCAAGGAATGTGCAAAGAGCGGGGTCCCGCAGCCGTCGGTGCTGACAGCTGCTGCTTCCTCGCCGGTGAGGTCCGTGATGGTGTCGCGGACCAGGACCTGCAAGGGGTGCCCGGGGTGCAAGTACCCCTCCACAGGCCAGCCGTTGATGACGCAGACGGCGGCCATGGAAGCGTGCTTGCCGGAACAGTTCTGTGCGATCTGGGTGGGACCGTTGCCGGCGCGGAGCCATTCGTCACGCTCCTGGACGCCGTACGGCAGGTCCGTGCTGTTGGCCAGTGCCGCCTCGGTCAGACCGTGCAGCTTCAGGATTTCAGCGGCGCCATCGCGGTGCATCTGTGCACCGGAGTGGCTTGCAGCGGTGAGCGCCAGGAGGTTTTGGGGGATGTCCAAACCGGCCTTGAGCAGCGCTACGGCCTGCAGTGGCTTCAGGCTTGAACGGGGGTACATCGGCGCGTCCGGTTCGCCGGCTTCTACGGAGGTGGTGCCGTTTTTGTGGAGCGCGACCAGCGAGCCGTAGTGGATGCTCTCCACCAGGCCGTCGCGGGTTACCTCGACGAGGGGAACGTGGTGCGGCGCTTTGAGGTTTTGTGCCGCGGTTTGGTGGGCCGGTGCTGCGGGGGCGGGCATGGTGTCCTTAGGGATATTCATTTGCTGAGGATCGTGTCCAGTGCCACGCTGACGGCTTGCAGGTGGGCGGCCATCGCTTTGCTCGCGGCTTCGGAGTCTCCGGCTTCGATCGCATTAAGGACGGCGACGTGTTCCTCGTCCGAGCGGTGTTGCCGGTCGGCGACGAGGTTGAGGGTTTCCGACTGGTGGGCCAAAGCCTCGCGGATATCAGAGACAACGCTGGCGAAGACCCTGTTTCCGCTGGCGCGGGCCACTGCAGAGTGGAAGCTCGCGTCCAGGTTTACCCAGGCTTCGGGGTCGTTCTCGCTGAGCATTTCCTGGACGATCTCCTTGAGGTGCTCAAGTTCCTCGTCCGTCCTTCTTTGTGCGGCGAGCCCGGCCGCCGGGATCTCGATGTGCGGGCGTGCTTCGTTGAGATCACGCGCACTGTACTGACCCAAGGTAAGGTCATTAGCGACCTTGTTGGCCACAATGAACGTGCCCTTGCCCGTTTTGGTCACGGTGAGGCCCAGGGTGTTGCAGGATCGCAGCGCTTCCCGGATAACGGAGCGGCTGACGCCGTACTGGCCCGCCAGGGTCGCTTCCGAGCTCAGCTTGGTGCCGATATCGAACTGGCCGCCCTCGATCGCACGCCTCAGCGCCGCGAAGACCGCTTCAGCTGCGGAGATGCGGGAAATGGGCATATGCCCGCCCTGGGGCTCTTGCTGTCCGGCTGTCCGGCTGTCTGACAGGTTCACGCTTTGAATATGGCACGGGTCACAAGGGGCTGTCAACGCTGAAAGAACCGCTTCACGGTTTGGCGGTCACGTGCAGCGGTGCTAGTTCCTGTTGAGGCCGAATTTCCGGGTCATAAGGGCAGCTTTGTAGTGGGATTCCGCAGCATTTACCTCGAATGAGGGAGTGCTCGGTCCGAAGACCCGGAGAAGACTGAAAACAAAATGACGTGCATGGTCCGTTCGCACACTCTGATTCCCAGCGCCGACACTATCGAAGGCGAGTTCCCTGAGTGCCACATTGCCACCGTGGCCGTCACGGGCATATGTCTGCCAACGACCTAAAATTCTCTCTGAACCATCAGCCTTGCCGACGTACTGTTTGCCGTTGCTCGAATCAGTGATCAGGTAGATGCCCTGAACTTCAGAAAGCGCGGCCTGCCAGTCCGCATAGCGCCGGTCCTCCACCATTTCCTGCAGGAGGTGGTAACTCAGCAGGACGCCGTCAAAGCCTGGGAAAGGAACTTTGTCACGGTCTGCTATCTCCACCACCTGCATTCGGGCAGTGCTGGCCGAACTGCCGCCGCGGTGCCAACTGCGTGGATTGTCCCAGTCGATGACGAGGCGGTCTCGGAGCGGAGACAGGAAGTCACTCACCGTGAGCTCGAAGTATCGGCATGACGCCGTGCGCTCCCCAATGACCTCCCCGTGGTTTTTGAAAGTTCCCCAAAGCCTTGAGCGGTTTTTCCCGTCCGCTATGAAGATGACCCAGAAACGGGGAGGGTCGGCCGGAAAACGACGGGGAGAGATGTCCTGTTCGCGGGTGTACCTGAGCACTTTGTCCAGCGTCAGGTCCTCCGGCCCACAAAGCGCCGTCTCGTCATTGGGCCTGAAAGAATGACGTATTACGTGGACATCTCTGAGAGAAACCGGCTGTTCCTGCTCAGCACCGACACCGGCCAAGACGTGGGCAAGTGTGAGTGAGAGGATCGTGTTCGGTTGGAATGCAGAAACGGCCGGTGCACCTCCTGAGCTTGTGAAATCCAGTGCCAGCTCCATGCTCAGCCCACCTTCGCGTGGTTCTCTATGGAACGGAGGATGCTGATCAACTGCCCGATCTTGTCATCACCGAACAGCGCATCCGGGCCGGACGGCGCCAGCTCGTTGTATGGGGACTTGAACAACGCTTTTGGGCTGACCTTTCCATTTTCCATCAGGTGATTGGTCAGAACTTTGAGGAAGTTGAGCTGCTGGGCAGTGAGCGTAGTACCAGCCACAAACTCTGACAACGCTTCCTCGACGGCTTCGCGGTCCAAACCAATCAAGGAACGGACAAAGAGACCGAGCCCATCATTGGCGGCACGATTCAAATCTTCCAGCGAACCCAGCCCGCTTTCGAGGAGGATACGTTCAAGCTCGGCGAGGTCCAAGGCCGTGAGTTGCTTGTTACGCCGGAGCCGTTGGATGGTTGCGTGCTCCTCATACTGCGCCAAGTACGAACGCATTTTCTCTTTGTAACGAGGGAGGTCCACGAAGCCATTTGTTGCCCCCGCCAGTTCGACTTCTTCAAGCACGCCGAGCTCGTCTTGGAAGTTTGTGTAGACCACCTTGCGTTTCCGCTTCTCGATGAGATGGACCAATCCACGGAGCCGGCGTCGGATTTCTTCCAGCCATTCCAGCGAAACGGATTCCCATTCGTCGTCGTGGAGGATGATTTCCAGCAACGACAATTGCGCGGCGATGGCTGGGATGCTCTGCTGGTCCTGCAGGGCGGAGGCGATTGTTTGGATCTTTATCCGGAACGGCCCGACCGCCGATCCTTGCAGCAACGCCAACTCTGTTTGGAGCATGAGGTAGTCGAAGCGCTTGGCCTCTTCCGTGTCAGTGGGCGCACCGATGGACGCGAGCCTGGCGATCTCGGTTTGCAAAGCTTGGTAGTCTTCCGCGGCCAAAGATGTCCATGTTGCTTCCTCGGCGAACCGGTCCACCCATTTGCGGGCCGGCTTGACGAGGAAGTTGTCGAGCGGAAGCCGGTCAACTGTGTGCTTCAGTGTTTGCCGAAGGTCGACAACCACAGGCGCTTGAGGATCCCATTGGAGGTCGGTGAACGTCTGCAGGAGCTGCACGCGCGCCGCAAAAGTGGTCTCCGCGAGTGACCTTCCCAAGGACCCTTCATTGCTGGGCATGCCCGCATTGAAAAATTCGGCATTGCGGCAGAGGTCGAAGATGAAGAAGTCCTTCTTATCCTCACCAGGGCCATACAGTTCGGGGCGCAGGCGGGTGCCGCGGCCTACCATCTGCCAGAATTTGGTCTTGGACCTGACCATCTTGAAGAAGACAAGGTTGACGACGTCCGGCACATCGATGCCGGTGTCCAGCATGTCTACCGAGATGGCGATGTGGGGGTCGCTCCCGGTGGACGAGAATTGGTCGATGAGGTTCTGGGCGTAGTTCACCTGATAGGTGATAACACGGGCGAACTGGCCTTTGTAGGCGGGGTAGTTCTTGTCAAAACGCTCGGCAATGTACTCGGCATGCCGGTTGTTCTTCGCGAAGATGATGGTTTTACCCAGTCGGTCCCCGCCGGCAACCTTGTGGCCACGCGTCATGAGGACTTCCAGCGCCTTATCCACTGTGTCTGCGTTGAAGAGCCAGGTGTTGATCGCGGTGGCATCCACCGAATCCGGGATTTCGCCGTCTTCATCCCACTCGAGCTCGTCCCACTCTTCTTTGGCAGCTTCAGAAAGGTCCTCGTACGAGATGCCTTGGTCGGGAAACTTCAGCGGAACCGGCACAACTCGGGGCGGCACTAAGTATCCGGCCTCGATGGCCTCGCCGAGCTCATAGGCGAACGTGGGAACGTTGTCTTCGATGCCGAACAGGCTGTAGGTGTTGCGGTCCACTTCTGACTGTGGCGTGGCTGTCAGCCCGATGAGTAGTGAATCAAAGTACTGGAAGATGGCCCTGTACTTTTGGTAGATCGAGCGGTGGGCTTCGTCGACGATGATGAGGTCGTAGTGGCCAATGCCAAAGGTCCGTTGGCCCAGCTTTCCTTCGGTTATGTTGATGAGGTTCATCATGGTCGGGTAGGTAGCCACGTGGATGCGGCTATCCGATTCTTCGCCAGATCCCAAAACGACGGGGCTGGAACCTGGCAGGTGGGCCTTGAACGCATTGGCCGCCTGCTTGACCAACGCAACGCGGTCCGCCAGGAACAAAACCCGCTTGGCCCAGTTGGCCTCCTGCAGGAGCTTGGCGAGTGCGACGACGGTGCGCGTCTTGCCCGTGCCGGTCGCCATGACTACAAGCGCCTTGCGTTCGAAGTCCTTCTCGAAGGCTTCCGTGACGGCCCGAATGGCATTGTGCTGGTAGGGACGTTCGACGATTGAGTTGTCGATTGCCTGTTCAGCCAACGGCTTTCGGCTTTGCCTGCGGTTGACGAGCAGTTGCAGTTGATCCCGCGTGTGGAAACCCTGCACCGCCCGCTCGGGGTACATGGCGTCGTCCCAAATCCACGTCTCGTAACCGGAGGTGTAGTAGATGATGGGGCGCCGGCCGTATCGACGTTCCAGGCAGTCGGCGTACAGCTTGGCTTGTTGCTTCCCTACATGGGGATCCTTGGTGGTCCGCTTCGCTTCGACCACAGCGAGAGGCAGCCCGTCAGCGCCCCACAACACGTAGTCCACGTAGCCGACGCCGCTGAGCGTGCCGCTTGCCGTGGGCATGGTGTCGACCTTGAACTCACGGTCTTCTGTGTTGCTGAGCGGCCAGCCGGCCTCGTTCAGCTCAAGATCGATGAGGTGCCTGCGGGTCAGGGCCTCGTCATAGTCGTGGTGGTCGGGGACGGTCTGATTCTGTTTTTTGGCCTCGGCGACTTCGGCTTGCAGAATCTCCAGCTGGGCCTTGAGGTCCGCCGAGTCGGCAGCTGCCTGTGCAAGGGCCTCATTTTTCGCTTTGAGCTGGTTCTCGAGTGCTTGGAGTCCTTCGGGCGATTGCTGCTGGACCGGCGTCTTCGGCTTCGGAGCCAGGACCGCGGCATCGAAAACCAACGACGGCGGCAGCTGGCTACCCGTTTTGGCGTAGTTCCTCGCCAGCCAATAGCAAACGTGGTGCAGTTCGCGAAGCACCAGTTCGGCGTCTTGAGCGGTGGGGCCGACGGAGTTGTGAACCGCATTGTTGCCGGCTTTGCGAATGATGGTGAGCTTGTTGGCAATGGGGCCGCCCACAAGGTTCTTGAAGGTGGGCTCGTTCAGTAGGGCGTTGAGGTCATCCTTGTAGGGGGTCACCAACCCCGGCTCTACCTGATAAAGCCACTCAACAATGCGTTCAATGGTGTAGCGGGCATAGAACACGGAAGCGCGGGGATCGACCCGGGCGAATTGCTCTGCCCTGCGTGCTTGTTGGGCCAACTCGGGCCACTCGCCCAGCATGAACCCAAAGTTGCTGGTAACTGCCCCCATGCAGCCGTCTCCGATCCGTTGCTCCGTTGTCCTAAAAATTAGTCAATCATGAGACTGCGACTGTTTAGGTTTCATTTCAGACCCGCGGCCTCGACCAGTGGCAGCAGTTGTACCTTCGTAAGAGTGTCATCGACGATTTTCGGCAGGGATCCCAGCTGGGATTTCAGCTCTTCCCTGGCAGCTTCGAATGCTTCCACAATGCCGCCACAATAGTGTTCGACCATCTCCCGGGCGGCTTCAGCATCAACGCCAAACTGGGTGCTTGTCGAGACCAGCATCTGCTTGCTGATCTTCTGAAGCCTGTACTCGCCTTTCACACTCATGGCCAAGTCGATATTTGATTCCTCATCCCAGTAGGGGGCATAGGTGGCAAGATCATAAAGCGGTGACAGCTGGGCCCTGCTGCCGTTGAGGAGCACGGAGTAGTTTTTGGCGTGCGCGTCGGTGCAACCGGCCACGGTGTTGAAAACGAGGGCCCGGTACAGCCCTTCGCCTGCTGGCCGGCGGTCCGCTTCAAAAGGAAACGATCGGACAAGGGCGGCCATATCGCTCGCGCCCGGCCCGCCGTCACGGTGCTGGTATTTCTTGGCTGGAGAAACGCTCAACGCCTGGCAAAAGTCTTCTTGATGGATGCGGTGCCAGGTTCCGTCCACTTCTTGGCGGTCGTAGCGCCGCGTCACAAAAACGTCCCAGTCACCAATGCGGGTGAGCTCGGATTTGGCCACTTCGAGCCCCAGAAAAGCTGCTGCCCTCATGGTCAGCTGTTCCACCGCATCCAGGCGTCTGAAGCTGCCTGCTGCCGGTTTGAGGATGTGCGTCGTGGGAGTGGCGTCTTCGGGTACGGCCCACTTGCCGTTCGGAAGTTGATGCAGGGCAATTTTCGGCTGTGCCCCGGCAAGGCTAAAACGTCCTGCAGAGTCATCGTAGGGCGTGCCGTCCTTGTATTCCGTCACCACATGATCCAGCATTTCCGCCACGTCGGAGTCCGAGACCGGCTGCACAGCTGTTCTGGAGAGGGTGCTATCTGAGGAACCGGTGCCGGGTGACATGAATTGCAGCGCGCCCGCGACGTCGGCCCCGATATGTTCGAGGATTGCGAAGGGGTTCGAGGGGGACACTCGGAACCGTCGGGCGATCGTCTGGAGGGCACCTTCACTGTCGGGCAGGAGCCCTTGCAGAAACGGGAGCACGCTGCGTTTCTTATGGAGCGTTGCCGCTAGCGGCATTGACAGTGAAAGCGGGGTTGCATTCGCGACGGCTTGATAACCGGGGTCGTATCGGAATGTCAGATTTCCCGACGGCGACTGTTCAACGCGACCGCAATACGTCCCGTCCATGAAGACATCAAGAGCCCGCGAACTTACCACCGTACCGCGCCCGTTTCGTTGTCGCGTATGGCGATTTCAAAACCCAGGGCTTGGAAAACGTCCATGAACTTCGATGTCTCCACCGACGCTTTACCGGATTCAAGATCGATGACAAAGGTCCGTGAGACGCTGGCTCGCCGGGCCAACTCTGCTTGGGACCACGCTCGCTCTTCACGCAGCTCACGTACAAGGGGTCCAGCCTCGCGGACTGTGCGCAATGGAAGCTCCTGTCGCCGTGCGGCAACTTCTGTAAATGTCGCCGTACGCCGACTTTAGCATTTGTTGCCGTACGGCGACAGATCTGAGTCAGCGCCGGGCTACTACTCAGAGTTCGCCCTTGAATGCACGGCTTTGGAGCGACGTGAAGAGCGCGTCCAATTCCCCTAAGTGCTTGCGGTGCGTTTCCTTCAAGCGCTCGACGGCGGCAACCCGGGTTGCGAAGGTCTGCTGCAGTTCGAGCGGGGGGACCGGTATGCGCATCCGTTTGAGCTTCTCACCGGTCAGATGCGCAATCGTCGAAACAGTTACGTGGTCCTTGAGACCACCGCCTTTAGCTAACGACCATAGAAGATGAACGAGATACTGTGGATCGATGACCTCAAGGTCTGGGCGCACTCGATGAAGCGCCTTCTGAAAGTAGCAGTCCTTCTCCTGATCTCGCCAAATGGCTGCCCGGCCAGGTTCCCCACCTTCGCAGACCAGAACGTCACCTCTACGGAGTGCAAACTCGGCTTGGTCTGATGGGCTGAAGTCCATCTCGAGCAAATCACTGGTGTCAATTTCGAACCATTGCACATTGGCGTTGCGTAGATACTTGAACGAACGCTCGCCGGTTTGAGCCTTCTTATCCAACATCTTGCCTAATCGGCTGACCGTTACACGGCCGAAAGGCTCGAGTGGCCAATTCTGTGAATTCGAAACAGGGTCGCCGAACATGGAGTGGAAGATCGACTGGGTGAGCGCGTCCAAGTGGGCGATGGCTTGACGGCGCTTGGCGCGGAGCTCGTCGGCCTTGTCCAAAATTGCCGCAATCCGTTGCTGCTCTTCGAGGCTTGGGAACGGAACGGTGACTTCCTTTAGATACTTATAGTGCCGGCTGTATCCAGCTGAGGGCAGCTCAATGGATCGTAGATAGTGAAAGAAGAATCGTGCGTCTCCGTCTCGTCGAGGGGACAAAACTTTTGTGCCATCTGCCCCTAGGACGAACGGATGATCGACGTACTTTATTGCCCGTGTATGGTCACCAAAAATTATGACTGGTAGGTCGACCGACGCAACGGCGTCTCCTCTATCCGTGTAGCCAGCTATGGCATCACGTCCTTGATCGATGATTGGAAGCAGGCCCTGGTTCTGGTACTCGGATGTCTGAAGTTTGGTATTTCCACCGGTTTTGTCACTAAAGACCTCGAGAAAGGACAGGCTTCTCACTTCAGCAACTCCCGCAGCTCGTTCATGCCCTCCGCGATCTCGGCTTCGAGCTCATCGAGCGCTTTCAGGATTTCCTCAGGGGCAGCATGCTCGACCTCTTCGTACTCAATCTCCTTGTACCGGTTGAGCGACAGGTCGTAGCCGTTCGCCACGATCTCGGAAAGCGGAACACAGAAGGACTGTTCCGTGCGCGCCCGCTCGAGTTCCGCCGTCGTGCGTTCATTCCAACGCGAGAGAACGTCCTCAAGGTCGGACGACGCAAGCGGGGTGCGCTTGTCGTCAAGGCTGAAGCCGTCGGACTTTACATCGTAGAACCAGACGTTGTCGGTGCCGCCGGAGTTCGTCTTTGTGAAGAAGAGGATGGCAGTGGAGACTCCGGCGTAGGGCTTGAAGACGCCGGACGGGAGTTTGACGACGGCGTCGAGCTTGTGCCCTTCGACCAGTGTCTTTCGGAGGGACTTGTGACCGCCGGTTGAGCCGAAGAGAACGCCGTCAGGAACGATAACTGCAGCCCGGCCGCCTGGCTTAAGCAGCTTGATGAAAAGTGCCAGGAAGAGGAGTTCGGTCTTCTTCGTCTTGACGACGTTCAGCAACTCTTTCGAGACATTCTCGTAGTCCAAGCTGCCAGCGAACGGCGGATTGGCGAGGATGACGTTGTACTTCTCTTCCTCGATGGAGTGCAGGTCGGCAAGTGAATCGCGGTAGGAGACGTCCGGGTTCTCGACCCCGTGGAGGAGCATGTTCATGGAACCGATGCGAAGCATGGTGGAGTCGAAGTCGAAGCCATGGAACTGCTCGTGGTGGAAGAACTTGCTCGTCTCGTCATTGGTGAGGAGGTTGGCGTTGTTCGTGCGGAGGTATTCGCCGGCCTGAACCAGGAAGCCGCAGGTGCCGGCGGCCGGATCACAGATGGCTTCGAGCGGCTGGGGTGCTGTCATCGCGACCATGAGGTCGATGATGTGCCGAGGGGTTCGGAACTGTCCGTTGGTACCCGCCGACGCCAGCTTCGACAACATGTACTCGTAGAGATCGCCCTTGGTGTCGCGACCCTCCATGTTGATGGAGTCAATGACATCCACCACCTGCTTCAAGACACCCGCGTTCGGGATCTTGAACTGCGCATCCTTCATGTGGTGGCTATAAGTGGAGTCTTCGCCGTTGGACTGCTTGGTCAGCTCAGTGCGGAGGAACGGGAAGATGTTCTGCTGGAAGACCGTGAACATCTCAATCTGACCAAAGTCCTTGAAGTTCGACCAGCGGAGGTCCGAATAGGGGCGGCCCTGAGGATCGACGCCTTCGGGGAACACCGCGTTCTCAATCGGCTCGCCCAAGAGGTTGGCCTGTGCCTCTGCCCGTGTGTGGTTCTCGTCGAGGCGCTTGAGGAACAGGAGGTAGGTGATCTGTTCGATGACTTCCAGAGGATTGGAGATACCGCCGCTCCAGAACGTATTCCAGACTTTGTCTACTTGGGACTTGATTTCACCTGTGATCACTCATGCGAGTTTAGTGGCAGGGGCAAGCGCTCATGGATTCTGAGGCGAAGCAAGCCCGGGACCGCACTTATGCGGTCCCAGGCATGCTTCCAAGGGTCAGCAGGGACGCCAGGACTTTCCGCCCGGCGCGTAGCACCGGGGACCCGTATAGCCAGGCGCTGGGTTCGCCGGGGCTGCGGGTGCCGGTGGAACGTACTGCTGTGCTGGCGGAACATACTGCTGGACCGGCGGCGCAGCCGGGATGTTGCGGATCCGCTCAGCTTCGGCTGCTGCCGCGGCCGCCCGCGCCTGCTCAGCTGCTGCAGCCTCATCGGCGGCCTTCTTAGCTACGGCTGCAGCTTCCTCGGCAGCTTTTCGTTCGGCTTCCGCTCGGGCGGCGGCAGCCACCCGCTCCTCTTCGGCCTTCTTCTCGGCTGCGGCGAGCGACTTTTCCTGATCCTTAACCTTGGACAAGGCGCTCTCCCCACGCGTGATCCTTGCCGTGAGGGCGGTCAGTTTTCCCGCTGCCTCGGCCGACTCGTACGCGGCCCAGACGATGGAGTGCTCCGTGTCCCGGGAGGCCGACAGTAGATCCCGGGCGGCCTTGGCCGTAACCAAAGCAGCGGCCAGACCCGTGGCGTTGGCGCCGGCACCCGAAGAGGTCGTGGCCGGTGCTGCATTCTCTGCCGCGGTCAGCGCCGCCGATGCGGCTGCCACCTGTGCTGGCAGCGTGCACTCAACTGTTTCGGAGAAGAGACCGGCCTTCGCGGCCCGAGCTTCCTGGTGAGCCTCCTCGATAGGCGGAAGGAACTTGCGGTTCGGCTCCACCACCATGGGAACCCCTAGACCTCGTCGTGCGATCTCTGCATTCACCAATTGATTGCTGGCGTTGAAGACTCCAGCCAGTGTTCTGCCGTATTTGTCGTGGCGTTCAATGTCGAACTCCAAACGAACCTTGCTCCCCACGGGAAGCACGTCCTTCAGATGGTCCGCGGCCTCCGGGCCAAGACATTCGGTGGGTTTGTTTGGGTCTTTGGTTTCAGGAGTGTTGATGTTCAACAGGCGGATCGTCTGGTCGTTGTTGTTGATCGATACAACCACGGTGTCGCCGTCGATGACCCTGACGACTGTTCCAGAGTCAGCGTTGGCAGCCGTGGCGACTGCCCAAGTGGTCGCGGCCAGCACCACGGACGTGGCCGCAGCAATTGCTAGCTTCCGCACGTGAGTGAACCTCCCGGGACGGAGAAGTTGAGTGGACAAAAGCTGTGGGGCAGCTTGATGTGGGTGCGCAAATAGTCCCCCTATGATGCGAATGGAGTGATGAGGTGGCTGTTGGGCAGCCGAGAACACTTTAAGCTACAAGTCAGACTTCATGTGCCTACCCCGCGGCACGGGGATTTTGTGACTTCCCCTTGACACAATGGACCATGCTATTCACCAAAAAGTCCCTCACGCAGGACGGTTTCACCGGATTCCGGCCACTCGACGAACTCGACCCCATGCGAATCCCCCAAGGTCCCGGCATCTTCGCCATCCTGTGCCCCGCAGACTTCGACCCCGTATTCCTCAGCAAGAGCACTGCCGGCACGTTCAAGAAGAAGGACCCTGCGATCAAGCGGGAAGCCTTGGAAGCCGAGTGGATTGCGGATGCTTCCGTACTGTACATAGGCAAAGCGAGTGCCGGCAGCCAAGGTAACCGAGGGCTTCGCAAGCAGATTCAGGAATTCATGGACTACGGCCGCGGACGGCCCACCGTTGTCTGGGATGCACGGCTCATCTGGCAACTACGGGATGCCTTGGACCTCATTGTTGCCTGGAAGGAGCTCCCCGCCTCCGAGGTCAATGCCGCCGAAGCTGACTACCACTCTGACTTTGTTTCGACTTTCGGGCGGCTCCCGTTCGCCAACCTCGTCCAAGCCCGCTCCAAGAAGTAGGGAGCAGGGCTCGACGGCGGCAGGTGAGTTCCGCCGTCGGCCTCCCGCCCGCTGGGCGTTCGGCGCATAATGGCAACCATGACGGCCAGCAAGCCAGTTGGAAGCAAATCCGAGGGGCCACGCATCACAGTTGAGGTGCCCGTTCTCCGCATCGGAGACGGAGCCTCTGACTATGAGGGCCTGGCCCGATTCGTTGATGCCCTCCGTAAACCTTCGGGGTTGCATCTGACACTGCTGCACGTCGGGATCCTCGACGACTTGGCCCAGGACATCGTGGCGTGGACCAAGGGAACGGCGAGGCCGGAGTATGTGCTCCCTGGAATCGCCAGTTGGTTGACGGAGTTGCCTGGTTTGGCCGGATTCCTTGGCAAATCGGACCGACTGATTCCCTTGGGTGGCGGACGGGTTATCGGCTTGGAAGTGGATGTTCCACAAGAAGTTCACGACTACCAGGCGCTCCTGCTGCAGGGTTTGCACCTTCTTCTGGATGACCTGGGGCTCGACAATATTGACGACTTCATCTTGAGCTCACCTGCTCTCGGTTACAGATCGCCCCGCTGGGTTCCGCATATTGCTGTCGGGAAGGCCCGCACGCGGCACGAACCGGTTGTCGAAATCGCTCCCGTTGCCATCGAGTTTGGCGATTCCCGCATCCGGAACCGGGAGGCACTTCCGTTGCCGTGACGCGAGGGAAGTTCTACGACCGGTAAAATTGGACGTGTCTACCGTTTTCTACCTGAGGACTTCCATGCAACCCCGCACTTTGTTCCGCACCGTCGCTTTTGCCGAGGCAGTGACCTGGACGCTGTTGCTGATCGGGTTGTTCCTTAAGTACGTCACACGCACCACCGACGTTGGGGTGAGCATCGCGGGTGGCATTCACGGCTTCGTCTTCCTTTGCTACGCCGCGACGGCCGCCTTCACTTGGATCAACCAGAAGTGGTCAACACGCACTGGCCTCCTTGCCATCGTTTGTGCGGTCATCCCCTACGCCACCATCCCCATGGAGAAATCCCTCGATCGCCGGGGTCTTCTCGCCGGTGGATGGCGCCTGGCTGCTGGTGGTGAAGCGCCGCGTGGTGGCTTCGAGAAGGCCCAAGCCTGGGTTCTGCGGAACCCGATCCTTGCCGTTGTTGTCACGCTGGTGGCCGTGGGCGCAGTGTTCAGCTTCCTCTTGTTCATGGGCCCTCCGGGAACCTGGTTCTCCTAACCCGCTGTATGGCCCGGCGGTTTACTTGGTCGTTGCGCAGGGGCGGGCCTCAGGCATGGGGATCATAGAAGCAGGTCGGGGCGCTCACGGGAACCCAGTCGTGCCATCCAGGATTGGAGATTGTTCTCAAGGCTCGCTTCCAGATAACCGGCCGCCCTTCTGCTGCGCTGTCAGCGGTGGGTGGGCACTCGAGCGTCAGGCATCTTGTGTCCTCGGAGTCGGGGCCATCATCCCGGCAGTGGAAGTCCGGCATAAGCACGTACAACCCGTCGGCCGAAACGATGGATCCCTGCGTCAACTCCGGAATGGTAGAGGTCGGAAGTGCCGACGAGGCATCCGCTGAGGCTGCGACGGACGCCGCCTCTCCACCTTGGCAAGCTGTCAAAAGAAGCACTCCAGACACAGCCAGGATGGCCGCGCGTAGACCGGCGGGGGCTGATTTGCGGGCAAAAAGGACTCGTGTCATTTGGGCTCTCCCTGTGAATTGGGTGGTGTTTCGAACAGCCTAGGTTGGTTGTTCGAACTGGTCGAAGCGATGCTCCGGCACCTGTGGATATCGTTCTGAGCGACTCTCGGCGACGGGTGAGAGTGCGGCGTGCAAACCTTTGAAATGCCCCGAATTCGGGCACAGCGTCATGACACGTCGTCCCGTTTGGGGACGGTGCCTGGCTGTGACTAGCGCGTTGCTCCGGGGCAGCCCCAGGAGTTGGGGTTTTCCTGGCAGGTGTCGGCGACGAGTGCTCTTTCTGTTTTCCAGACGTGGATGGTTTTGGCCGGTGTGGTGATGTCGAGTGTTCCGTTGATGGGTAGGGGTGGGCCGTTGTTGACGGAGTAGGTGCCGGTGAAGCTGGTGGTGAGGCTGGCCTGGTAGTTGCCGGTTTCGGTGTAGGTGTGGCTGGTGCGGGTCTCGTTGCTGAGCCAGTCGGTTTCGGGGATGGAGTAGCCGGCCACCGGGGTGGGTCCGAGCGCGGTGCCGTCGCCGAAGGTGTAGGTGTAGTTGGCCGGTGTTGCGGTCAGGTGGACTGCTTGACCGAGGATGGTGACGTCGAAGCCTTGCTCTGCGGTGGTGGCGTAGAAGTTGGTGGGTCCGCCTTTGAGGGTGTGCGGGAACGGTTGGGCTTCGAGGGTCCCTGGGGTGACGGGGAGTTGTTGGAAGTCGGTCAGGATGCGGGCGGCGATGTCTTCGAGCACGTTCCCGGGCTCGGCGTCATACAGACACGCTGGCTTGCCGTCGACAGGCTGCCAATCGGTGAACGTCGGGTTGGTAATGCCCTTCGGTGCTTGCATCCAGATGACTGGTGAACCCTTCTCGCCATCAGGTGTTGTAGGCGGACACTCAAGCGCCAGACACCCCATCTCCCGAGCACCCGGACCGCCAAGGGTGCAACGAAGGTCAGGCTTGTACTGGTAGGGATCCTCGGCCGCGGAAGTACCCCCGAGAGCTGGAGTCGACTTCCCGGTTACCGGATCAAATGACCAGTTCGCCTCCAAGTCGACGCTGCCATTTGAGTCGTTCAAGCTAATCCACTCATCGCTGGTCGCGGCAACACTCGTGCTGGAAATGGTCAAAACGAGTAGGGCTGTAAGCGCGAAAGAGAACGCGTACAGGAGCGTTCGGTCAGCGAATGACACCGGTGTCCACAACCTTCCACGCGGTTTCAAATTCAGCAAGGATCACGAAAGTGTCGTTGGTGGCTGCGTCTGAGGGCCGCCCTTCTGTACCGTCCGCGTTGTAGTAACTAATCGCATCCTGTATCACTTGGGCCCTTGACAGGTGGGGGCTAGTGTCAGCATCCCAATCCATTTCAACGGTTGCTAGATGTAAGGTTCCGCCAGCTATCCAACGACCGTCTCGGTAACTATCGACTGCTGCTTTCTGCATGTGGCCACATAGTTGGCATCCTGTTGAGCTGAGCGTAGAGAGAACCGATAGCTCACCAGTTTGGTTTGCGTAATTCTTGACCGCGTACCAGTACCCGATAAACGCCTCCAACCCAGCCTTCGAGTTCTCCTTCGCCAACTCCGGCATCACGGGAACAGGCACATTCTCGGCCTTCCCCTTGGCGTCCGCGGGTTTGTACACGGCGGATGTCGGCGGACTTTCCGGAGTAGCCGAAGCCGCCGGAACCGAAGCGCTGGTGGTGGGCGACGCCGTCGTCGAACTCGGTTCGGAGGGTGGCGCGCTGGGTGTGGTGCCGCCCTGGCAACCCGTGAGGAGCAGCGCCAGTCCAACTGCTATAGCTCCCGTCCGGGCCAGGACTAACGGAAAAGTGGCAGACGAAAGGCGTGGCATGACAGGCTCCCCAGCAGCTGTTTTGGCGGTGTGCCGGTCAGTCTAAGCAGCGGGCTGGGAAAGTTTCATGTCAGAAAGAGCGACCTGTGGATAAGTGCCAGCTGGGCCCGCGAGAGTCACCTACCCCCGCAGCTTCTCCATATCCCTACGGTCCTTCTTGGTGGGACGGCCGGCGCCTCGGTCTCGCTGGGGAAGGCCGAGTTTGGGAGCGACTGGGCGCGGGGGAGTGTGGTCGGTGAAGCAGTGTGAGGCAGCTTCGGCTCCGACGCGTTTGGCGATGAGTCGTCGGACTTCGAGGATCCGTTCCCAGCCGGATTCGCGGACCCGGATGGTGTCGCCGATGATCACGCTTTGCGACGCTTTGACCGGGTTTCCGTTGATGCGGATGTGCCCGGCACGGCAGGCAGCGGTGGCGGCCGAGCGGGTCTTGTAGGCGCGGATCGCCCACAACCAGGCGTCGACGCGGACGTTCGCTGGAGAGGAAGACGGGATACTCATGATTGGAACGAGTCTAACCGGGGTCCGCTCGGCGGGGCCCAGAGGAACAAACTACCGAACCGTCACCTCAACCACTTGCGCCATGTTGTTTCCGATGCCCTGGTAATTCCACACTTGGTCGGTGGGCTGCAGCGCGCCGGACGTATCCATAGCCCGGCAGCGCAGCACGTGCTCGCCCGGACTCGCGACCCACACCATGGACCACGACCTCCACGCGAAATCACCCACGGGCGGGTCCACATGAGCGGGCATCCACTCGCCGTCGATCCCTACCTCCACCCGTTCCACCTCGCCGTGGCCTGACCAGGCGCGGCCGTGCAGCATGACCGGACCGGAGTCGACAATGCGGCGCCGCGTGAAGAAATCAGGAATCCCGGGAGGCACCATCAGCGATCGAACCCGGATGTGTGTGACGGGCAGCCCAGGCCCATCAGGCCCTTGCAGATAGTGGTAGGCGACCGCCTGCTGGAAACCCATGAACCGCGACGTCACAGCCTCGATCGACGTCAACCACTTCACACTCGCCATGCCATACCACCCTGGCACCAGCAGCCTGAGAGGGAACCCGTGTTGGATTGGCAGGGCGCTGCCGTTCATGGCGTAGACCAGCATGACCTCGGGATGCATTGCCTCGGCGATCGAAAGACTGCGCGCATACGGCTCTTCGACGCCGCCCTGGACGCCGGAGTCAGCACCGGTAAAGACCAGCTCGACGGCGTCACTCGCCAAACCTGCCTCCTCCAGCAGGGGTGCCAAGGGAGTTCCGGTCCACTCGGCGGTGCCCACTGCTCCGAGGACCCACGGCTGACTCAACGGCCGCGGTTCCAAGAGGGACCGGCCGTTCCCTGCACATTCCATGGTCACTGGCATGGTGACTGCGGGTCTGGCCTTGATGTCCTCAAGGCTCAGTTCGAGGCTGTGATCCACAGCCCCGCCCAGCCGCAACCGCCAGGTGTCGGCGGGAACGTGCGGGATGTCGAAATGGATGAGCAGGTAGTGGAGACCTGCCGGCGTGATGTCGTCGTGCAGGGCCTCCAACGGCATGGAATGGTTCCGGCCAGAGAGTTGCAGTTCTTCGTGGGTCAGGGGACCTTCGGTCGGCTGCCCTGGGGCGGCGGCTTTCGCTGCTCTTTGCTTGACGGGGTGCTTGGACATGGGACGGCGGCGTTCTACTGGAGGCTAAACGCTGCGGATTGCCGCAGCACTTAGGACAAGGATCACGCCGCGGCCGAACCCCGTCAAGAGTCTGTTGTGAGGCCCGCTCTGCGCACAAAAGGAAGCCCAAAGCATGCAGAGCGGGCCTCACAACTGAAAGCGGCTACCGGCGTCGTAGTTCCGGGTACTCAAGGTGCGGTGCAACGGTGCCAGCGTCGCGTTCAAGGAAGTTCACGGCGGGAGCCACGATGTCGTCGATTTCATCCAAAACGGCCTCGCTCAGCACCACGTCGGCTGCCTTCAAATAGTCGGTGAGGTGTTCTTCGGTGCGGGGGCCGATAATCACGCTGGTCACGGCAGGGTGGTTCATGGCGAACGCTACGGCAAGCTGGATGAGGGTTAAACCATGGCGGGCCGCGAGCTGCGCCAAAGCGTCGGCGGCGTGTAGCTTGCCCTGGTTGAACGGTGCGTTCACGTCGAATCTGCCGGGAAGGGCGGAGAAGCGCGAACTTTCTGGCTGGCCCGCACCCACCCGGTAACCGCCAGCCAGCCACCCGCCGTCGAGCGGTCCGTAACTCAAAACCCCGACGCCGTACTGCTGGGTGATGGGGAAAACGTCACGTTCGTTGGCGCGCACCAGAAGCGAATAGGGCACCTGGTCAACCACGGGCGGCGTGAGGTGGTTGGTGTTCGCGATCCACTGGGCCTCAACAAGCTGGGCGGGGCTGAACACGGACGTGCCGTAATAGAGGATTTTGCCCTGCCGAATGAGGTCGTTCAGCGCAGTGATGGTTTCCAGGAGATCGGTGTTGTAGTCCGGGCGGTGCGCTTGGTAGAGGTCAATCCTGTCCGTGTTCAGCCGCCGCAAGCTGTCCTCAACAGCCCGGACGATCCAACGGCGCGAATTGCCCGCGTGCGCCGGGTTGGAACCCATCTGGCCGTGGAACTTGGTGGCGAGGAAAACGTCGTCGCGCCTGCTGTGGATGGCCTGGCCAACCACTGTTTCGGCCTCGCCCTGGGAATAGATGTCCGCGGTGTCGACGCTGGTGATGCCGGCGTCCAGTGCGGCTTTGATGATACGGATGCTCTCGGCGGGACCCGTGGGTGCAGCGCCGGTGCCGAAATTCAGGGTGCCCAGCGTGAGGGGGCTGATCAGGGCGCCAGTGCGTCCAAGCGTTCGTAGCTCGTTGAGGCTCATGTCGGCTTCCTGTGGTGGGACGGTGCTGATGGTCGGTGCGGGTGTCCAGGCGCAAGTCGGTGGCCACGGACGGGATGTTCAATCGAGGCTACACACGGCCGTCGGAGGCATAAACGCAAGCGGTAGAACTTCTTCGTTTTTCGTCTTGCGAAGTAATGGAAGAGGCCTTACTTCGCGACATTTCTTGACACGCGGCAACACAAATGTCTTTCGAATCAACAAATATTGCTGTTCCCGGAAGCAGGTGAATTATGGGAAAGGAACTCAAGCAACGCACGAATAGGGGACAGCGGAATGACACAGACCACAGTGGAAGAAACGGCGGCCATCAAGGCTGCCTTTGCGCAGTTCCCGTCCGGAGTTGCGGCGTTCAGCGCCATGGTGGACTTCACGCCGGAAGCCCTGGTGGCATCGTCCTTCACCGTGGGTGTTTCACTGGAACCGCCGCTGGTGATGTTTGCCGTGCAGAACTCCTCCACCACGTGGCCGAAGCTCCGCCAGGCCCAACGTTTGGGCGTGTCGGTGCTCGCCGAGGGACAAGAAGCGGCGGCCCTCCAATTGGCCTCCAAGACTCGCGACCGTTTCGCCGGGCTGGACACCAGCGTGAGCGACTCAGGTGCAGTGCTGATCGACGGTGCCGTGCTGGGCTTCGAATGCGAAGTTGTCTCCGAGACGCCCGCCGGTGATCACGCGATCGTGGTGCTGGAGGTCAAAGCGACCACCATCAACCTGGAGTCAAGGCCGCTGATCTACCATGGCGCATCGTTCCGGCAGTTGGCTGCCTAGACGCCGCTAGGAGTTGCGGCTGGCGCTGCTGAGCGAACCTTTTCGGATCGGGCTCGGAGACTTCCCATTCTTGGAAGTGTTCGGGCCCGATTTCTTTGCGCCATTGCCATTGCCGCTGCCGGTGGAGCCGCCACCGTCGTTACCGGAGCCGTTTTTGCCGCTGCCACTGCCGGCCGGTTTTTCCGGAGCATCCGGCGTGTTGGGGCCTGGCGTCTTCCCATTGGACGACGACGGCGTGGGCTCGCCGACGTCGCGGACAGTCACCTTGATGGCGGGCGGCTGCTCAGCCTGAGCGCGGGCGGCTGCACGACGATCGGCCTCGGCCACGGCATCAGCCCAGTCCTTCGCCAAGACCGGCGGTTCCTTGGTGGCTGCCACGAGAATCGGATGGTGGGCGGCTTGGTTTTCCACCACCGACTTGACCTCCGCTGGCTTGGGAAGGTTGCGAGGGTCTACCTTGGCCTTCCACGCGCCGTCCTTGACAGCGGCCGACGCACCCGAGAGCCGCCGTCGAACGTCTCCCATGAGGTCGCGCTTGGGCGCGGCGGGATGGGCAGGAGCGGAAGGCTCGGCGGGCTTCGCCGCTGGCGGAGCTGCCGGCGCGGCGGCAGCCTTCGAAGCCGGCGCAGGGGCAGAGGCCTTTGCCGTAGCAACCGCCATAGGAGCCTGCGCCGCGGTGGATCCAGTTTCAAGATAGGCGAGGTCATCCAGAGGCGATTCAACAGCTGCTGGAGACTCGACGCCGGTCACAGGATCAGGGACGCGTGCGGGGCGCGGCGGCAAATGGACGATGGGAGTGGTCTCCTTCTTCGGGAAAATCCCCACCATCGCCAGGAGAATAATCGACAGCAGTCGCCCGACTCCCGCTACCACCAACGTGATGATGATGACCAACCCGAGACCCAGGAACATGAGGACAGCAAGTCCCAGTGTTCCCAAATACGTCAGGTTGATGGCGAGTGTTGTCGGATCCTCCACGTAGCCTCCCCTGGCTGTCGTTTTGTGATGCGCGCATTGCCCACCCAGCTTGCGTATCTAGCCTAAGGTCCAACACCGACGGAATCACGCGCCGCCCCCTACTCTCGCGGGGTTGTTTCAAAGCTGTTATACGGCGTGGGAAAATATGTTGCCCAGCTCTCATTTACAGCCTCAGATTGGGACCTCGTGACCCCTGACCTTGCCAGACTCCGCAACGGCACCTGCCCCTGCCTCTCCGGGGATCAATACGACGATTGCTGCGCCCGGTTCCACCGCGGTGACGCCGACGCGCCCACTGCCAGCCAACTCATGCGCTCTCGATATTCGGCCTTCGTCGTCCTGGACCCCAGCTACCTCCTGCGCACTTGGCACGCCTCCACCCGGCCGGAATCCATGGACCTCGATGCGGATATGCAGTGGCGCAGGCTGGACATTGTCTCGACGTCCGGTGGAGGCCCCTTGGACACTACGGGCACCGTGGAGTTCGCTGCACACTACAGGCTCGACGGCGAACGCGGCGTCCAGCGGGAAGTCAGCCGCTTTGTTCGGGAGGGCAAGCGATGGTTCTACGTGGACGGTGACGTTCGCTAGCGCGTCACCGATAGTTGCGGTGCAGGTTTTCCTTGGTTGAGGCCCCGGGCGAGGCATCGCCGATCCACGGGCCGGTACCTTCGGACTGGTCCAGGACTCCGGCCTCCAGCCAGGCGTAGTCACCGGCGAGGACTTTGCGGGAGAGTCCGTGATCGCCGTCGTCAGTGTTCCTCCACAGCTGGTCGAAGTATTCGTCCACCCGGACGCGGGCCTGCTCACAAAATGCCTCGGCCAGTTCAAAAGCGGTGGCGCCTTGTTCCGGGTGTTTGCGGAGCAGCATTTCGGCCCGGGAGCAGCACGCGGCCATGGCGAACAACTCAGCGCCGATGTCCACGATCCTGCCCAGGAACGCCTGCTTGTGCTCGAGCTTCGCCTGCCACCTGCCCATGCCGTAGAAGGTTTGCCGTGCAAGCCGCCGCGAGGATCTCTCAACGAACCGCAGCTGTTTGGCCAAGCGCCCGAATTCCGCGTAGGACCGGGGATCCATGCCGGCGCCCGCCACGAGTTTCGGCAGCCATTTCGCGTAGAAGCCTGAGGCCCCGACGGCGGCCCTCGCCTTGTCCTGCAGGCTTGCATCCGCTGAAGCGAGGTCGCCCGCGGCGGCAAGGTGTGCGTCCACCGCTTCGCGGGCGATCAAGAGTTTCATGATCTCGCTGGAGCCTTCGAAAATCCGGTTGATGCGGAGGTCCCGGAGCTGTTGCTCGGCGGCGACAGCACGCTCGCCCCGGGCCTCAAGGGAGTCGGCGGTTTCGAAGCCCCGGCCGCCACGGATCTGGACAAGTTCATCGGCGATCCTGCAGCTCAATTCAGTGGACCACAGCTTGGCCAGCGCAGCTTCGATGCGCACATCCTTCTGGCCGGCGTCGGCCATCTCGGCGGACAACTCGAACACCGCTTCCAGCGCAAAAGTGGTGGCGGCGATGAACGCGATCTTTTTGCCCACAGCTTCGTGCTTGCCGACGGGACGTCCCCATTGGGTCCGGGCGTTGGACCATTCGCGGGAAATCTTCAGGCTCCACTTTCCGGCTGCAACGCACAGGCCAGGGATGGAGAGACGTCCTGTGTTGAGGGTGGTGAGAGCAATTTTGAGTCCTTGGCCTTCGCGGCCGAGCCGGTTGGCCGCGGGGACCCGGACCTGGTGGAAACGGGTCACGCCGTTTTCGATTCCACGCAGCCCCATGAAGGCGTTGCGGTTCTCCACCGTGATGCCAGGGGAATCCATTTCCACAACGAACGCAGAGATCCCGCCCTTGTGCTCGGTCCCGTCAGAATCGGTGTGTGAAGGGACCCGGGCCATGACCACCACCAGTTCGGCGATCACACCGTTGGTGGTCCACAGCTTCACGCCGTCCAAAAGGTAAGAACCGCCGTCGTCGGACAACACTGCTGTGGCGCCCATGCGGGCGGGGTCGCTGCCGACGTCGGGCTCTGTCAGGAGGAAAGCGGTAATGGCGCCGGCGGCGCAGCGCGGCAGGTATTCCTGTTTCTGTTCCGGTGTGCCGAATTCCTTCACGGGCTCCGGGACGCCGATGGACTGGTGCGCAGAAATCAGGGCGCCGAGGCTTGGATGTACCGATCCCAGCAGGGCGAGGGCGCGGCCGTAATAGACCAGTGACAAACCCAAGCCACCGTATTCCCGCGGAATTTTCATGCCAAAAACGCCCAGGTCGGCGAGCCCCCTGAGGTATTCGTCGGGAATTTTGGCATCGCGTTCAATCACGCGTCCGGACATGGTTTTGGCGAACGTGAGGAGGCGGCCCATGAATTCCTCGCCCCGCTCCACGTCGTCTGCCCGTGCTTGAGGCCAGGGGTGGATCAGGCTGAGGTCGAAGCTGCCCAGGTAGAGGCCCTTGGCGAAGCTGGGCCGGTTCCATTCGGTTTCCCGGGCAGCCTCGGCGACGGCGCGGGCTTCTTCTGCTGTGGCGTTGACGCTTGCGGCGGCGAGACTGTTGTCAGTGGCGGACGTCATGGAGTAACTCCTCTAGCCGGTTGTACCGGATGGAGCCAGGGTCCGCCGTGGGTGGGAACCCTTCAGCTGTCCCTCAATGCTACCCGCGGGTAGCTACCCGTGCCAGAGGAAATTTGTGGCTGGAATTCGGCCGGAATTTCCACTTGTCCTGCGTGGTGAACCAGTCGGTCCCACGCGAAATTAATGCCATGGACAAGACCACCCAGAATGCCTTTGACGGCGTACCAGACCATGCCCATGGTGCCAATGAGAATGATTGTTGCCATTGCTGCTGCTGCGATGAATGCCACTAAGAGTGCAGCGAATACCAGCGTTCCAATAACTACGTAGGTGCCTGTTTCCAGCGCAGTGAAATCGAAATCCATGGTTCCCCCCGGAGCGACGGTGCGTGGGTCGGCGCGGCGTGGCTGCGTCGATGTTCTGACACTAGGGGTGGGCGCGCTTTCCGGCCAGAGCCGAAACGCCTCGCAACGCCGTTGATACGGGATCGAAACCATACCGCACGGTAGGTTACGAAATGGTTGCGGTGGGGAGGCTCTGACGCTCTGCGTTAACCTTGTACGGGGCAGTTTCCGCTGCCAGCCAGGTTTCGCAGCAGCTGAAGGAGAGTAATTGTCCCGTTCAGCCATGTCCTCCGCCGACGCCATCAGCGCGAGGCTCCGTGACCTCGAACAGCTGACCAAAGGCCCTGCGTGGACTTTGACCCGATCGGCACCGTGGGTGATCGCCGTGCTGCAAGCATCCTTTACCCGCACCCGGCCGCAGCTTCCGCTCGAAGAGTTCCATGCCGACGTCGACGCTTTCCTTGAGCAGCTCCGGCGCCAGGACCCTACCTTGGGCGGTCAGCAGAACGGCAAGCTGTTCGGCGACGAATGGACGCGCAAGCAGTTCCTGACCCGACGCAACCAGTCCGGCCAGATCGTCTACGAAGTCACAGAACCCGCCGCCCGCGTGCTGGCGTTCCTGGACAGCCTGTCCAGCGAGCGTTCCACGCTGAATGGATCGCGGCTCGGCACGCTTCTGGGAGATGTGGAGAAGCTGGCCAACGAGACCAATCCGGACCAGAGCGCGCGGTTGGAAGCCCTGGAGGAGGAAATCCAGGAGCGGCAGCAGTTGGTGGAGGACATCAGCTCGGGCGAATTCGACGGCCTTCTGGACGACGAAGACGCTGTGGAAGCAGCCGGCAACATCCTGGACCTCGCCGCCAGCCTGCCCGCGGATTACAAGAAGATGCGTGACCGCATCGAGGAATTGGTGGGCGAACTCCGCAACCAGATCATCGAGGAGTCCCTGAGCAAGGGCGCCACCATGGCCCAGGTTTTGGAGGCCGACAAGCGGCTGCGCCAAAGCCCCGAGGGCCGCACCTTCCGGTCGTTCACGGCTTTCCTGGAGGACCCGCAGCAGCAATTGCGCTTCCGCTCGGCGATCGGCGAAGTGTTGAGCAGGCAATTCGCCGACGACCTCTCCCACGAAGACCGCGAGACGCTCAAAAACCTGGTGGCTGAACTGCGGCAACAGCACAGCCAGATCCAACGTATCTACGGCAAGCTTTCCGAGAGCCTGAATACGTATATCCAGAGCGACGATGTCCGGCAATCCGTCAGCCTCCGCAAGGTGCTGGCCGAAGCCGAGCAAGCCATCCGCTCCATGCCGTACGAACGGGACCGACCCGGCTTGATCCCAGGGCCAGTCCTGTTCAACGCCGGGTTCGAGTCGCTGGCGATGGTCAAACTTTTCGACCCCGACGAATTCGCCACACCCCCGCGCCTGGCCGACCCCATCGCGTTCAGCGACTCCGACCGGGTGCGGTCTGCGCGTACCGGCAAGGCCAAGCCAGCCGTTATCCGGGCAGCCATGGCCGGCGCGGCCACCTTGGGCGACGCCTGGGAAAACCTGCCCGCCGAGGAACGGCACATCAACACCGTGCGCACCCTGCTGTCCATGGCATTACAGGGCGGCGCTGCCTTCGACCGGGCCGTCTGGGAACACATCGACTTCGAACAAATCGACGGCAGCATCCGCACGGCGTACCTGCCCGTCGTCACGCTGAATGAGGATTCTGATGACTGAGGAAATAGCAACAGAGGAAATCACGACGGCGGATGGCGCCCAAGCGGACGAGGTCACCGAGGAGGTGGCCGAGTCGGTTGAACCGGCGGCCGAGATCAGCCATGCGGATCCGTTCCGGGTGACTCCGCGTGACTCCTTCGTGGACGGCGCCGCACTGTTCCCGGGTGACACCGGCGTGCTCCCCATGAAGGTGCGGCATGCACTGGTGAAGCTCCTCAAAGGCCCGTACATTGACGGCGGTCGCGACGAGAAATTGTGGACCACCCTCTTGGACAATCAGCTGATCCTCCGCAGCCGCCTGTCCGAACTGTTCCTTACCCTCCAGCTCGATCACGACCGCAAAATCGCGGTCCTCCGACCAGTCGACCCTGAAATCATCGGCGCGAGCTCCCGGTCCAGCATCCTTCGGCAGCAGCGTGCCCTGAGCCGCGTGGAGACCATCGTTCTGCTCCGCCTGCGCCTCCTGCTGGACCGCCACGTTACCGCCCAGACGGACCCGACGATCACCCGCGAAGAAATTTCGGACCTCGTCGCCAACTACACACCCGCAGGCCAGCAAGACGCCCTGCGCGACTCCGACGTAGTCACCCGCACCATCACCAAACTCCTGGCCCGCCAACTCATCCTCCCCACCCCGCTGGACGACAGCTACACCATCAGCAACGCCCTGCCCTTGGCTTTGCCCTTCGAAAACATCGGCGACATCCCAGCCCAAATCGAGGCCTTGATAGCAGTAGCCGCCGACGAATCCGGAACAGAGCCCCTCCTGGACCTGGACTCCGACTCCAACCAACCCACGCCCTCAGGTGACGACCTGGACGAGGACCCAGAAGGTGACGGGTCCGCTGAGGCGGGCGCCGACGTCGAGCGTCCTGCGCCACCTGTCACCGCCGAGGGTGAAGTGCAAGCCGGAGCCGGAGCGATGGATGCCGGCCCGGGAGTGGCATCGGGCCTGTCGAAGCCGCGCGTGGAGCTGATCGAAGATCAGCCGCGCGGCGAAGGGGCGGGGCCGGTATCCATCGCGCAGGCGGACGCAACCACGACTGACGGGACACAGAAGTGACCATCGCAAGCATGCTCCCGCTCGGCGAGCTCACAAACCCGGGCCAGATGCGTTTGGCACTCGTGCAGGTGGTCAACTGGGGCACATTCCACGGGGCGCACACCATGCATGTGGACCGCAAAGGTACCCTCCTGACGGGTAACTCAGGCGTAGGTAAGTCGACGCTTTTTGATGCGATGCTCCGGGTCTTCGATGCCCGTCCGCGCTCGAATGAAGCTGCTGCCCAGCGGTCCGGCGGCGCTGTGGAGGACAAGAGGACCACGTTCACCTACATGCGCGGCAAAGTGGGTGATAAGGCGGTGGGCGACAGCTCGGCCAGTGCCTTCCAGCGCCCGGGCGCCACCTGGTCCGCCGTCGCGCTGACGTTTGATAACGCGGCCGGCACGAAGGTGACGGTTTCGGCGCTGTTCGATCTTCCAAAGAACGGCACGGAGTCGAGCGTCGGGCGTTTCTATGTGATCGACAGCAAGCCGTTGGACCTTGAAGCCATTGAGGGGATCGCGCAGAAGCGGTTTACCAAGGGCGCGCTGGAGTCGATCTTCCCGGATGGCCAGGTTTTCGACGTCCACAAGGCGTTCGCCGAGCGTTTCCGAAGGCTCCTGGGCATCAACTCGGACCAGGCGCTTCCCCTGCTGCGCGTGATCCAAGCCGGTAAGGGTTTGGGCGGCAGCGTGAATACGTTCTTCCGCGATCAGGTGCTCGATGCTCCGGCCACGTTGGCCGCCGCTGATGATGTGGTGGAAGAATTCAGCAACCTGATGTCCATCCGGCAGCGGTTGGAGGATGTGCGGCAGCAGCGCGACCAGCTGGCACCCGTACCGGGGCTGAACAAGGAGTACGCGCAGGCGTTGCTGGACGCGAACCGTCTCCGGGAGTTGGCCGGCGAGGAGTTTGAAGCGTACAAGCAGCAGCTCGCGGTCACCGTGCACGCCAAGACGCTGGCGCGGTTCAAGGAGCTGGCCCAGTCCAAGGCCCAGGAACTCGCCGCCGAGCGCACCGTGCGGGACGCTTTGGCCAAAGAGCTCCGCAACCTCGAACTGGATTACAACAACCGTGGCGGCAACGCGATCTCGGCCATTGAGCAGTCGTTGGAGAACGCCAAGGTTGGCCTGAAGCTCCGTCAGCAGGTGGAGGATTCGGCCCGGAAGGCGCTGGCCGACGCCGGGTTGAGCCTCGAGTGGTCCGCCGAGGGGTGGGACCAGGCGCACGAGCAGGCAGCAGCTCGATCGGCAGAGTTGAAGGACGATTCGGATGCCCTGAAGGAGCTTCGTTTTGAGGCGTTCGACGGGCACGCCACCAAAAAGCGAGAACTCGCAGCGGCCCAGCAGGAACTCCTGTCGTTGCGGTCGCGCAAGTCCTTGTTGCCGCCGTCGAGCATTGAAAACCGCGCCGCCATCGCAGCCGCAACAGGTGTCCCGGAAGAGCGGATGCCGTTTGGCGGCGAGTTGATCGACCTCGCGGAGGGTCAGGACCAATGGCGTCCGGCCGCCGAGCGCGCGCTGCGTAACCTGGCCACCACGCTGTTGGTGCCGGGGGAGCACTTCGCGGCCGTGACACGGTACCTCAATGACAACACTGTCCGCGGAGCCCTGCGCGCCGTTGACGTGTCCAAGCCGCTTGCCGGTGGCGCGCTGGCTGTGGAGGACGTGTCCGACGGCGACCTCTTGACGAAGTTGAGCATCCTCACCTCGGGCGCCAACGCGGACGCCGGAGAGTGGATCCGCGAGCGGATCGCCGTGGACTTCGCGTACCCGTGCGTGGAAGACCCGGACGAGCTCGCCCGCCTGGACAAAGGCTTGAGCCTGGGCGGGGTAGTCAAGCGCAACAGGCACACGGTGGAAAAGGACGACAGGTTCACGAGCCGGCAGGATTACGTCCTGGGCTTCGACAATGCTTCCAAATTGGAGCTTGTGGCAGCCCGCGTGGGCGAATTGGAGAACGAGCTCGCGAAAGCCGCAGAACTTGCGCAGAGCCGTGAGGATTCGCACCAGGGCATGGCCCGGCAGCTCGAGGCGCTCCGCCGTGTGGCTGAGGATGAGCGGCCGTGGGAGCAAGTTTCCGCAGCCGTCGCAGCGGATGAGCTTGCCAGAATTGAGCAGCGCCTGACGGATGCACTGGCCGCGCAGGCGGACCTTGAACCGTTGCGGGCCACTATTGAGTCCGTACGCGACAAGCATCAGTCCTCCACAGGTGCCGCAGCCGTGCTGCAGAGCGAATACAAAGCGCTGGACCACAAGATGACCACGGCTGACGGCCTGCTCGACGCGGCGAGGCTGAAGCTCGAGCAAGCACCGCCGTCGGCCTCTACCGTCACCGCGCTGGAACCGTACTTTGACGGCGTCGGTGAGGTCTCTGAACTGTACGAGCTCGACAACCTGGCCAACAGTGTCCGCAACAAACTGCTCGACGAACTGCATACCGCGGAATCGCGCGGCCAAGCGACGGCCGAGCGGTTGACCCGCCTGTTTGAGGCCTTCGTGCGCGACTGGGGAAGTGCCATCAGCGCCGACCACGGTACGTCGATCGGTGCTGCAGGGGACTTCGAATCCCGGTATCACGCGATTGTGAGCGATGGCTTGCCCGCGCAGGAGGCCGAGTTCCGGCTGTTCTTCAACCAGCGCACTCACGAGTCGTTCAGCACGCTCCTGCACCTGTTGGACGAGGAACGCCGCAGCATCACCAGTCGTATCCTGCCCCTTAATGGCATTCTCTCGCAGGTCAATTTCCACGAGGGCAGCTTCCTGGAACTGGACATCAAACAGACGCTTCCGGCCACGGCAAAGCAGTTCAAGGACGCCATCCAAAACGCCCTGAAGGCGAAGCACACGCGGCCGTCGCGCGGCGCCGCTTCAGTCACAGAAGTGGACGACGACGCCGAACTCACCGCGCGTTACAAGTCACTGGAAACCTTGGTCAAACGTCTTGGATCACAAACCCCGGAGGATCGCCGTTGGCGGTCCGAGGTGTTGGACGTTCGTGGGCACCTGTTTATCCAGTGCAAGGAGCACCGTGAAGTTGCTTCGAAATCGGGCAAAGCCGGCACCGGCAAAGCAGCCAAGCGAAAGACCGAAGTCTTCATGCATGCCGACACCGGCTCCATGTCCGGCGGTGAGCGCCAGCGTTTCACGGCGTTCATCATGGCTGCGGCCCTGAGTTACCAGCTGGGCATTGCAGAGCAGGGCTTCACGACCTACGGCACGGTGATGATGGACGAAGCGTTCGTGTTGGCTTCCGAGGAATTCGCGGGTGCAGGCATCAAGGCACTTCACGAATTCGGGTTCCAGTTGTTGCTTGCTGCCCCGGAAAATGTCATTGACCTGTCCCGGCACCTTGGATCCGTCACGGAAATCCTCCGCGACAAGCGCACCAACCGTTCCGGCGTGCTCACGGCTCCGGTGATCTCCGGACCGGGCGAGCCTGGTGCATGGCGGTCCGAAGCCAACCCGGTGGACATCGTCCTGCGCTGACATCACCTCTCACCCGGCGGGCCCAAGTAAGTAGCAGATGATGCCCTTTTGAGGGTTCTAAACGGCACCTGCTGCTACCTACTTGGGACGAGTCAGTTACTTCGCGCGGACCCGGTCCAGGAACTGTTCGGTCCGCTGTTCCAGTCCGGCAATCTGTCGAACAACGACGGCGGCCGGGTCCGGGTTGATCTCGTTGACGGGCGGTTCCTTCCGCACGTTGGCGCTACAGCCGAATTCGGCGCAGATCAGTGTCCCCACGGTGTTCCCGTCCTTGCCGGATTGTCCGGCCTTCTTGGCAACCCACAGGTAGACGTCGTCTTTGGAAAACACGTCTCGGCACAATTCGCAGAGGACTACCCGCCTCTTCCCCGAGCCGCCTTCAGGCGCGCGGAGCAAAATGCCGGTGAGCTTGCCCCGGTGCGGAACCACGAGGTATCCGCGCTGGGGCATTTTCTCGTCCCTCCAGCCGAGGAATTCCAGGTTGTCCCAGTTGATGGTCTCGAAGTCGCGGGGGAGGTTGACCTTGGCAGCCTCGGATCGGCTGGCGTTGATGAAGGATGAACGGATCTGTTGGGCAGAGATTTTCTGCATGGCGATGCTTCTTTCGGAAATGGTCGACGTCCGCGCGCTTCTGGTGGGCGCGCGGGAATGAGCAGAAGGCGTCGGTCATCGGAGAAAGAGGGCACTGCAAAGAGACCCCAAAATGGGTGCTGGGCGGAGTGCCTAAAGGGATGCCGACGTGAGGGGGAGTGCCAAGCAGGCCAAAGCGGCCACCTCGCCAACCGTGGCTGCAGCAACTGAAACAGTGCGCACGCTCATCCCCTCGTTCATATCCGTAAGAAGCGGTAGTCCGCTGTCGCCCATACTTTCAAATCTGCAGGGCAACTGTCCACTGCGAGAGCGTTCAGTTGAATAGCGCGGGATGTGCGAGAGCGTTCAGTTTAAGAGCGCGGGATGTGCGAGAGCGTCCGGTTGAAGGGCTCGGGAAGTGCGAGAGCGTCCGGTTGAAGAGCGCGGGATGTGCGAGAGCGTTCAGTTGAAGAGCGCGGGATGTGCGAGAGGGTGTGATCTGCATCTCATTTCGAAAGTGCGCCGGATTAGGTGACGCAAACGTTTCTTAATTATCGGCAGGCTAGGCTAGCCTTACTTAGGTTCGCATCACTTACTTAAGGAGTATCGTGGCTTCCCTTCTTCCACGCCGCGCCCTGCTGAAAACAGCAGGAACCGCGACGGCCGCTTTGGCCGCCGTCGCTCTTACCCTCACCGGCTGCTCCACTGGCCCGTCAACTTCCGCTCCGGCTTCTGAGCAGGCAGCGTCCACGGCTTTCCCCGTGACCATCAAGAACGTCTTTGGTGAGACCACCATCAAAGAGCAGCCCAAGCGTGTAGTCACCGTCTCGTGGGTCAATGACGATGTCGCCATCGCCCTGGGCGTTGTTCCCGTAGGTGTGCCGAAGAACGAATGGGGCAACAACGAGCAAGGCTCCACCCCCTGGAAGGACGCAGCACTCGAGAAGCTCGGCGCCGGCTTTGGCACCGACAAGGCTCCGGTCCAGTTCTCCGAGGCAGACGGTATCAACTTCACCGAGATCGCCAAGCTCAGCCCGGACGTCATCCTGGCTGCATACTCGGGCCTGGAAGAAGCCGACTACAAGAAGCTCAGCGAAATCGCCCCCGTCGTGGCGCAGCCGGAGCTTGCCTACGGCACCCCATGGCAGGAAAGCACCACCTTGATCGGCAAGGCACTGGGCAAGGAAGCCGAAGCCAAGAAGCTGATCGAAGACACCGAGGCCACCATCAAGGACAAGGTCTCCAAGTTCCCGCAGATCAAGGATAAGACCTTCATCTACGGCAACCTCGAGCCCGCCAAGGGCGACGGCGCCAACGTTTACACCGCCATCGACAACAGGCCCCGCTTCCTCTCCGAAATCGGCATGAAGCTGGCTCCCGTGGTTGAGCAGAACACCAAGTCAACTACTGAGTTCTTCATCCCGTGGTCCGCTGAGAAGGCCAACGAGCTCGAGTCCGACATCTTCGTCACCTGGGTTCCGGACGCCACCACGGCAGATGCCATCAAGGCTGATCCACTGCTCGGACAGATCCCGGCCATCAAGAAGGGCGCCCTGGTTGCCGATTCGGACAACACTCTGACGCTCTCCATCTCCGCCTCATCGCCGCTGAGCTTGCCGTGGGCACTGGATACGTTCCTGCCGCAGCTGGGTAAAGCAGCAGACGCAGCGGGCAAGTAACTGCAATGAAACTGAGTACGACGACGGCAGTCCAGGGGCGGGGCAACGGCACTTCGGTGGCGGGCCCGGGAGGCATCGCCCCTGAAACTGCTGGAACCGGAGGGGGAACCGGTTCCCGCAGCACCGCAGGCAAGCGCACCGCTTGGCTGTTGGCGGCCGTCGTCGTACTCGTCGCTGTCTGCGCCGCATCCTTGGCGATCGGCGCTCGGGGGCTTCCACTTACCACCGTCTGGGAAGCCCTCACTAACTTCAATCCGGCAGACGGTAACCACGCAGTAGTCATCGCCCGGATTCCCCGCACTGTCCTGGGCCTGCTTGCCGGAGCCGCACTTGGCCTTGCCGGCGCAGCCATGCAGGGTGTGGCCCGCAACCCGCTTGCCGATCCCGGGATCCTGGGACTCAATGCCGGCGCTGCCTTGGCCGTGGTCGTGGGGATCTACGTTTTCGGCATTGGCTCGCTGTCCGGCTACATCTGGTTCGCCTTCATCGGCGCCGCAGTGGCCGCCGTCGTGGTTTATGCCGTTGCTTCCCTGGGACGTGATGGCGCGACGCCGGTCAAACTCGCCCTCGCGGGTGCTGCCCTGAGCGCAGGCCTGTTCTCCCTGATGAACGTCATCCTGGTTTCGAGCCAGGACACGTTCGACCGTTTCCGCTTCTGGCAGGTGGGCACCATCGGTGGACGTGACTGGTCCGTCCTCCTTCCGGCGCTGCCGTTCCTTGCAACCGGGGCGTTGATCGTCCTGGCTGGCGGTCGCATCCTGAACAGCCTGGCCCTGGGCGACGACATTGCCCGCGGCCTCGGCCAAAACGTCACCTTGGCCCGCAGCATCACTGGGCTGGGTATCGTGCTCCTCTGTGGATCCGCTACTGCTGTGGCCGGACCGATCGCCTTCCTGGGCCTCGTCATTCCGCACGCCGTCCGTTCGCTCACAGGTCCGGACTACCGGTGGATCCTGCCATTTTCCGCAATTGCTGCCCCTGTCCTGCTGATCAGCGCCGACATCGTCGGCCGCGTGATCCTTCTCCCTGGTGAAGTCCCGGCAGGAATCATGACCGCCATCATCGGCGCCCCCGTCTTCGTCTGGCTCATCCGCCGCGGCAAGGGGGCCGGACTGTGACAACCGTCCACAAACTCCCCACCGAGTTGGCACTTAACACCAATAATTCCCACAAACATGGGCATCATCTGTCACTTCGGCGCGTACTGAGCCCCACGTTCTTCCTCGGGCTGGCAGTTATCGTCATGTTCGCGGTCTATGTGCTCCTGGGCAGCTACACCGTGACCATTCCGGACTTCTTTAAGATCGTCATCAACCACCTGACCGGTGGGGAGAAGATCCCCGGGGCCAGTTTCATTGTCATGGAACACAAACTGCCGCGAGCAGTAGTGGGAACCATGATCGGCGTCGCCTTCGGCTTGGCAGGCGCCCTGTTCCAAACGATGCTGCGCAACCCGCTCGCCAGCCCGGACATCATCGGCATCAGCTACGGTGCCAGCGCGGCAGCCGTGACGGCCATCGTCGTTTTCGGTGCTTCGGGGGCCGTCGTTTCAGGGGCTGCGCTCGGCGGAGCGCTGGGGGTCGCAGCCATCATCTACGCAATCTCGCGCGGTGGTTCGGGCGCAGGTGGAGGCAGCCGGGGCAATGCCGCCGGCAACCGTCTCATCCTGGCAGGCGTCGGCATCGCCGCAGCCCTGCACGCAGTGGTCAACTTCCTGATGACCCGGGCTGACATCCGTACTGCAGCCGATGCCCTCATCTGGCTGAACGGATCCTTGAACTCCGCAACCTGGGACCGGGCAGCTGTCCTGGCGGTCTCCTTGCTGGTCCTGATCCCCGCGGTCATTGCCTTGGCAGGCCCATTGCGTATCCTCGAGCTTGGCGACGACGCCGCCGCGGGCCTTGGGATCAAGGTCAATGCCGCCCGGCTGGGACTGGTGTTGACCGCCGTCGGACTTGCCGCCGTCGCAACTGCCGCCGCCGGTCCGGTTGCGTTCGTCGCGTTCCTTGCAGGTCCGATCGCCCGCCGGATCGTCCGCAAACCGAGCCTCCCGGCGTCGGCCCTTACCGGTGCGCTGATCGTGCTCCTGGCCGACTTCTTCGCCTCCAACATCGCTCCCGTCATCCTCGACGGAACCGTCCTCCCGGTCGGCGTCATCACCGGCGCCCTCGGTGCTCCCTTCCTGCTGTGGCTGCTGGTCACGTCGAACCGAAAGGAGGCCTGACATGGCCATCCTTAATGCCCAGGACCTGACGCTCCAATACGAGGCACGCAAAGTGGTGGAGGGGCTCTGCACCGAGATCCCCGAGGGCAAAGTGACCATGATCGTGGGAGCCAACGCCTGCGGCAAGTCCACGCTCTTGCGCGGCCTGTCACGACTCCTCAAGCCAGCCGGTGGCAGCGTGACCCTCGACGGCAAGGACATCCACACCCGTCCCGCCCGCGAACTGGCGCGGACGCTCGGCCTGCTCCCGCAGCACCCCACAGCTCCCGACGGCATCACCGTCCGGGACCTCGTTGGCCGCGGCCGCTACCCGCACCAAGGCTTTTTCCGCAGCTGGAGCGCAGCCGACGACGCCGCGGTCCAGCGCGCGCTCGACGCCACCTCCACGCTGGAACTCGCTGACCGCAGCATCGATGAACTGTCCGGCGGACAACGTCAACGCGTGTGGATCGCCATGGCCCTGGCGCAGGAAACGGAAGTTCTGCTGCTGGACGAGCCCACCACCTACCTGGACCTCGCGCACCAAGTGGAAGTCCTGGACTTGATCACGGACCTCAACCGCAGCCGGGGAACCACCGTGGCAATCGTCCTCCATGACCTCAACCTCGCAGCACGGTACGCGGACCACGTCATCGCCATGAAGGGCGGGTGCATCGTGGCCGAAGGGCCGGCGCCCGTCGTTGTCACCGAAGAGCTGGTCTACAACGTCTTCGGCCTGGAATCCCGGGTGGTTCCTGACCCCATTTCAGGCACACCGCTGATCGTCCCCATCGGACGCCACCACGCACGCCCCGCTTCAACCAACGAACTGGAGATCGCCTCATGAGTGCACAACCGACCCAGGCAAAAGCAAGCGCCGCCGTGGAGCCCATGACCCTCGCCTTCGACGTCACCGTGACGGCAGTGCAGGAATTGAGCCCGAACTTCCGCCGCATCACCTTCGGCGGTTACTCACTGCGCGACTTCGGCGTTGCCGGAGACACACTGGATCTCCGCGTTAAACTGATGATCCCGTCCTTTGACGCGTCCGGAAAGGTCATACCGCTGCCTCCCTTCAAAATGGAAGAAGCCGGCTGGTACCAGGAATGGCTCGCCATGGACTCCTCCGTCCGCGGCGACATGCGCACCTACACCGTGCGCTCCGAGCGCCTGGACGCCGTGTATCCGGAGATCGACATCGACTTCGTCATGCACTTCGACGACGCCGGCCACGGTGGCCCCGCAGCGAACTGGGCACTCGGAGCGAAACCAGGAGACGCCCTCACCATCATCGGCCCCAACAACCGCGCAGCGCAGTGCACCACAGCCGGCGCATATGGTGGCATCGAATGGCGTCCGGGCATGGCCCAGCGCGTGCTCCTGGCCGGCGACGAAACCGCGGTCCCGGCCATCAGCGCCATCCTCGAGAGCCTCCCCGCGGACATGACCGGCCACGCCTTCCTCGAAGTACCCGAAGCCGGTGACTTCCAGGACATCACCACGGCAGCCGACATCGAAATCACGTGGCTTGCACGCGGTGCGGCCATCGGACGTGCACGTCCCCACGGAGAACTCCTCAAGGAAGCCGTCGCCAAGGCCGTTCCCGTGCCGGGCTGGGTAGGCATCAAGGGTGCCGGGACCGCAGCCGGACCCGAGCCCGAAGACGTCAACGTGGACCAGGACATCCTCTGGGAAACGCCGCAGCGCATGGACGCTGCAGCCATCGAAGCAACCAAGAACCCCACCCTTCCCGCCGGTGCCCTGCCGTTCTACGCCTGGATCGCCGGCGAGGCGTTCGTCATCAAGGAAATGCGGCGCTACCTGGTGCGGGACGTTGGTATTGACCGTAAGCAAGTTGCTTTCATGGGTTACTGGCGTCGGGGCAAGGCAGAGGGCTAAGCCTGCTGGTCCGCTTAGTCCGCCGCTGGGCGGCCGGTTGACGGCCATCCTCGGCGTGCTGCTCCTTCGTCGCTTTGACGCACGCTGCCGGATACCCGCCAACCAGCCTTGCGCGCGAGTCACCTTCCGGCGCTCTCTCACTTCCCTCGGGTTTGGGGGCGTTGCTCTCTCACTTCCCTCGGGTTTGGGGGTGATCCTCTCTCACTTCCCTCGTGCTTGGGGGGCGGCGCTCTCTCACTTCCCGTTGGCTTGTTCACTTGGGGTTGGTTCTGGTGTAACCGGGGGCGGGTAGCTTCGGTGGGGTGCGGGAGGAATTCGGGGACGGAGTTAAGGCTCGACGGCGGTTTGTCGCCATCGGGGATTCCTTCACCGAAGGCGTGGGGGACCCGAGCAAGGTCTTGCCCAACGGGGTCCGCGGATGGGCGGACCGGGTGGCCGAGAAGTTGGCGAAAGCGGAGCCGGGCTGGGAGTACGCCAATCTGGCAGTGCGCAGCAAAAGGCTCCGACACATCATTGACGAACAACTCGAGCCCGCGGTGGCCATGGAGCCGACGCTCATCACGCTCTACGCGGGCGGCAACGACATCCTGGACTTTGGTACTGACATGGATGCGCTCCTCAAGGACTATGAGCTGCTGGTCGCCCGCCTGAGTGAAACCGGGGCAACGCTGGTGCTGTTCACTGGGTTCGACGTGAAAGTCTCCGCGGTCTTGGAGCCTTTCAAAAAACGCAACACCCTCTACAACCAAAGGGTCCGTGATATCGCCGCCAAATACGGCGCAGTACTCGTGGACTACTGGTGCTTTGACGCCTACAAGGACCAGCGGATGTGGGCCCCGGACCGGCTCCACATGTCCAAGGCGGGCCACAAGTACCTCGCCGCGCAGGTCTTGGACCACCTCAACGTCCCCCACAAATTCTCGCCCAAGGATTGGGACCCGCCCACGCGTTTGTCCGTGCGTGAATGGGAACGCCGGCAACGTCGCTGGGTCAATGACTGGGTGGTCCCGCTCTTCGGACGGAAACTGCGTGGCATCACGCTGGGCGATGCGCTCAGCCCACGCTGGCCCCAACCCGTGAAGGTCCCGCGCAAGGGTGGTTTGAAGAAGCTCATGGAAAAGGCAACGCAGTGACAGAACAAACCAGGTTCGTGGCGCTCGGCGATTCATTTACTGAGGGTGTTGGCGACAACGACCTCAGGCTTCCCAACCATTGCCGGGGCTGGGCAGACAGGGTGGCAGAAGAACTGGCACGGCACGACGAAACAGTGCGATACGCCAACCTGGCCGTCCGCGGCAGGCGCCTCCAACGGATCGCCGACGAACAGATCCAGCCCGCCCTCGCAATGAAACCAACGTTGGTCAGTTTCTACGCCGGCGGCAATGACCTCCTGATGGCCCGGCCCAACATGGCCAAACTGATCAGGGACTATGAAGATGCCGTTCGACGGATCACAGCCAGTGGAGCCACGGTGCTGCTGTTCACGGGTTACAACGTCCCTTTGTCGCCCCTGCTGGAGCCGCTCAAAGTCCGCACTGCAATCTACAACCGCAATATTCGGCGCATCGCCGCGAAATACCGGGCCCTCCTGGTGGACTACTGGTGCTTCGAGAAATTCCAGGATCCGCGGATGTGGGCACCTGATCGCCTGCATATGTCCACTCCCGGCCACAGCTACATGGCCAAAAAGGTCCTCGAAGTGCTCGGGGCGCGCCACTCACTCCAGTCGCCCAGGCTCGCAGCTCCCCGTCCGCGGACCCGCACCGGGAGCATCGCCGACGACGTCGCTTGGCTGAGGCGCGACGTCGGACCTTGGTTTTCGCGGCGGCTGCGCGGTGTATCCAGCGGCGACCACGTGGAAGCGCGCTGGCCGGAACTCATGCCGGTGGTGCTGCCCGAGCGGCTGGGCACTGCGAAGGCGCAGACGCCTCAGTTATCCAGCAGGTTTTCGTAGCCCTCAGCAACGCTGGTTGCCGTGAATTCGATGATCTCGAACTCCGCCACACCATTGCTGTAGAACGGGTCCTCTGCCAGGGAGGCGTCCAAGGTTGCTCGGTCCACTTTGGACAGCAGCACGCCGCCCGTGGCTGGGACGCGACGTCCGGACGCAAGGAAGATGCCGCCGTCGAACGCGTCCTTTAGCCAGGCCATGTGGCCGGGACGGTGGAAGTCGACGATTTCGTCGGGAACTTTGTAGGTCAACGAGACTACGAACATGCCGCCAGCCTATCGGTTGGGCCGCTGCCCGGACCTAAGGAGGCTGTGAATTCTCCTAAGATGGGTTCATGACTCAACCCCGCTGGCTGAACGCCGACGAACGCCGTGCCTGGCTGGCCCTTCTGAGCATCAACACCCTGCTTCCCTCGGCGTTGGACACCCAACTCCAGTCGGCCGGCAAACTGTCTCTTTTCGACTACAACGTGTTGGCGATGCTCTCCGAAACCGAAGGCCGGTACCTTCCCATGAGCGAGCTTGCTGCGCGAACGAGTGCCTCCTTGTCGCGCCTGTCGCATGTGGTGACCAAGCTGCAGAAGCGTGGCTGGGTAGAGCGGCAGGCGCACCCCGGCGATGCCCGCGTGACTGTTGCGCACCTCACCGAGGCCGGCATGTCCACCATTGTTTCCCTCGCCCCGGGACACGTGGAATCCGTGCGTACGCTGATGCTTGATTCGCTGACCCCGGACGACGTCGCAGACCTCGCCCGGATTGGTGAGAAAATCGTGGCCCGCCTGGACAACAACCACTGGATCCTTCGGGACTCGTGAGGGTGCTTTGTGGCCTCGGGCGTTGAGGTGGCAGACTGACGGCATGGATTTTTCTGCCCGCTACGTTGCCCTGGGCGACTCCTTCACTGAAGGCGTCGGCGACGACGATCCCCACCGTCCCAATGGCGTTCGAGGGTGGGCCGACATCGTAGCCGGGCAGTTGGCAAGCAGCAACGCTGACTTCGGCTACGCGAATCTCGCGATCCGAGGCCGGAAGCTCCGCCAGATCATGGCAGAGCAGGTGGACGCCGCCATATCCATGAATCCAACGTTGGTGACGCTGTACGCAGGGGCGAACGACATCCTGCGGCCCAAGATCGATATTGACTCGCTTCTTGAGGAGTACGACGCCGGTATCGCCAAGTTAAGTGCGGCGGGCGCCACCGTTGTCCTCTTCACCGGCTTTGACGCAAAGGGCTCTAAAGTCTTCAGCGCCATGCGCGGCCGAACCGCGATCTACAACGAACTGGTGCGCGAAATCGCCGAGAACCACGGCGCCTTGCTGGTGGACTATTGGCGCTTTGACGAATACGACGATTGGCGGCTTTGGGGCGAGGACCGGATGCACATGTCCACCGCCGGCCACATCAACATGGCGAAGCGGGTGCTTGATGTCCTTGAGCACGAGCACGTCATCGAGGTCCCCGAACTGGCGCCGGCGCGTTTGATGAACCGGGTTGAAGCACTCAAGGCCAATGCACGCTGGTTCCGGGAATCCGCGGCGCCGTGGGTGGCCCGCCGCGTCCGAGGTATCTCCTCCGGCGACGGTTTGAGCCCTAAGTATCCCGAATTGATCAGGCCGCTCTAGCCCGGTCTTGCGGGCGACCCGCCAGTGTTGGCGCGGTGGTCCGGGCGGTGGGCGCGGAGGGCTTATGATGCCGGATTGGTCTTAATTTGGCCTGGCCCGTAGAATAGTTAGGCGCTAGGTAGTGCGGTTCGTGTGCAATTGCTCCGGTTGGTGGTGACTGTCGGTTTTTCCGACATCCCGGTGGCCGGTAGTTAGGGGCTCAAGTTGCGTACATTCCTGTATTCGCCCGGTATCCCAGGACTTGTTCCAGTGTTCATCACTGCCCGGTCCTGAGGCCAACCTTCTTCGCCGCACTTGCTGCGGAAACTACCGAAATGGTTTGGAATCGGATGCGGACGCTGCCTGTCGCACGGTAACGCAGGAACATCTGCACGCCGTTACATTCAATCTTTGGAGGAGAGTCATGGCAGCACACTGCCAAGTGACCGGAGCCGAGCCGGGCTTTGGACACAGCATTTCGCACTCGCACCGTCGCAACAAGCGTCGGTTCGACCCGAACATTCAGAAGAAGCGCTACTGGGTTCCGTCCCTGCGCCGTAATGTCACGCTGACCCTGTCAGCCCGTGGCATCAAGACAATCGACGTCCGCGGCATCGACTCAGTCGTCGCCGACATCCTGGCACGAGGAGTAAAGCTCTAATGGCAAAGGACAAGGACGTACGTCCCATCATCAAGCTGAAGTCCACCGCGGGCACCGGTTACACCTACGTAACCCGCAAGAACCGTCGTAACGACCCGGACCGTCTGGTTCTGAAGAAGTACGACCCCAAGATCCGCCAGCACGTCGAATTCCGAGAGGAGCGCTAAACACATGGCAAAGAAGTCAAAGATTGCTCGCAACGAGCAGCGCAAGGTCATTGTTGAGCGTTACGCTGCCAAGCGTCTCGAACTGAAAAAGACCCTGGTTGACCCCAACGCGACTGACGAAGCACGCGAAGCTGCACGCCTCGGCCTGCAGAAGCTGCCCCGCAACGCCTCCCCGATCCGTCTGCGTAACCGCGACCAGATCGACGGCCGTCCCCGCGGCACGCTCCAGAAGTTCGGTATCTCCCGTGTTCGCTTCCGCGACATGGCTCACCGCGGTGAGCTCCCGGGCATCACCAAGTCTTCCTGGTAATCACGAAGCTCTGAAAAGGCCGGCAACCGTCATGGTTGCTGGCCTTTTCTGCGTTTAAGCCTGATTCCTGGCGTGTGGCAGAGACTGCATGGCTGGGGGCGGGCGTTGGTTGGGGCGGACGCTCTCGCAGGTCCCTCGGGTTTGGGGGCGTCGCTCTCGCAGGTCCCTCGGGTTTCAGGCCGACGCTCTCTCACTTGCCTCGGGTTTGGGGTGGACGCTCTCGCAGGTCCCTCGGGTTTGGGGTGGGGGTTTTTCGACGGCGGTTGCTGGCTTGTGTCGGGACGGCTGTTTGGTGGGACTTGGTGGCGTGACGGGCTTCACTGAGGTTGTTTGTGGCGGATTTTGCTGGTTTGGGGCCGTGATGGGGTCTTTTGGCCTGTGTGGGCGGGGTTTTTGGGTGGTGTGCGGGCGATTTGTGCCGGGGCTGGTGGGCGTGTAATGTCTTCTAAGTCGCCGCGAGTGAGACAGCTTGGAGCTGAGAGCCGCGGTGGCCGACCCCCTTGATAACAGCCTGAAAAATGGTTCGCTTTTGAGCGTTCCGGTGCAGGGTGGGGCCGAAGATTGGATCGGGAATCGCGGAAACGTTGATTTGCCAGGATCTGGTTTATCGGGTAAGTTTGAAAAGTTGCTCCGGAGCGATCCTGGACCCTTGTGGGTGTGGGTGGTGCCGGTAGTGTCTGTTGTTTGAGAACTCAATAGTGTGCCAAGTTT